>NZ_FONF01000001.1:87288-389539 GCF_900112835.1 Marinobacter sp. DSM 26671 | reverse complement strand
TGTTCGTCACCGAGCGCGATGCCCTGGTGGTCGATGCGGTGGACTTTGACGTCAGCCGTGTGAATGCCGAGGCGAACATCATTACTCAGAACAGCGCTTTGGAAGACGTGCGAACCACCACGGACTCGGAGGGTGCGATCGTGCTCGTGACCGGTGGGGACCTGACCCTTAATGCAGGTTCCGACAGCAGTGAGGCCCTGGTGGCCGATGGCAGCGGTAACGTGCGGTTGGATGTCACCGGAGCGTTGACGCTGAATGCGGAGCTGGATGCCGGCAGCGGTCATCTCAGCCTGTTGGCCATGGGTACCCTGACCCAGGCGGCCTCGGGTGATGTGACGACCTCGGGCACGGGCACCCTTGATGTGCAGGCCAACGCCATTGCGATGGCCGGGGAAGCGGTCACCTCTGCGGGCAGCGGCAACGTCCGTTATGTGGCGACCGACACCTTGGCCCTGGGTGCCCTCAGTACTGGTGGTAATGTCAGTCTTAGCGCTGCCAGCATTACTGATAGCAACGACATGGCGATGAACGTATCGGCGAATCAGCTACGGATTGTCACCACAGGCACGGATGACGGCCAGGGTGTTGGCACAAGCAATGATGCTCTGGAAATCGACGTCGACCGACTAGCTGCGAGCGTTTCGGGCACCGCCACGGGCGGCTTGTTCCTCACCGAAGCGGACAGCATCAGCGTCGGAACTTTGAGCGCCATCACCATTAACCGGGTTGGTGCTGATGACACCGATTTGGCGCTCACCGATGACGCTCTGGGCGATCTGGCGTCGGCGGGTCACCTGGTGCTGAGTACAGCGGCGGGTCGCATTGAGACGCTCGCTACCAACGGTGAAATCACCGCAGCGGGCAATCTGCTGCTGAAGGCTGCTGGCGCGGACTCCGATCTGGTGTTGAATGCCGCGGTATCGAGCACCGGCGGCCACGTCAGTCTGGATGCCGGTCGGGATCTGTTGCAGAACGCGGGTATCACAGCCGGCGGCGCTGGCAAGAGTGTGGATGTGCTGGCCGGTGGCGATGTCACTATGGCCGCAGGCACCGGTATCACCAGTACCGATGGCAATGTGCGTGTGGAAGCCAGTGATTCGGTGGCGCTGCGCAGCATCAGTGCCGGCAGCGGCCATGTTGCTGTGCTGGCGACAATGGGGGCGATTGTTGATGCCGACGATAACGACAGCGTGAATGTCACGGCGACCGACCTGATTCTGCAGGCCGGTGCCGGTGTGGGTAGCGGCTCGAACGCCATTGAGACCGGGGTGAGCACGTTGGCGGTCGGTGCCGGCACCGGTGGAGTGTTCGTCACCGAGCGCGATGCCCTGGTGGTCGATGCGGTGGACTTTGACGTCAGCCGTGTGAATGCCGAGGCGAACATCATTACTCAGAACAGCGCTTTGGAGGACGTGCGCACCACCGCGGACTCGGATGGTGCGATCGTGCTCGTTACCGGTGGGGATCTGACCCTTAATGCGGGTTCCGACAGCCGTGCGGCCGTGGTGGCCGATGGTAGTGGTAACGTGCGGTTGGATGTTACCGGTGCGTTGACGCTGAATGCGGAGCTGGATGCCGGCAGCGGTCATCTCAGCCTGCTGGCTACGGGTACGCTGACCCAGGCGGCCTCGGGTGATGTGACGACCTCGGGCACGGGCACCCTTGATGTGCAGGCCAACGCCATTGCGATGGCCGGGGAAGCGACCACCTCGGCGGGTAGCGGTAACGTCCGTTATGTGGCGACAGAAACGCTGGCGCTGGGTGCGCTGAGCACCGGTGGCAGTGTGAGCCTGATGGCGGGCAGCATCAGCGACGCCAACGGCGCGGCGGTGAATGTGACGGCGGACGAGCTGCGCCTGGTCACGACCGGTAATGGCGCCGACGAAGGCGCCGGTACCGGGGCCGATGCTCTGGAAACCAAGGTGAACCGACTGGCAGCGGATGTTGCCGGGGCGAGTGGACTGTACCTGGTTGAAACCGACAGCCTGATTCTGGGCAGTCTGGATGCAATCAACGTCCATCAGGTGGCTGCGGACGGGGTGACCCTGACACAAACGACAGACGTGGCGCTGTCGGAGGTAAGCAGTGCCGGTGCTCTGGTGCTGATTACTGGTGAGGGCAGTCTGACCACTGAAGCCGAGGGTGGTGTGGTGTCGGCAGCGGGCAACCTGCTGATGAAGGTCGGTGGTGCGGAGTCTGATCTGGAGCTGAATGCCGCGGTATCGAGCACCGGCGGCCATATCAGTCTGGATGCCGGGCAGAACATTGCCCAGAACGCCACGATCGCAACCCAAGCCGATGGAAAGTCCATTGATCTGCTAGCCGGTGGCGATGTCACCATGGCAGACGGAACCCGGACACTGACCAATGCCGGCAATATTCGGTACCAGGCGACCTCCGGTGACCTGACCGTGAGTAGCCTCGATGCCGGCAGCGCCGATGTGAGCCTTGTCGCACAGTCTATTCTGGACGGCGGCGAGAGCCATATCGATGTCAGTGCCAATAACCTCCGGCTTCAGGCGGCTAACGGCATTGGCAACGACGGCACCTTTACCAATGCGCTCGATACCCGCGTCGATATCCTGACCGCAAGCGCATCCTCCGCCGGTGTCTTCATCAACGAATACGATGCTCTGACGCTTGATAACGTTGGCCCAGTGTCCGTAAGTCGGGTGCTTGCAGATGGGTCTTCGATCAATCCTGATAGTACAGAGTCTGTCGTTATAGACAGTCGTCAAAGCCGAGCGGTTACCGGCGGTACAGGCTCTATCGTGATCGAAGCGGGAAGCCTCATTGCCAATCCGGACGGTGATGCACAGAACGTTGCGGTCAGCGCGGTGGGTAGCGGCAATGTAAGGCTGCAGGCGCGCGGCGATAACGACACTGATGGCAATCTGGATGTCCGGGGCCTTGTTCGTGGCGGTTCGGGCCATATCAGCCTGCTGGCCGCGGGAGATGTCAATCTGGCGGGCCTGGCCAATATCCTTAACACGACTTCTGACTCCAGCATTGAAGTGGACGCAGGGCAGGATATCGTGATGGCGGCAGACGCCACGGTTACCTCCGTGGGTAGCGGTAACGTCAGGTTCGAAGCCGGTCGTGATATCCAGGTTGCGTCGATCAGCGTCGGCGCGTCTTCCTCGGCGGGCAAGGTTGCCCTGGTTGCGGGCGGCTCAATAATCGATGCACACGTCAGCGAAGGCGATCAGTCCTCCGGGACAGTGAACATCGTCGCTGCCGGCCTGCTGATGAATGCGGGAGCCGGAGTTGGATCCGAAACCAACCGGATCGAGACTAACGTATTCACTGTCTCCGCCCATGCCGAAACTGAAGGCATGTATCTGTACGACACCACGTCGGTGACCGTCGGTCAGGTCAGCGTGACTTCACAGCGAGTGCAGGAGGATGCGTCTCTGGCGAATGCCGTGAGCGATCTCTCAGGGCCTGTTGTTGATGAGCAAAGTGATCTTCAGACGATGGCCGGTGGTGACCTTGTACTCGGCGCAGCAGCGATCACTGTTGCAGAGGATGCGCTGGTCCAGGCAGCGAATGGCGATGTGCAATTGCTCGCCAGTGGCAATATCACTTTGAGCAATAGTGCGAGCCTTGATGCGGTCAACGGTAACCTTGAAGTGACTTCGACCGGAGGAAATATTGAGGTCAACGATGGGGTCATTTCCGCTGGTGGGAATCTGGAACTGACCAGCGCCCTAGATACTATGTTGACCGCGACTGTAGCCGCTACCGGTGAATCGAAGCTGACTGCCGGCGGTGATCTGTCGATGATTGGTGACTACACGGGTGGCGGTGATATCACCATCGATGTGACTGGAATCACGGCCATCACGAATACCGGTGAGGATGCTTTCACGGCCGGGGCTTCGTTGGATCTAGCGAGTGCGGGTACCGCCACGCTGACCGGCAGGTTCGACGTAACAGCCACGAGTCTTTTGACCGTGGGTGACGAAACCAACATTAGTAGCTTGGTTGTAGACGGCACTTACACCGGGCTGGGCAATGTCGAGCTGGATGTCACCGGTGCGACCGCGATCGACGGTTCGTTCACCGTGGGTGATGACGACGTCAACGATGCCAGCACGTTTGTGCTCAATGGAGACGGTGTGATCCGACTGGGCAGTGAGGCTGAAGGCATCATCTTTGATGTGGCGAGCGATGCGACCCTTGACGGCGGTGCAGCAGTTACCATGACCGGCGATGTGGTCGTCGGTGGTGCGCTGGATCTGGACAGCGATGGCACTACCACGCTGATAGGAACTCTGGATGTCGCGGGCCTATCTGATCTGAATGTCGGCGGTGACCTGGCGATTGACGGCAGCTACACCGGCAAGGAGAGCACAACCATCAATGTCACTGGCAGCACCACGCTGGATGGCACGTTGGATGTGACCAATGCACTGAGATTGACTGGTGCCGGTGCTATTACCTTGGCGGACACTGTCACAGCAACGGGTAACGCCACGATTAACGGCAAAGCGAGTGTCAGCCTGAACGGTTCGCTGGATGTTGACGGCAACTTGGATCTGGACAGCGTTGGCAACACTACGCTGACCGGCATCCTGGATATTGCGGGCACTTCTGATCTGACGGTCAGCGATAACCTGGTGATCGATGGCAACTACACCGGTGGGGCTAAAGTGACGA
The DNA here is from genome assembly GCF_900112835.1 of Marinobacter sp. DSM 26671. NCBI lineage: Bacteria > Pseudomonadati > Pseudomonadota > Gammaproteobacteria > Pseudomonadales > Marinobacteraceae > Marinobacter > Marinobacter sp. DSM 26671. Next base: position 384,877 of record NZ_FONF01000001.1, on the reverse strand, counting down.
TTGACGTAGTCGGCACCACGGCCATCACCAATAGCGGTGAGAATGCCTTCACTGTAGGCGGAGCTTTGGATCTGGACAGCGTTGGTATTGCCGCGCTGACCGGCACCTTCGATGTAACCGGTGCCAGCATGCTGAATATTGGTGAGGAGAGCACGGACAGTGCGCTGGAGCTCACAGGCACGTTCACCGGCAAGGACAGCACCACCATGAATGTCACCGGCAGTACAACGCTGGATGGCAGCCTGGCTGTGACCAACGATCTGATGATCGACGGTATTGGTGCGATCACGCTGGGCAATAGCGTGTCGGCGACAGGCAACATGGCACTGAACGGGGGTTCGTCGGTGAGCGTGGCCGGGTTGCTGGATGTGGGTGGCAGTCTGGATCTGGACAGTGCGGGTAACACTGAGCTCTCCGGCACCGTCTCTGTGGGTGGCACCTCGGGTCTGACGGTCGGTGAAAACCTGGCCATTGCCGGTGACTACACCGGTCGCGACAACGTCAGGCTGAAAGTGGCAGGCGCAACGGAGCTGGACGGTGAGCTGGATGTGACCGGCAACCTGGTCATCGAAGGTACTGGTGCGATCACGCTGGATGACACCGTCAAGGTCAGCGGCGATGCCACCCTCCGCGGCAGCGACAGCATCGCGATCACCGGCAGCACCGACATCGACGGCAGCTTGCTGCTGGAGAGTGTGGACAGTACAACCCTGACCGGCGCCTTCGCCATCGGCGGCACGTCCGAGCTGAAGGTTGGCGGTGAGGAGAACGCGAGCGATCTGACCATCACTGGCGATTTCACTGGTCGCGACAAAGTCACGCTGACCGTGACTGGCACCACTGATCTGGATGGCACGCTGGTCGTCATCAATGATCTGCTGATCACCGGTACGGATGCGATCACGCTGACGAACCAGGTGGATGTCGCGGGCGATGCCACCATCGAAGCCGGTGCAGCGGTCACCATCACGGGTGATGTGACTATCGGCGGCAAGCTGGCACTGGAGACCGATGCCGGCACTACTCTCGACGGCACCTTCGCCATCGACGGCACCTCCGGCCTAGATGTGGGCGGCGATCTGACGATCGGAGGTGATTACACCGGTGCTGCTGATGTCACGTTGACAGTGGCTGGCGCCACCGAGTTGGAGGGCGAGCTGGACGTAACCGGAAACCTGGTGATTGATGGTACGGGCGCGATCACTACGATTAGCAGCGCTTCGTTCATTCGTGCAGAACGTCTGGATATCAACGCATCTACCGGAATCGGCACCGAGGCTCAACCTCTCCAGACAGAGGTCAACGTCCTGTCCCTGTCGGTTGACCAGGGCGATGTGTTCCTCACCAATACCTCTGATGCTCTGGTTCTGCTGGACAGTTCGGTAATGGGCCTGGGCCGTTTCCAGTTGCAGACGTCGTCGGATCTGGTCATTGCCGGTTCGCACGAGTGGTCCGGTGGCGAGAATCGCCTGCAGGCGCAGGGCGCCCTGAGTCTGGAGGCCGGTGCCGAGGTTCGGACGTTCAGTCCGACGTTGCGAGGCACCTACCGTCTGCCGGTTCCGACGTTCGGCGACCTTGAGCTGCAGGCCGATTCGGTAACCTTTGGCGAAGGCAGTTCGGTGAGCTCGCTGGGTGATGTTGATATCCGGGCGGAGGACGACATCCGGATTACCGGTCTGTCAGCGAGCCGCGGTGCGGTGTCGCTGACCAGCGCCAGCGGTCAGTTGATCGGCGAAGCGGTGCCTTCGGGGGTGAACGTGCGGGCGAAGGCGCTGACGGTGAACGCAGAGGGCTTTGCGCTCAGGGGGCTTGAGGCGGGCCAGCTGGCCGGGACGGTCGCGGGTCTGGTGCCGTCACCACTGAGGGTGGATGTGGACTCGGTGGTCTCGGTCAACGGCCTGTCGGATGTCCTGAACCTGGTGATCGAGGGAGACGGCCACCTGTTCGAGGTGAGCGACGGCACCCTGGTGTTGCATCTGGTCAGTGCGGGTAATCAGTCGGGCGCGAGCGCGCTGGATCCGCTTGAGCTGCCGGTCGAGGTCTTTGAAGCCCAGGTTGGTCTGGTGTTCCGGGATGGTGTGCCCGGGCGGGAAGGTGTGTCAGTGGATGCGTTGATTGAGGAGACCTGGGCCGAGGTGGATGGCCTGATCCGGGGCCGCCTGGAGAGTCTGTCTCAGGCGGAGGCTGACTCGGAGGCCGAGGACGACGAGGACGAGTCGGAACCGTCCCGGGTGGGCCTGTTTGGTCTGCAGGGCGACTGGGACGCCTGGCTGTCCAGCCAGGGTGTCGGCACGCCGGGTTACAACCTGTCGGCGGGCCAGGGCCTGTCGTCAGTCCTGGGTCAGGTTCCGGGTCTGCAGCCCCGGGTAACCGGGGAACTGCTCGACAATCCCAATCTGTACGACGTGTTCATTGATGATTTTGAACTGGTGTTTTAACGGGGCTCTGAAAAGAGCCCCGGAAACGGGGTTTATGACGGCCTAAAACTGCGAACGAAGAGAGTCAGGGGAAACGAATGAAAAAAGTGCCAATGTCCCGGGTATTGCTGGTCACGGCGACGGCAGGGTTTGGGTTGGGTGTGCCGGGCGTTTGGGCGTCAGAGTCCACGGTTGCGCCGTTTGCCAACGATGAGGTGGCTCTGGATCAGCGCCGTCTGATTACGTCGATGATCAGTCGGAACGGCCAGGCGTTGTTTGCCCGGCTGCAGCGGCAGGTGGCGTCGGGTGAGGTTGATCAGCAGCGGAGCCTGCTGCAGGCGGAGCTGTTTGCGGACGGTCGTTACACGGATACGGAGGTTCAGAACTCGGCCTCGGACAAGCTGTCGAGTTTCGAGCGCCGCAATCAGGATGTGTTCAAGGAACAGAGTGCCGACGTGGAAGCGGGGGTTCGGGTGCCGGTGATGACCGGGGCGGAACTGGTGCTGAGCTGGTCGGGCACACAGCGGGAGAACAACCTGATTCCGTTGTTGTCCCAGAGTGACGAGGACAATGAGGAGTTCGTCGCGTCCCTGAATCTGAGCATCCGGCAGCCGCTGCTGCAGGGGTTTGGCAACCGGGTGGCCGAGAGCCGGATCCGGGAAGCGGAGCTGCGCCAGCAGGTGGTGGAGCGGGAATTCCACGAGCAATTGCTGCGGGCCTCGTCGGAGGCCTTGCGGGCGTACTGGCGCCTGCATCTGGCAACGCGTTTTATTGAAATACAGCAGTCCGCGTTGGCCAACGCCAGGAACATCATGGAGGAGACGTCCGAACAGGTTCGTGCCGGCCGGCAACCTCGGACGGCCCTGCTGGAAGCGGAGGCCCGGGTGTTGGACAGTGAGGCGGCGGTGCACGCGGAGGAGCAGCGGTGGCGGGATGCCCAGAGCGAACTGAAGACGCTGCTGAGCCTGTCCGACGATGAGTATGACCGGTTGACGTTTGTGGCGACGGATCGACCGGAAACCGATCCGTTCCCGATGCCGCTGAACTTCCAGCGCTATGCGGACGAGGTGCTGACGCAATGGCCGGGTTATCAGGGTGCGGTTCTGAAGCGGGACATTCAGGCGCTGGAGGTTCGTCGGGCGGGCGAGGAGAACCGGAACCAGCTGGACCTGGTGACGGGGTATCGGACCAGCGCGGTGGGTGATCGTGTCAGCGACACACTGGATCAGTCGTACCAGAACGACTATCCGACCTGGTACGTGGGACTGGAGTTCAGTATGCCGCTGGGCACGAATCTGAAACGCCGGGGGTCCCTGACCAGTGCCGAGGCCCGTAAGCGGCAGGCGGATATTGAGCTTCGGGATGTGCGGGTGAGTGTTGTCAATGAATTGCGTAATCGGTTAACGCAACTGGAGATCTCCCATGGTGACCTGACCCTGGCGGCGCGCAACCAGGAGATTTACGGGGAGCTGTACGAGTCGGAGCGTCAGCGCTATGCGGCGGGCAAGAGCCGACTGCGGGATCTGTACGAACGGGAAGATGAGCGGATAGAGGCGCAGAAGCGGTACGCGGAGTCACTGGCACGGTACCAGCTGGCACTGGTGGCGATGCAGTTGGCAGAAGGCTCTTTGTTCGAGCGATACGGTATTCGTATTGGTGAAACTGGTGTCGGTTCCAGCGATAAAGGCTAAGTTTTTACAAAGATACACAAAAAACCCACTCAAAAAGTATGCAAAAGTAGTACGGTCAGATAATAATAGGTATTATCCGATGCGTTGATGGGCAGGCAGGAAGGACCCTTGGACGGATTCTTGCCCGAGTCACGAACCGTGATAGACCGAAAAAAAGTTAATGGAGAACGTATGTTTAGAAAGCTCGTACCCGTGAATAAAGAACAACACAAAGACCTGAAGATCAGAGCAATTGAGGGCTTTGGCTACGCAAAGGATTTCCACATTGCGTCACTCATGGTTCATGAGTTTGCCCGGGCTGCGTCGGTCTACCCGATTGTGTTTATTGAAGATAAAACCAAAGACGAATTTCGACCGGTCGTTTTGCTAGGCCTGAACGAAGGCGAGAATCTTTTCGTCGGTGCCGATGGTAAATGGCAGGCGTCGTACGTACCTGCGATCATTCGTCGATATCCGTTCGCGTTGGCGAAAGTCAATGACGAAGGCCAGTACACGGTTTGCATCGACGAAGAAAGTGAGACGGTCAGCCGCGACGAAGGTAAGCCGCTGTTCGGCGAGGATGGTGAACCAACCGAGGTCATTGATAATGTAAAACGGTATTTGGGGGAGCTTCAGCAAATGGAGGCTTTCACCCAGGAGTTTTGCAAGTATCTGGCACATCAGAACCTGTTTACACCGCTGAATATGCGTGTGCGTCAGGACAACCAGGTCAAGAACATCACCGGCTGTTATGTGATTAACGAAGAAAGGCTGAACAGTCTGTCGGATAATGCCATTCTGGATGTCCGTACCCGCCGATATCTTGCCCCCATCTACGCTCATCTGACCTCACTGGCGCAGATAGAAAGACTGTCTCTTCTCAAAGACGGTGTAACCGGGCTGACGCGGGAAGGTGCTGAGGCAACCGTGCCGGCGTCACCTGAAGGCGAAAAAGAGTCTACTGCAGAAGCTGAAAACATTCACTGAACCGCCTGCGGTAACAGCGATGTCGCGGGCGAAGCCCGTGACATCGCATCTTTCTTCAAACGCTCGGAAGAATATAGCCCGTTCCCTGTTTTCTTTACTGTGGCCACAGCACAGTTCCATTGGTGTGTACGCATGTTTTACTCCAGCTTCTATCGGAGCAATCGCTGCCGGACCCTTCCTGCGACAAGACTCATCCTCAGGTTGATCATCCCTCTGCTTGTTCTGACGGGGCAGCCTGGCGCGTTTGCGTCAGAACTCCGGCAATTTGAAGGCGTTGTTTATCCGGTTGAGGAGCGGGACCTTGCGCTGCCTGTGGATGGGTTGATTGATGAGGTCGCCGTATCCGAAGGGGAATCTGTCCCGAAGGGTAGAGTGCTGCTGAGACTTCGAAGCCAGTCCGCCAAATTTGAGGCGGAGCGTCGTCGCCTTGTTTGGCAGGATAACACCGCAGTGGATACCGGTAACGAACGGCTGAAGATCATTGCCGCGCAATACCAGACCCTGTCCAAACTTTTTGAGACGACCGGCACGGTCAGTAAAGACGAGCTGAACGCATTGCGCCTCGAGAAGATCCAGGCGAAAGGACAGTTGGATAATAGCCTTGTTCAGAAATCCCTCGCTGAACTCGAATACAAGACCGCCGCTCAGCGACTGCTGGAGCGCTCACTGAAAGCGCCGATTGACGGCCTGGTCACCAAGATAGAGAAATTCAACGGTGAATGGGTATCTGCCGGTGAAACCGTCATTACCATGGTGGATCTCCGTTCGGTCGTTCTCCGGACCAGTGTACCCGACGCACTCGCACGTCTACTGCAGTCGGACCAGGAAGTGACCGCCAATATTGATGGCGCTGGTCAGGTGACGGGCGTCGTTACCTTTGTAGCGCCTGTCGCGGACCCTGCAAGCGGACTGGTGAGAATCCGAATCGAAATTGCCAACCCCAATGGAATGATCCGACCCGGTACCCGGGGAAGGGTCTTGTTGTGATAGCACTCGGGGCATTGTATGTCTGACCCTCAGTCTATTATCAACGACTTGGTATCTCTTCGAGGGGCCTCGGAGATAGGTTCCGAATTCTGGGAGCGTTTTCTGCCCCCGGTATTGTCGCTCTGCCTGGCTCGGTCTGCATTCGTGGTTGAGTTCCGGGGCAACGCCTTGCACGAACTTGCTGCGGTTCTTGGGGAATCGGAGGACCGGCAGCGAGTCATTGGTGCTCCGTGGCTCGACGGTCTTGTCAAAAAAGCGCAATCGAAACAGTTCGCCGTTGGGATGCCCTCTGAAACAGCCGGTCTCATTCGTGTGGCGGTGAAGTTGAACAGTCTCGAGAATAGGTTCCTGGTTCTGCTAGTTGAGCCTCAGTCGAGGCAACGGCTGAACGAGATCATTGTTCGTGCTCAACTGATCGCCGATATTCCCGGCAGTGGATGCAATGCGACCAGTCAACCGGATGACAGGAATAACGGCGTCGCACCGGTTGTCCTGTCGTTTCTCGATCTGATGGCCGAGGCTTACCAATCAACGCGCTTTTCAACCGCTGCCTACACACTGGCAAACGGACTGGTGAGCCACAGTAATGAGATCGATCGTGCCGTCATAGGGTGGAGTGAGGGGAGCTATCTCAAAGTGAGAGCGGTCAGTCATATGGACCGCTTCGAACGCAAAACGGAACTGATCAAGAGCTTTGAGGCTGCAATGGAAGAAGCGGCCGATCAAGACTTGCCGATCAGTGTTCAGGAGGGCGCTGAGGCTGAGCCCGGCACCATTTTGCTGGCCCATCGACAACTACAGACAGATCATGGGTGTACCTCGGTCTTTTCGCTACCGCTGAAAGGAAATCACGACGGAGACGCTTTGGTCGTGATGTTGATTCGGTACGAGAAACCGATTTCAAGACAGGTGATGGAGTCACTCCACTTCCTGCTGCAAATTATTCACCCCCGGCTGAGTCACTTGCGAGAGCTGGAACAGCCGCTGCCGGCCCGCTGGTTAAAACGCTCTCGGCGACGCCTTGCCTGGCTGGTTGGGCCGGAGCATGTCTGGATCAAGACCTTCTCCTGTGTCTTTGCCTTGCTATTGCTATACGGGATTTTTGGAACTTTGCCGCATCGGGTTGAGGGAAATGCCAGCCTGGTCACGGACAGCATACGAATTGCGGGTGCGCCGTTTGATGGTCGAATAGATGAAGCGTTAGTTACAAGCGGCGATCTGGTCAAACGAGACGATGTCCTGTTGGTGATGGACCAGCAGGATCTCTTGCTGCAGCAGTCGGAAGTTCGTGCGGATCTTCTTCGAAACCAGTCTGAGATCAATCGGGCCAGAGCTCTGATGGATCTGGTGGAAACCGAAATCGCCAAAGCCCGGGTTGCCCAGAGTGAGGCCAGACTCCAGCGTCTTGGGGTTTATCTTGAACAGGCTGAGGTTAAAGCGCCTTTTGACGGTGTGGTTGTTGAAGGAGATCGGCAGTCCTTGCTGGGACTGTCTGTCAGTCAGGGCTATACGCTTTATAAGATTGCCCGGCTTGAGGGGATGTATATGACCATGACCGTACCCCAGATTGATATTCACTTTCTCGAAGAGGGTGATCGGGGCGAGTTCACCTTCGCGAGTCGCCCCGATGTCCGTATTCCATTTACCGTTCGTCGGATCATTCCAGTGGCAACCGTTGAGGACCAGTCAGGTCCCGCATTCCAGCTCAAGGCGGATTTTGAGGCTCCGGCAGAGTCCTGGTGGCGTCCCGGTATGGGTGGGCTTGCGAAGGTGGATAAGGGCAACCGGAATGTCCTGTGGGTGATTGGTCATCGCTTGGTTGATCGGGTAAGACTCTGGCTCTGGTGGTAGAACATGTCCGCAACGTTCAGTGACTCATGGCATGATGTGGCGCAGCTCAGACTCGGGCTGTTGCCGAGCGTGCGGGTGCATAAGCAAATCTATCGGGGCAGGGAGTGGTACGTTCTTCAGGAACTGGGCTCGGAGAAATACTACCGGATAACGCCTGTCGGCTATCAGTTTGTTTCCAGGCTGAACCCGAAGGAAACGGTTGGTGAGGTGTGGGAGACATTCGTCAGGGATCACTCCGAATCGGCCCCCGGCCAGGAGGATGTGATCCATATGCTGTCGCAGCTGCATCATTCCAACCTGTTGTTCTTTCGTTCCAAGGCCAATAACGAGGCGATTTTTGATCGCTACCAGAAACAGAAGACTCGGGAAAACCTCGGGAAGTTAATGGCGTTCCTGTACGTCCGTGTTCCGCTGTGGGATCCGAACCGTTTTCTGGATTTCTGGCGAAAGGTCCTGTCGCCCTTCTTCGGCACCTTTTCGTTTCTGGTCTGGCTTGTGGTCGTTTTACTGGCGGGTAAAACCGTTTTAGAGAATTGGGATACGCTCTGGCAACAGGGCCAGGGAATATTTACTCTCGGCAACCTCCCGTTGCTCTATCTGAGCATCTTTGTACTCAAAATTTTCCACGAGATGGCTCACGCCATCGTCTGCAAGAAATACGGGGCGCCTGTCCATACGATGGGCATCATGTTCATCGTCTTTACCCCGCTACCCTACATCGATGCCAGCTCAAGCTGGTCCATGCGAAGCCGTTGGCACCGGGTGTTCGTGGGTGGTGCGGGTATGTATGTTGAACTGTTCTTTGCAGCCATTGCCGCGCTAGTCTGGGTGTCCACCGGGCCCGGCGTCATCAATAGTCTTGCCTTCAATCTGATGATTGCAGGGTCCGTTTCCAGCCTTCTGTTTAACGGCAACCCGCTGCTGCGCTTCGATGCCTATTACATGCTTGCTGATGCGGTCGACATTCCCAACCTGTATCAGAAGGCGAACCAGCAATGGCTTTACTACATGGATCGCTGGCTCCTGGGTACCGAAAAATCGGAGCCCGCTGCCGGATCGCCGTCTGAGGCACTCTGGCTCTCGTCTTACGGATTTCTCAGTTTCTTCTACCGCCTATTTATTATGACTGTGATCACCATCATGGTTGCCGATATCTGGGTGGGCCTCGGCGTTCTGATGATCATCATGATGACCTTTATCTGGCTCCTGATTCCCGGTCAGAAATTGCTTAAATACCTCCTCACCAGTCCGAGACTGGTGAGGAACCGGTCGAGGGCCATTACGTTATCCATCGCATCCATCGGAGCCATACTTTTATGCTTTTTGACCGTTCCTCTTCCCCACAGCGTCAAAGCCTCGGGCGTTGTTCAGTCGGCAGACATTCACCAGTTGTTTACCCACTCCGGGGGCGCGTTGGTTGAGGTTGCGGTTGATAACGGAGACAAAATAAAGAAGGGGCAAGTCTTGCTTGGTTTCCAAAACCGGGAACTGGAACAGGAACTTCTCATTACTCGCCACCAGATTGAGGAAACGCAATGGCGGTATCGCCGTGCTCTTCAAGATACCGAGGAAGACAGTACTCCATTTCTGGAGCAACTGGCCTCATTGCAGGAGCGTGAGAAGACGCTTACCGAGCGACTGGAGAATCTGATCATTCGTGCACCGGTCGATGGTGTCTGGGAGGGGGAGGATCTTTTATCCCGACTCGGGACCAATGTCGCCAGAGGTACCATGCTGGGACGGGTTCTGTCGGTTTCGGAACACAAGTTTGTTGCCTTGGTGAAACAAACACAGGCGGATCAGTTGTTTCAGCAGGCAATCGAAACAGCCGAGATTCGTCTCTCGGGACAGGCCGAGAAGACCATTAGGAGTCAGGATCTCCGGCTGATTCCCTATCAGCAATTTGAATTGCCCTCGCTGGCACTGAGCATCAATGGCGGTGGTGACTTCGTTGCGGAATCGGACAGCATGGGGCGGCTGGTCTCAAAAGACGCCTTCTTCGAGGTTTCTGCAAAACTCCCGGATATCAGCGGCCTTCGATATTTTGACGGTGCCATTGGCCAGCTCCGCATCCATTTGGAGCCGAAAAGTGCTGCCTGGCAGTTACAACGCTATCTGCAGCAGCTCCTTCAGCAACGGTACCTGATCTGATGTCTTCATATGTCAGTGGCGGATTAAGCGGTCTGCATTACTGCGAACCGAGAACAGACGTGCGCCGTGAATATCGCTTGATCTCTCATATTCGAGTCGCTTCTCATCGACTGAGGGAATCTCGATTGATTCGTCAATACCGTGAGCAGGTGACATTGGTAAACGAGAGGGAGAGTTGGGCGTCTAATCTTGAAGATTCAGATATCAACGAAACTCTGGGTCGATTCCGGGCAAGCGCTCGGAACGACCGTCTGTTCCGTGAAGACAGAGAGCTTCTGTATCAGGCGCTGGCTGTTCTGCGAGAGTTGTGCACGCGCGAACTCGGACAACGTCCATACGATGTCCAACTACTCTGTGTGTTGGCCATGGTGGATTGCCAATTGGTTCAGCTGGCGCCGGGAGAGGGCAAGACACTAGGGCTGGGCCTCGTGGCTATTTTGTTCGCCTGGTGTGGCAAGCCTTGTCATGTAGTGACCGCAAACGAATATCTGGCAAAACGGGACGTTACAGAGCTGGAGCCTTTGTTCAAGCGATGTCAGTTGACTAGCCGTTACCTTGACTCCGAGACTCAGCAATCACAGACCGAAGAATACACCGCCAATATTGTTTATGGCACCTCTAATCAATTCCTTGCCGATTATCTGAAGGATACCCTTGCTGCTGGTGAAAGGACTGTTAACCGTCTTAGCCTGACGGTTGGTTACCTGCAAGGGAAGGCATCGACGACCCTTAAAATGCGAGGGCTGCACTCGGTCATCATTGATGAGGCCGACAGCATCCTGATCGACGATGCTTCCACACCGCTTATCATCTCTGGCCCGCAGCCAGACCCTGAATTGCAGCGTGGGATTACTGCCGCGAAAGAAATCGCTGATCATCTGGAATCCGGTCGTCACTATTGGATCGACCCCGTTCACCGCGAAGTCAAGTATACCTCCGAGGGTGAGCAACGCCTGGAATCACTTATCGATTTGTTACCTCCTCTTTGGCAGCATCCAGATCGCCGGCGCGAGATCCTCCAGCAAGCGATCCAGGCTCGTGACGTATTTTTGCGAGACCACCACTACATTATCGATGATGACAAGGTGGTGATCGTCGATGAGGGCACAGGACGGCTTATGCCTGGCCGCTCGTGGAGCAATGGGTTGCACCAGGCCGTGGAAGCACGAGCGGGCGTGCCCTTAACGGATCCGAATAAAATTCTGGCGAGAATGAGTTTCCAGAATTATTTCAAGCTATACCACCGAATGGCAGGAGCCAGCGGCACACTGCAGAACATCGAAACCGAAATCTATTTCAACTATCGAGTTCACACTCTCAGGATCCCTCCGAGACTGGAGCCCAAGCGGGTTGTTCGTCCTTATCGAGCGTTTCAGACCAATGAGGCCAAATGGCAGGCCGTCGTACAGGAAATTCTCCAGTTCCACGAGCGCCAGATACCGGTTCTCGTGGGTACCCGGAACATTGAAGACAGCGAACGGCTTGACCTTGCTCTTCGGGATTGCGGCGTCGCCTGCGAGATCCTTAATGCTAAGAATCATAAAAAAGAGGCGGAAGTGATAGCGAGAGCAGGGCGGCGCTCTTCTATAACCGTAGCGACGAACATGGCCGGCCGGGGCACGGACATCAAGGTCGATAAGGACGTACTGGACAATGGGGGACTGGTTGTCCTGATGCTTGAACCTCATGAGTCCACCCGTATTGACTGGCAACTGTTCGGACGGACTGGCCGGCAGGGAAATCCGGGCGAAGTTTTACCTCTCGCTGCTGCGGATGACGAGCTGCTCGCAAGGCACCTGCCGCGTTGGCTCAAACCTCTGAACTCGGCCATAAAACATGGCTTGCTTGCTAATGGGTTGATGACTTTTCTGATTCTTCAGGCGCAGAAGCGCGCAGAAAAACGTGCTTTTCAGCATCGGCAGCGTCTTAATGCGTTTGATCGAAAAACTCGGGAAATGATGAGTTTTATTCGGACAAATGCCTGATCAATAAATAATAGATAGGCTCGACCAGGTTTTCACGTATGAATATAGCAGTATTGTCCAGCAATAAAGGATGGAAAGATTTTTTGATGGATCTGATCGATCTTCCGAGTCACGACATAGACAGCCTGGAGTTCGATATTAACGATCAAACACCTATCACTAAGAACTACGACCTGATCCTCCTTGACGTTGAATCAGAAGAGCAGGATTTGAGTTCTTTATTGATTTTCAAGATTCGAATGAGTGTGGGCTGGAGCCCATACCTGATTGCCGTCTCAACGGACAAAAGCATTGGCCGAAATAGGCTCTTGCGTGCGGTCAGCAGTGGGGCAGACGACTTTCTTGATGATGTTTATGATATGAACGCACTTCTTACGAAAGTGTCGGCGGTGACAAGGCGTCGTTATTTTGAAATTACTCAATCGCGTAGTAGCGTCAATTATTCGATCAAGGTCCGCGAAAAGGTTGTTCTCGTCAATGGCGATCCAGTTAAGCTCAATGATAAAGAATTTGAGCTGTTCCTGTTCTTTTATGGAAACACCGATTCAGTCTTTTCTAGAGAAAGTATCTACAACTATTTATGGGGTGATGGTAAGACCAGACCTACCCGGACGCTGGACACGCATATTTCACGGATTCGTAAGCGATTAAAGCTCGATGGATCTTATGGCTTACGCCTTAAGCCAATCTACGGTGTGGGATATATCCTCGAGAGTGAGGTTCAATAACAAAAAGTCGGTAATGCGGTCATGGCAATTCGTTTTGTGTGCGAGGATGCGGTGTTTTGTGGTTGGCGGGTGGTGGTGTTTATCAGGGGAAAAAAGTTTCAAAAGAACTTCAGTGCCCGATGCCACTTCGAGGGGGTAGACCCTGATCTGTGGCGGCGCTACCAGCGCCTTAGGGCGCACTATTATCATGCAAAGTGGGGCGCGCGCGCTGCGGCTCTCAATTACATCGATTTTTTACGTTGTAACAGTCAGCAGACAAAACCGTATAGAGGTGTAGGATTCCAGGGGATTACGCTCGGTATTGGTCAATATCAGAAGAACAGGCGCTGGTACTGTTATTTTGTGGTTAATGACTCTCGCAATCCGAGAAGAATACCCATTACTGCAAAGCGAGGTTTGACTGAATCGTGGATTACAGCCGTCGAACTCTGGGGTAGACGCTTCGACATAAGGCCGAAAGATGTCCAGGAAAAAAAGAATCAGGTACCCTCTCGCAGGCAATTCAAGTTGCTTTGGAAGCGCATGAATGAGGAAGGTAAATCGATACCTGTTGAAGCTCTCTATCATGTCTTTCGCGAGAATCAGCGTGAAAATACGCATCATGCAAGGGTGACCCAATCGAACTAGTGTGGGCGGGACAAGAACGTTGGTTACCGTCTCATTCTATGCAGCTCTGCCAACTTCTGATGTAAAAGGTGGTTAATGTCTTCGAGCTCGGATATCTTCCGATCTCTTGTCTCTTTCTCCCAGGTAATCCGATCAGTAAGTCGATCGATTTCAGATGCCACCTCGGCCACTTCATCATACCGGTTGTCGGCGACTTTGGTCTGGTAATGCCCAAGATTCGCCTCTTCTAAAACATGTCGAATTTTATTAAGGCGGCGGACAAGATAATACCCGGCAGCGATGGAAAAGGCAGCCGCAGCAAGAACCTCCAAAGCGGCAATGAAAAGGCTCTGGCCTTTAATGGTCGCGATTTCCTGCTTTTGGTTCCGTAGGTCAAGTCCGACCTCAACGGAGCCGTAAGACTGGTCCGCTTTTATAATATCTGCTTTCGCCATATAGATATCAGGTAGAGCCGCGGCTTCATTTCCCGGCTGAAATGCTTGCATAAGGGCGTCAGGGTCGCCTGCCTCTGCCAGGAGGTGCCCATTGTAGTCAATTATTCTAGCGAACGCTGTCTCCGGTGTCTGGGCAGCCTGGTCAACAAATGACCTGAGAGAAGCCAGGTCCAGTGAAAGAACATCATCAGCGGTGGTTGCAGCGAAAATTTGTGCAATGGAATGGGCTCTTCGGTCTATTTCCTCGGCGCTAGATCGGTCGATAAAGTGGAAGACCGAATACAACAAAACAAGAAGCATAAAAACTTCAATTAACCCGATGCCCAATACGGCTTGCTCTCTGATCGAGAGTTTCATTGATCCGCCTCAATGTGTATGAAGTCAAGACCGAGGCCGCGTACATCATCCCAGTCAGCGTGTTCCGCGGAGGTAAGTGGCTGTAAATTTACCCCCTCAAGGATTTCCCGTCCCGATCCGGAGTCAGCTAAATTGACCAGTGCGCGTTGAAGCAGGTTGGCGGATTCCTGAGCCAACTGAGGGTTAACTGCAATAGCATGGGGGGTGAAACCTTCGGAACGCCAGAGTACTCTGACGCCTCGAAGACCTTCTTTTTGTGCTGAATCCAGGGTTCGTTCGATGCCACCGCCCGCAAGAGCAAATCCTTTTTGAACATTCAGGTAAACTGACTCATGTGAAGAGACAAATTTAGGAGTGTATGAGATTCCGAGCTTTTCGAGCTCAGCCCTCACGAGGATGGTTGCGGCGAATGCCGCTGGAGCTGGAAAGACTATTGTTGAACCCTCAAGGCCTGCTAAAGTTTTGATTTCGCTTGCCTGACGGACTACAACGATTCCGTGAATACGTTTGACAGCTTCTCGTGCAATCGCCTGATAGCCCGGATTATCACTGAATTCCACATAATGGTATGGATTCATATAGGCGATATCGTATTCCCCGTTTATGACGCGCTTTTCAAAAGTCGGAATATCGGGGGCCGTCGCAAACCTGACTGGCTTCCCTAGATGTTCCGTAAGGTAGTTCATGAGGGGAGTCCACTGCTCAGCCAGTTTGCTAGAGGATTCCTGAGGAACAACGCCGAAGGTCAAGACATTTTTGCCGTCAGCTGATCCTGCTTGGGTCGACGTTAGAAAGAGGATTAAAAGCCAGAATATCAAGTATGCCTGCAATTTCATCTTATTTGGCGTCCAACCCCGGTTACAGCGACATGAGAGCACTCTAAAATCCACTGTTAGTTTATCAGGTTCGCCGCTAATAAGAAGGCACAGGACAAGGCTATTGGACAAGCGAGTCAAAGGATTAGAAGGTTCGGTGAACGGGCGGTGAGTAGTGTGTTCAGTCGATTGCTACTGCTTTTCAAGTCGTATTGCATTGAGCTGCCAGACCATGAAACGGTGGTAGTTCTCATCGTCAAGCTCTGGTCTATCGGACAAGGGCAGGATAATCCAGAACGGACCACGCTCACGAATGGACATGAGGTTGGAGTTGATGCGAGTCGCGATGATCGCATCGAGACCCAGCACTTCTTCAAGGTTTCCGCTCACTTGATAGTCGTTCAGGGCGCGAAACGTTATTTGTGTTTCACCGGAGAGTCCAAAATTCTCAATGATGCGCTTTAAGGTCGGACCGGAAAAGGCGACTTCACCATCAAAATACGGGCTTCGGGTGATGACGGTGGTTTGCGGGAATGCTTCAAGCTCTTCGCGGTCCAGGATCAGCTTTTGGTCACCGCTGCTAATTTCCAGTGCGGGTGCCCCGATTGCGATGGCTGAGACAGATGACATAATCACAGTCATAAAAATGAGCAATGTTTTCATGATGCAGACTTTCCCGGAATTGGAGTGCGGAGCAAATTGGGGGCAATAATACCCCTCTGCGTCGGACCAAGACAAATTGCAGTTCATGGCCTGAAGATCCAGAACACCTGGTGCAGAGGGGATGGTTTAAGGGGCACAACTAGATTAAAAATAGTTCTGGACCTGCTACTGAGTCTTGTCTTGGGCGGAGGGAGGTCTTGGCGGTGGTCTGCTTCGCCCTAGCTCCTCCCAAAGGAGACATATTGCGTAAAAATAATCCAGTTGGGTTTTGGGTCTGTAGTTGGTTTCAGAAAAAAATCGTTTTACATGCTTGTTGCCAATTTGTGCACCCGGGCACCCGCAAAATTTTATAAAACGATAAACTTTTTTGACTTTCTCCTTGCGGTGAATCTTTCCACCCTTCTTCGCATATCGTTGGAGTCGGAAATGAAGCGATTCTGAACTGTTAGGTTTCTTTGCCATTATTTTTACCGAGATAAGAGTTGGTGACGTCAAGTCGGCTATGGCCAAGCTCTTCTCCAATAATTTTGCGCACTTGCTTGTCGAGTTGGCCTTTCAATTTTCCTCCAAATATCGGTGCCGGGATTCCGGTTAAACTTTGATATCGGAGACAGGCATAGACGGCTCTCAGATCTCTTATTGTCAATATTTCATACGGCTTAAGGGTCGCGCGTGTTTTTTCTATTTCGCCTATGCGAAAGGTTTTCCAAGTCATATCTTCTGGAATAATAGAGAAATGGCTTCCCTGGACAGCCGAGCCCATTTCCAGGACTCTCAACTGTTCCCTGGCATTTGTTATTGGCACATCCCGTGGCCGCCCGCCTTTGGTTCCGGAAATAACCGATATTTGATGTTTCGACAATGCAGAATCCAAAGCTTCCTGATAATTCATCAAACTGGCCTCCTTGGCCCGAAGACCAAAATACCTGGCGGCTTCTGCCACCACTCTCCCTCTCGCTAATCCCCTTCTATCCAGCGCAATCATGGCTTGCCTGAACTCCTGCTCGTCCATTCCGCCGGGTGGGACCACCCTTACATTGTCCCGACGAGGTATTCCACACTCCCGAGTTGCGCTAACAGTGTCCCAGGCACCGACATGAAAGGCTGTCATCACCGTATTCACTGCGGATACCAGGTTCTGGGCATACGCCGGCGTTGCGTCTGTCAGGCTTTTCCCGAAGGAGATGACAGTTTCCCGGTCTATGTCCTCGATTTTTAAAACGCTTTTCCTGTCCACGAGGAATTCAATAAATACAATCCACCGATCAATCAGTGTTCCGTACGATGAATACGAAAGGGTTTTCTGCCGAACTAAAGCTTTTAATTTGTCTCTCGCTATCGCGATCAACTTTTCTCTGCTCATAAAAATCCTCCAATAATGAATTAGAAAGTGATGCTGGCTCCCCGCTGAAACCTGATGGTCAGTGTTGGATGGTATGCGTTACCGATCACACGGCCGGCACCTGCCAGTTTCGATGTCAATTGTCAGGACGTTTCCGCGTTTGGCTGGGGTCATGCAACGCCGTCGTGGCTCTGGGCCGCGAAAGCACCCACGCCCTGCGACCTTGGATCGCAGGCACTTTACTGGCTGAAAGTGGGGCCCTTTGAGGTTGGATATGCGGGTTCCGTAGGTTTCCGTACGAAAAATCTCACGGATTTATCCGATATCTTATTGAAACCACGAAATTTTGTCTTTAAACCAAAATAACGTCTCTGATGGATTTCTTGAATAAGCGGTTTGTGGGTTTCGCCGGGGCAGTACCTTCGGTCGAAAGGGTGACAAGCCCGTTGTTTTGATGATGGCTTCGGAGCCGTGACTCCAAAGTTAAGTGGTAGGGCCTTGAACAAGGCTGGAAATGTTGCGATTGCTGTCTTGCCGAAGCGTGCCCAGCTAGCGTTTTAAGGCATCCGGTTTACGGTGCCGTTACTATATACGCTAGATTTGTTCCTCGGTCTTGTCAAGAGACTGATTTTAATGAATTTTGTGCGTCGGAAACGACATCGTAGCGACGTCTCTGTGCGCACTGGGAGCGTACAAGAACCACGCTAAAAGACAATTTTCCTTGTGGGCGCACAGCGGCGTCGCATTCGACACTCTGGTGAGTAATCAGTGTGAGCTGTAATGGGCGCGGGTTTATTTCTGGCGTGATTTACTGATTTTTCCCTTCACCCACGCTTCAAGCCTGTCAGATTGCCAGTAGCCGAGCAGGCCGATAGTCAGGAGTGAAAGGAAAAATGATGAAAAACCGATGAATCCTGAAATGAGATCCATAATCGTCCTCCGGTTTTTGCGTTTAGCTAATGAGAAATTAACCCGCATGCTATCGAGCTATGGTGAATTTGGAGGTTTCCGCATCTGTGTAAATATGGTGGAAACAAACACAGAAGGAAGCCCAACCATGAAAATTGAAATTCTCTTGAGAGTCATCAGAGCCACTTCTTCGTCAAAGGTTATCAAGATGGTGTCGGTCGGCGCTATAGCAACTGTCTCGCTGGTTATTCTTTCGTCGGCGTTCGCGGGTTTTGACACTGACACAGATTCATTGACTGCGTTTAGTGTTGTCTATCCGATAGTATCCGATTATTTTCGACGGAAAATATTCTTATCGGTAGTTTTAGCCGCGTTATTCTGCAATGTGATGCCGATGCTTGATGAATATTGGAGCCAAATTTTATCGGATATAGAAAACGGAATTGATGAGGAGTGATTCTCAGTTTTCTGCGCCAGGAATCCGATTTAAGACCAAGAAAACGCCAAGAGTCATCATCCCCAGCCCAGAGAGCCTCTTAATGCTCAAAGTAAATTTCTGTACGCCCATTAAACCAAAATGATCAATAAGGCTCATTGCGATGAGCTGTCCCAGCAATACAAAAGCAACCGCATTGGATATGCCAAAACGAGGTGCAACCCAAGTGATTGTCAATATATAAAATAGGACAAAGAAGCCTCCGAGATAAAAGTAAAAAGGAACATTTTCAACAAATATCCTATTAGGGAATCCTTCCGTGATGATCAAATAGGATGTTGCCAAAACTAATGCAACTGTAAAAAGAATGGTTGCGGCAAGGGCAGGACTCTGAAGTTTTATACCGAGTCCACCGTTAAGCGTTGCCATCACGGGTATTCCTATCCCCGCGACCAGCATGAGCAGGGCATAGGCGAATGAACTGTTCATTTTCTATCCTCGGGAGAGTTTCAAATTTCTTCTGCACTAACTTGGGCGGCCAAGATTTCATTAAGGCAGTGGCGAATTTGCGCAGGCATGGTTACAGAGCAATTTTGGTCACGGTCCACGAAAACGTGCACCACTTGACCATGGGCTGCGGCTTCTTCTTCCGATTCTCTGAAAATACCTAACTCATAAGTAACGGAACTGTTTCCAAGCTTCGAGACCCTGAGACCGACTGAAATTGAATCGGGATATGCAACGGGGCGTCGGAATTGGCAGGATGAGCTAACGACATAGCCCACTATTTTGGCCGAGTGAATATCGAGGCCACCCCGCTCTATTAGGTATCGATTAATCGTTGAGTCGAAATAGGAGTAATAGGTAACGTTGTTCACGTGTCCGTATACATCGTTGTCCATCCAGCGGGTGTAGACGGGGTAGAAAACCGAGAAATCCTGTCGATTCACCTTGGCCCTCCAGGAGTATGATTTTGGGCGCCTCGATTCCTGACATTGGGGCGCCCTGGTTTATTTGGGATTTATTTCATTCCGCCCAGGCACAGGTATTTAAGCTCCATGTATTCGTCCAGACCGTAGTGGGAGCCTTCCCGGCCAAGGCCGCTTTCCTTTACCCCGCCAAATGGAGCCACTTCTGTAGAGATAATGCCTTCGTTGACGCCAATCATTCCTGATTCCAGTTCTTCCGCCACGCGCCATACCCGATGGATATCGCGGCTGTAAAAATAGGCTGATAAGCCGAACTCGGAATCGTTTGCCATGGAGATTGCCTCGTCGTCGGTTTCAAACTTGAACAACGGCGCAACCGGCCCGAAGGTCTCCTCTCGGGCGATCAGCATTTCCTGAGTAGCGTGAGTGAGAATTGTTGGTTCAAAGAAGGTTCCGCCTAGGGAATGAGCTCGGCCACCCAAGGCAACCTTAGCCCCCTTCGATGTAGCGTCTTCAATGTGTCGCTTCACCTTCGCGAGCGCCGCATCGTTGATGAGGGGGCCCTGCTGGGTTTCGCCTTTGAGGCCGGGACCAACCACCATTTTGCTGACTGCAGTTTTCAGCTTTTCGGTAAAGGCGTCGTACACGCCTGCCTGAACGTAAACTCGGTTTGCGCAGACGCAGGTCTGTCCTGTGTTGCGGTATTTCGAGGCCATAAGGCCTGCAACAGCCGCATCCAAATCGGCATCATCGAAAACAATGAAGGGGGCATTGCCACCAAGTTCCAAGCTGACCTTTTTGACGGTGTCGCTCGCTTGTCGCATCAGGAGCTTTCCGACCGGCGTAGATCCGGTAAACGAAACCTTGCGCACAATAGGATTACCTGTCAGCTCGCTACCGACAGAGACTGCATTAGGTTTGGAACATGTGATGATGTTGATCAGACCGGCCGGTACACCGGCTTCTTCCGCCAGTGCGGTGATGGCCAGTGCGGAGAGAGGTGTATCCTCGGCGGGCTTCACCACTACAGGGCAGCCCGCAGCGAGAGCTGGCGCAACTTTACGAGTAATCATCGCTATCGGAAAGTTCCACGGAGTGATAGCCGCGACTACACCAACCGGTTGTTTGATGACAACAATGCGTTTGTCCTTTCCATGCCCTGGTATGACATCGCCGTAGGCCCGTTTCGCTTCCTCGGCGAACCATTCGATAAAGCTTGCACCGTAACCAACTTCGCCTCGGGATTCCGCCAGAGGCTTTCCTTGCTCAGCGGTCATCAGACGAGCAAGATCCTCTTGGTTGGCCATGAGTAGATTGAACCATTTGCGCAGTATGTTGGCTCGTTCTTTGGCCGGGGTGGAACGCCATGCCGGCCAGGCGGCTTCTGCCGCCTCAATCGCTACACGAGTGTCGGTATCATCCATGTCCGGCACCGTTGCCAACTGATCACCGTTGGCCGGATTGGTCACGGCAAAAGTCTTCCCCGATTTAGCCATTATCCATTGGCCATTGATATATGCCTGTTCGCGCAGAAGTTCGCGATTCTTTAATTCAAGAGACATGAGTAACCTCAATCAATTAAAAATTTGACCGAATCAGAAAGCGGCCTTGTAGATTGCCAAGGCATCAGTTTCAGACACTTCCCTGGGGTTGTTCACAAGCAGCCGAGTTTGCTTCATGGCATCTGAAGCCAAGGTGGCCAGATCTGACTCCCCAATCCCGACCTCACGCAGAGTTTGCTCTAGCCCCAGATCAGCACTTAGAGCCTCAAGACGGTCGATGAACTGATTAACCCTCTGATCGACAGGTGCAGTTGCCATATCCGGAAAGACATCGGTCGCCAGAATTGCATAGGCTTTGTCACAAGTCTCCGCGTTAAAACGCATGACGTGAGGCAGCACCAGTGCGTTGGAAAGGCCATGGGGTACATGGAAAATTCCGCCGATCGGGTAGGCCAGAGCATGCACTGCAGCTACGGGCGAGTTGGCAAAAGCTTGGCCGGCAAGCATCGCTCCGAGCAGCATGTCAGAGCGAGCCTTGACATTGCTGCCATCCTTCACGGCTGTCTCGATATTGGCTCCGAGCAAGCGGAGGGCTTCGCGAGCGAGCGCCTTGGAAACTGGATTGTTGTTTGCTGAAGCTGACGTATAGCTTTCGATTGCATGAACCATGGCATCGATTCCGGTAGCCGCGGTCACGTGAGCCGGAAGCCCGAGTGTCAACTCGGCATCCAGAAGAGCGATGTCAGGAAGCAGCTGAGGCGCAACAACGCCTTTTTTCTCAGTTTCACCAACAGTAATTATTGAGATCGGGGTGACCTCTGAGCCTGTTCCTGCTGTGGTTGGAATTTGAATCAGTGGTAAACGTTGGCCTTTAGCCTGTCCAACACCATACACGTCGTCAAGCTTTTCTCCGCCGCCAATAAGAAGCGCAATTAGTTTGGCAACATCCATGGATGAGCCGCCACCAAATCCAATAACACCATCTACCCCTGCTTCCAGCGCGTCAGCTAGCGCTGCCTCTACGACCGATACAGGCGGGTCGGCAACCACTCCATCGAATAGCTCATATCGCACGCCTGCCTCGTTGAGGGACGTTGTAGCCACGTCGAGCAGTCCCGCTTTGATCAGCCCGGGATCTGTAACTAGCAGTACCTTTTTGCCCATGTGCTCTTTGACGATTTGCCCGAGGCGCTTGATCGCGCCGGGTTCGCAAATAACGCTTTTGGTTGTGTTAAACGTAAATGCAGTCATTTGTTCCTCCTAAGTCAGCGACGCAATCGGTTCGACGCTTCCACGTTCGATCTGAAAGGCTTTGTCGACTAGATCTGCGGAATGTGATTGATCCGATTCAGACAGCAACACGGTTAGGCCTTCATCTTTGAGAGTGCTCAAGACACTGGCGAGTCGTCTGGACAGTGCCGGTGCGACGCCCTCGAATGGTTCGTCCAGTAGCAGCAAGTTGGTTCCAGTCATCATTGCTCGGGCCAGGGCAACGAGCTTTTGCTGACCGCCGGATAACTGGAGCGCTCGTCGATCGGAGAAGGACTCTACCTCTGGCATCATTTCGTAGATCCAGGCAAGTCTGGCTTCTGCGTTAACGAGTTGGCAGGCCCATGCTGGCGCCATGATGTTTTCTTCGACCGTCAGATCAGGTACGAGACGTCGATCTTCTGGCATATAGCCAATGGACATGCCTGCGCGCTCATAAGAACCCTGATTGGTCATGTCCTCGCCATTGATCAGTACCTGGCCCGCTTTCGGCTTGATGAGGCCCATAATGGATCGGAGTGAGGTCGTCTTTCCGGCGCCGTTGCGCCCAATCAGCCCGACCATAGAACCCTTACTGACGGAAAAGTTGACGTCACGGAGAATAGTGGTACCGGCAATCTCCGTAGTGACATTTTTAAGTTCTAACATGGGCAGACTCCTTGCTGGTGCTGGCCTCGTTTTCGCTAAGATCGAGGTGATGCCCAACCACCAATTCCTGGACTTTGGCGTCAGACAAAACGGTTTGGGTCGGACCATCCGCGAGAACCCGGCCGTCGTAAAACGCGAGAACTCGGTCGGCGTAACGCAGAACGACTTCCATATCGTGCTCGACGAACATTGTTGCAGCATCACTTTTCCGGACAGCCGCCATGACGGTATCCATCAGTAAGAATTTATCCTCGATGGCAACGCCTGAGGTTGGCTCATCCAGCAGCATCAACCCTGGCTCAGCGAGCATTGCCATGGCAATGTCCAACAGTTTGCGAACTCCTTGGGGCAGAGTAGAGACAACCTCCTCCGCGTACTGCTCGATTTCATATTCGCGGAGTACAGCACGGGCCTTTTCGACTTTTTCCCTGGATCTGAGAGGCTTAAGAAAGCTCAATTTGCGGTCGACGGAGAAACCGAACGCAATCAGCATATTCTCCAAAACCGTCAGTTCCTGGAATAGTTGAGGCACCTGAAAGGAGCGACCAACGCCCGCCAACGAGACGTCCCTGGGTGACTTCCCGATGATGGATTTACCGCGCACGAGAATGTCGCCACCGGACGGCTGGATATAGCCCGTCACCATATTGATGAAGGTGGTTTTGCCAGCCCCGTTGGAGCCGATAACTCCAACTACCTCGCCTGTATTCAGTTCAACATTGATGTCGGTGGCAGCAGTGACTGCGCCAAACGTTCGCTCCAGATTGACCGTTTTCAACAAAGCGCTCATGACGTTTTCCTCGCTTTCTTGTTTTGGAATCGTTCAACCAGAGACCACAGACCGGATGGCATGAACAGGATGATTGCCAGCAGGGCAAAGCCCAGAATCATTTGCCAGGTGTAAGGCGACACGGCGAACGCATAAGTGCGCAGGGCCTCAAACAGAACGGCTGCAACGATCGGGGCTGCAACATGAGCGGTCCCACCCATCAGCGCTATAAATACAAACTCGCCTGAAGTGGTCCAATACGCCATCTCTGGATCTACGTGACCGCTTACCAGAGCGGTAATAGTGCCGCCAATAGCAGCCAGGGCCGCCGCGATTATGTACTTTACATACACCACACGGAACACAGAGCCGCCCAGATACTCCAACCGAATTTCGTTTTCTCGAACGGCCTCACCGGCGTAACCCGATAGAGATTTCAGGTACCGCCATGCGACAGCTCCAAGAACGATTACGAGGATTACTGCGACAATCAGAACCAGGTCTGATGAAGCTTCAGCACCCGGAGTCCAACCCAATAGGCTGGGATTGGCAACGTTAAAACCATCAGTAGACCCAAGGAACTGATTGCGCACCAGCAAGCCATACAGAATCATCGAGAACGCCATCGAAAACATTGCGAAGAATATCTCTCGATAGCGACACAGTAGCAGGCCGATGATGGCTGCTATGGCAACGCTGACGGCAACAGACGCAAGCATGATGACCAGAATGTCAGTGACTCCCACGAACTGGGTCAGCATGCCGGCAACGTATGCGCCTACGCAGTAGTACAGGCCTTGGCCAAAGGAAACCAGGCCAGCGCGCATGAGAAGCACCAGGCCGAGTACTACGAGGCCTTTGCCCATCGCGATGGTAAAAAGGTAGGACATCCACTGCGGTAGCAGGAGGCCGCCTGCAATGACTACCAACCCGAGTACGAATAAAAGCGCTAGGGATCTTGTTTTCATCAGATTTTCCTCGCGTTGGCAACGGCAAACAGGCCTTGTGGGCGAAATGCCAACACGAGCCCCATGACCGCGTAGATAACGAACAGCTCAACCTCTGGATACAGATGCACGGCCGCAGCTCGCGCCATGCCAACGATCAGGGCACCGACCAGAGCACCGGTAATGCTTCCAAGGCCTCCAATCACGACCACAGCGAACGCAAGTACAATGACCTCTATGCCCATGCCTGGCACTACGGAGAGCCCAGGGGCAGTCAGAGCTCCAGCGAGTGATCCGATACCAGCTCCAATCAGAAAGGTAATGGTGAAGATTCGGGCAACGTTGATGCCGAGTGCGCTGGCGATTTCACGATCGTGAATGACTACTCGAAGCAGTTTTCCGTTGCGGGTACGGTTCAGGCCATACCAGAGTGCGAGACCGATCAGTATACTCACGCCGATAAGCATGAAATCGTAATTGGCGAAGGATAATCCGGCGAACTTGGTTCGGCCCAGCAGGGTGTAGGGTTGGTAAGCAAAGTAGGGTTCAACCCCCCAGATTAGCTTGATGGCATCTTCCATGATGAGCAGGACGCCATAGGTGACCAGGATCATGACGACCTCGTCCCTGCCGTACATGAATCGCAGAAGGCCTCGTTCAACCAAGAGCCCCACGGAAATGCCGGCGACAAGGGCGGCGGCGATCAGTGCGACGAAGCTGAACCAGGGAACAGAGCCGGTAGAAAAATACCAGCCAACCATGGCAGCACCCGAGTACGCACCGAGGGCGTAAAAGCTGCCATGGGACATATTGAGTATGCGCATGACCCCGTAAATCAGGGTTAGACCGGCAGAAATGATGAACAGCCATGAGGCGTAGACCGAGCCATCCACCAGTATTGCAAGAAGTTGTTTCATTGTAAGACTCCCGATGCTTTGCACAGACCTCGCCTGCCGTCCGGGCCATCTACCGGTCGGGGAGGTGCGAAAGATCGTTGGAAAGTCTCATCGGGACCGGACGGTCCCGATGAGCATGTTGCTAGGTCAGTGGGCTCAGTTGCACTCGGCACCTGGCATGCCGGCTTTGATCCACTCTACAGTCTCT
Organism: Marinobacter sp. DSM 26671; assembly: GCF_900112835.1. NCBI lineage: Bacteria > Pseudomonadati > Pseudomonadota > Gammaproteobacteria > Pseudomonadales > Marinobacteraceae > Marinobacter > Marinobacter sp. DSM 26671. The sequence continues at coordinate 359,350 of NZ_FONF01000001.1, read as the reverse complement.
GCGCCTTCCGGCGGGTTGACGCAATCTGCAGGGTAGCGGGTAATGTCGGTAAAGGTGATTTCACCGTCTACTCGTTTTAGGCGACCGTAGACCATCTCTGTTGCAGCCTGATGGCCCTTACCACGGCTCATCTCAACCCGGCCGCCTGGGCCGTCAAATTCGAGACCTTCAAAGGCAGTGATCACCTCTTCGGTAGAGGCACCAACTCCAGCCTTATCTTGAGCCAGCTTGAGGCCAATCAGCGCATGGGCCATGTGGTAGGCAGGGAAAGTCGGCGGTGTGCCGAAACGCTCAGTGAACTCGGTTTGGAACCAAGTGTTAAGTTCGCTCTCTGGTGCGAAGGGGCCGAAGGGACCGCGGGCACCAATGATCGCACCGTCTGGCAGATGATCGCCCAGACTGTTCAGAGCAGTTTCACCTGCGGTGAAGATAACCTGATTGTCTGCCAGCAGACCACGAGCGGCCGCCTGGAGGACGAATGCGTCAGTGTCTCCACCCCAAAAAGAGGTGTGGATCACATCTGCGGAGTTAACCTGAAGAGCAGAAATTTCGGCGCCGTACTGACCGGCAAACAGTTTGGGGAACTGTTCTGTCGTGATCTCAAGATCGCCGCCACGCAGAACCTTTAGAGTCTCGGTGAAATCGCGCCAGCTGTCGTGACCCCAGGAGTAGTTCTGGTTGATGCCTGCGACAGATTCCAGGTCGGGAACGTTTTCGTGCACGTAGCGAGCCGCCCCGATGTTGTCCATGCTGGCGGTAGAGTGGGTGCGGAAAACATACTCGTAGTCAGCTTCCTCGAAAACTCGGGGCGTGCCGCAGTCGAACAATACGGTCAGCATCTTGAGTTCTTCAGCGACCGCTGGGATGGCGAGACAGTCGCCGGAAGAGATGTAGCCTACGACTGCATCGACGCCATCGCGTTCAACGAGGTTTCGAAACTCTGAGGTTTGTTTCGTTGCACCGCCAGCCTCGTCAACATAGACAGGTGTAATCATTCGACCATCAATTCCCTTACCCTCAATAGGTGCGGGCAGGGTGCCGTCGTTGATGGCATCGATTACCAGGTCAGCAGCGTTCTTGGCGGGAATTCCGAAAGGCCCGGAAGCGGCGCCTGAGAGAAAGGTTACAAGGCCCAGTTTGTATTCTTCATTAGCGTAAACGTTGAGGCTCATGGCACCTGTAGTCATGGCACAGGCGACCGTCGCTGCGGTAAGCAGGGGACGTTTCATATCAGATCTCCAGACTGTTGTTCTTGTGTCGTTTGGTTGGACAACCAGTATTGTTTTTTTCCGGTGTCCTGCCCGACGTTTTTCAAGCCGGCCTGTGTATGTCTGCACGCCCTATGCCAGAATTTCTACCTTCTTAAGATGCTGTTTTTTAAAAAAAATATCTCTGCGTGAGATTTTCTGAATTGGATGAGCGAAATCCGCTCATGTTGGGCGAGCGTAAATGAGCGGTTTTCGCTCATTCTCTTGCCGAGTGAACTTGCTCGTAATCAGACGGGTAATAGATTTGCCAATTACCGAGCATTACGTTCGCTGGAGGATAGCGAGGATCCTCTACCGTCTCACCAATCGCCATTACTTGGCGGATCTGATGAGTAACCGGATCCATCGAGGATTGGAAACCGGGCGGGTCCTCTGGCGTAGTCAGGCTCAAATTTTCGAAAGCTCGCTCAATGCCTTCGAGATTTCCGTAGTCGCCGCTTACCTGGCGAGCGGCCTCGGCAATTGCAAGTATGCCGGTGAACGCGCCTTGCGCCCCGGAGGAGGGATAGTAACCGGCCTGCCGCTGAAACTCCTGGACAAACCACCGATTAAAATCAGTTTCTGGCCAGTTGTTGTGATGCCGGGATGCGAGTAACAAACCAAGAGGCATGCGATCGCCTAAGTGAGCAAAAATCTCGTAATCGCCACCTTTTTCAAAGTTCGCGAAGCGGGAAACATCAAACAGCCGGGTGTCAGTAGCCTGGGTGACGAAAGCGACGAAATCCCCTCCCCACAGGCTATTCACGACCAAGTCTGGTTTCTGTCGGATCAGCTCATTGATGTAGTGGCTGTAGTCTGGCTCACTTAACCGAGGCCAGAGCGTGCCGGCAATCTCATAATCCACACCCAATTTATTCAGAGCCTCGCGAAAATCGGCCCACACCTGATAACCATACTCGTAGTCTGGACCCAGGTACGAGATTCGAAGCGGTTTTTTCTTCAAGTGGTCATCAAAGTAGTCTCTGACAAAGAGCGCCCCCGCAGTCATCGATTGCCGGGTGTCGTTCGTTACACGGAAATAGCGATCGTGGAAAAATTCATCGGTGAGCCTGGACGAAGCGTGATCTGTACCAATGAAAAATGCATTTGCAGAAGCCGCTATTTCGGTGACCTGAATGGCGACCGACGAGTTAACTACTCCGCATAGAAACGTGGCTCCCTCCTCGTGGACGAAACGTTCCGCGATCGTAACGGCGGTAGAACGTTTTGATTTTGTGTCACCCAGTAAAACCCTGAGGCGCGGCAGGTCGGGGGCCCCTCTCTGTTCAAGGAATTTGAGCGCCAGTCTTATGCCGACCACCGAATCCCGACCAAGGACGCCTGCACGGCCGGACATAGGATATAGGCAACCTACGGTTATATCGGCCGTATCCTCGGGTGCTCCCAGGGCCTCAAGCGAGTTGGCTTGCGCGGACCAGATGAGAAACAACAGTAGAAAAAGCACGGCCCGACAACGGCTAAAGTGATCGGGATTGATGCGAATCAAAGCTCGTCTCCTATAAGTCCCAGCTTTTGCATCCTTCGCTTTAGAGCGTGGCGGGATATTCCAAGGGAGTTTGCGGCATCGCCTTTACGTCCGTTGGATTGGGCTAGTGCTTCCAAAATACACTGAGCCTCCCGTTTTGCCATTTCGCTGGCTAATGAACTGCTGCTATTTATGGGGTCCCTGTAATCGGCCTCAGCCGAACTCTTCGCTTGAGAAGTTGATCCAATAATCTCTGGAGGTAGCCGGTCGATGCCAATGCTTTCACCGGCGTATAAGATGGTCAGTCTCTCAATAGTGTTGCGCAGTTCTCTAATATTTCCGGGCCAACTGTAATTACACAGCCTGGTGAGAGTTTCGGAAGTTAGATTGATCGGCTGGCAGGATTCCTGTGTGGCGAGTTCCCAGGCAAAGTTTGATGCCAGCATGGGGATGTCGTCCTTGCGGTCAGCAAGTGATGGAATTGTAAGGGGCATGACATTCAGTCGGTAGAACAAGTCCTCGCGAAATTTTCCTGCCTGGGCTTCAGTCTGTAGGTTCCTGTTACTTGCCGCGATGACGCGTAGATCGGCATCAATTTCTTTCTGGCCGCCGACCGGGCGAAAGCGGTGAGTTTCCAGGAAGGTTAATAGCTTGGCCTGTAGAGGCAGGGGCAGCTCTCCGATCTCGTCCAAGAACAGAGTGCCACCATTGGCTAGCTCAACTAGTCCGGTTCGACGTTTGTCGGCACCGGTGTAGGCTCCTTTCTCAGCACCAAACAGTTCCGCTTCTAGCAGGTTCTCTGGCAGGGATGCGCAGTTCACCGCAACGAAGGGGGCGGTTTTGTCTCTGGTAGAATGCAAAGCCTTTGCTATGAGGGTTTTGCCGCTGCCTGATGGTCCTTGTAGAAGGATTGTGCGAGCTGAGCTGTTGCCAATCCGCTCGACTGTCTCAAGTAGCTTACGCATGGCCGCGGAGCGACCAATAAGCCCGTGGGTATCAGCTTCGCGTTCTCGCCGATAGGCCACCTCCTCAGTAAGTTGACGATGTTTATGATTGCGCTGAATTAAAAGAATCAGCTCATCAAGGTCAAAAGGCTTGGTGATGTAATCCTGTGCGCCCTTTTTTACGGCTTCGACAGCAGCGCGAGTATCGCCATGGGCAGAAATCATAATGGTGATTGGAGGGGCCGATAGGGTTTGGATTCGATCCAGAACGTCAAAACCTGATTGGTCTGGCAGTTTAAGATCGAGAAGCACAACATCCGGACTTCGGTTTTCGATCTCGGCAAGTCCGTCTTTGCCCTCGTAGGCGGCGAAAACCGTCATACCTTCCTCTTCGAGAGAAAACATCAAACTGCTGACAAGATTTTTCTCGTCATCAATGATAAGGACGGTTGGCTTTCGCATTAAATCGATTCCTGGTTTTCGTTGTTCAGATAAAGTGGCAGCTTGAGAGTTACCTTCAGGCCCTCGCCAGAAATACTTTGGAAACGCAGGTTGCCCTGATTGGCTTGGGCGAGCTGTCTGCAGATGGCCAGACCGAGACCAGTGCCGTTAGTTTTCGTTGTGAAGAAAGGCTCTGTCAGATGACTTAGGTGGTCCGCACTCACGCCGGGGCCGTTGTCGCTTACCGAAACATAAACAGCCAAGCCTTGCTGTTTGGTCCGAATAGTGATCCGGCCGCCAATGCCTTCCATTGCCTGAATCGCGTTCATTACCAGATTCATCACTATTTGACGGACCTGTGAAGAATCGGCCCAAGCATGAACTTGGTCGTGTTCGATTTGAACCAATTCTATTCCATGGCGATGGGCCACCGCGTCGGCGAGGATTTTCACTGTTTCCACAACTTCGATAATGTCGACCTTGCCAGCCTTGGCTTCTCTAGGGCGAGCATAATCCAAGAGCAACTGGACAACGTCGTTGACTCGATCTATCTCATGATCAACTGATTCCATGAGCTTTTGGCGCTTTGGATCTGATTCCTTACGAGACAGGGCCTGGATAGTGGTCTTGATTGTTGCGAGAGGGTTTCTGATTTCATGGGCAACGCCAGCCGAAAATTGCCCCAATATGGCTCGACGTTCAACGTCGACCATACTCTTTACCAAGCGCCGAAGACGTAGGCGCATACGTTCAAGCGCGAAAGCAAGATAGCCAATTTCCGCTGTGCCCTCAGTGTGTAAGGGGGTATCAAAATCCCCGCCTGCGACCCGATCAGCCCCTTCAATCAAAGGTGTAACCTGCTTTTCCAATCGCCTGGAAAGATGGCGGGACAATAGAATGACTGCTAACGCCGCACCGGAAGCTAGAAGAATTAGTCCGAATCTGGCGGACTCCAAGGGGCCCAGAAGCGGGTCCCCCAGCCATTGAAGTCTTATGTGCCAGCCCTCGATGAACTCGTTTGAGTTGATGTCTTTGGCTGACGGGGCAGGTCGCATAGGAATGTTTCCTACCGCAGTTATTGGCACGTTTTGAGGAGTGACGATAAGGGGACTTTGTAAACCGGGAAGGCTCAGGTCCTTCACTTGATCGGTCAGGCTTGCAAGTCGGACGACCAGGCCAACCCAAGCTCCAGGTGCAGGGATCAGGCCCGTGGGGCTGAGTCTGAGAATGAACCAACCGGGCCTTTCATCAGTGGGGAGGGCCGGGCCGATGACTTTTCCGTTGGCAAATGGAGTAACGGGCAGGGTTTCTAAGGCTACTCCGTTCAGGAGAGGTTGGGTTAAATACCAAAGAGGCTCTTCAAACGTGGCTGGTTTGACAACGACTCCATAAACATGGGGGCTGTCAAGCTGTTGGCGAAGCAGAGTCGTGACTTCTGCTCCTGGTTTGTCTCCAGGTCTGGCCGCCGTTAACCATTCGAAAATCTCAGGGATATCAGCAAGAGCTTCAAGTTCGTAAATTCTCTCCTGGAGAAATGTCCTGAGAAGGTTCTCAGCTCCAGCGAGACGAGCATTTGTCCGACTCTCAGTTACCTTATCGAGTGCTTTTACATACTGAGTGTCATATAGGAATGCCAGCACAGCAAGAGGTATCAACGCAATCAAAAGTGCGCTGAACAGGTATTGTCTCGCCAAGCCATTTCGACGAAGAACGCGCAAGCGAACAGGGGTGGATGAGTCGTGTTTTATTATGCTTTTCATCAGGGGATCATATCGGGAGTTAAGCTATCTGGGAATATCCCCTTTTGGTGGAGCTTTGCTTTGCCGTAACAACAGATCTGTCCTATCGAGCAGGAAGATTGCCATTTTTTCCGTGCTGTACTTTTCGGGCTATATCACCGAGTGCTCTTGGATTCAGGTAGGTGCCAGAAGTTTGGAAATCATTGTTTCGGCAATTACTTAGCATTTCTTAAGGATTCTTGGGTAATTTAGATAACTGATTTTAAAAGCTTATTTAAACACCGTTCAGAATTTTTGCGGAGTTTGACAATGTTTTTTCGCAAAGTAACAAATCCTTGCTAGCGATTAAAAATCAATCACATTACCTTGGCCGAAATTTTGATTTCTCCAGACAAGAGGGTGCCTGAATTGCGTCGTTTACCACTGATTTTTATGCTGATTATCTTCGCCGTTTCTGCCCAGGTGATTGCCGCCCCCAAGCTGACGATCACCAGTAATGCAGATACTCTCGTTCTGGACCGGAATGAGCTGGAAAGCTTTCCCCAAACCACCTTTTCGACAATCAGCCCCTACTTTGACGGCGAGGTTCAGTTCTCCGGTCCGACCCTGGCCCGCATTCTGGAGACATTTGGAGTGTCGGGCGAAACACAGATCACCCTGACCGCTCTGAACGATTACAAGGTCACCGGTTCTCTGGAAGAGCTCCTGTCGCTGGATGCGATCATTGCCACCCGTCGGGATGCCAAAACGATGTCGGTTCGCGACCGGGGCCCTTTCTGGATCACTCTGCCGCTGTCCCAGCGTCCCGAACTGGATGAGGAAGATTTTCATCGTTATATGGTCTGGCAGCTCAGCGGCATTGAGCTGAACTAACTGTGAACAAGGGCACTCTCCTTTCCGGACTGTTTTCGCGGACCACAGTCGTCTTTCTGTTCCTTATCGTGCTCTTGCTATTGGGTGGGAGCTTCTATACCTATTTCCAGGATAGAAAACTGCAGTCGGTGTCTCTCAGCACAATACGAATGGCATCCTGGAACCTGGCCCAGTTGGGCAATGAGGCAAGTGCGTTTGACAGGGAGCTCTCGCTTTCGGCGAATGGTGTAGGCGATCCGGACGAGTTGACCCTTCGCTACGATGTTTTGTGGAGTCGGTATGATTACCTGCTGAATGGCGCCGAGTCGAGGGCAACGCGGGATCATGAGGATAACGAGGAGCGTCTGGAAAATCTGTTCAGTGATTTGAGGGCACTTGAGGGGCCAATTCTGGCCGGGAACGAAAATGGTTCGGACAGCCTTGCTTCTGTGTCGGAGCAATGGAACCGTCAGAAAACCGGAATTCAGCAGCTGGTCATCGATAACTTCGTCGGTGATGAAGCCAGTCGGTTGGTGACTGCCGTGGAGGAATCCCGCGATCGCCTGGCGAATCTCCGAATACTCACCTTGGCGGCCCTGGTCGCGGTTTTCCTCTATCTGGCTCTGGCCATCGCCTTTGTGCGCAGGCAGTCCAAAGAGGATCCTGTCACCGGTCTTCCGAACAGCCAGTACCTCCACAGTATTCGAGGCGTGGCTCCCGACAAAGCCATCATTACTTGCGAAATTCGAGGTTTTCAGCTTGTTCTGAGTGATTTTGGTACCGAAGGTGGCAATGATCTGCTTCGGGTGTTCGCCAGCAAACTGAAGAAAGAGCTGAAAGCGGGTGACGAGCTGATTCAGGCCTCCCAGAGCGGATTTGTGATGTTTCTGGCCGTGAGGCCGTCCGAGGACATCGAGGCGATTATCGAGCGGCTGGTTGAGGCGACAACCTTTGACTGGCGCACCGGTGATTCAGTGCTGCACGTTTCGGCAGCAATGGGGGTAGATCCCCAGTGCCAGGATAATTGCCCTGGCTGGAGTGTTCGCTACCAGCGGGCGCACCGGGCACTGACCCAGGCCCGACTGGAAGGACGCGATTACTATATCAACCGCGAAGATCTTCGCCGCCGGATCGAAGAGGACCGGCTTGTCCACACCGGCCTGATTCGGTTTTTCAACAACGAACCGGGAACGCTCCATCTCAGCCTGGTGTATCAGCCCATCGTGAGTTCCGAAAACATCAACCTGGTTACCGGTGCCGAGGTGCTTCTGCGCTGCCGGGATGAGCGTGTCGGCTTTGTGCCGCCGAATCGTGTGGTAGATCTGTGTGAGCGTTACGGCCTGGGCGTTGAGCTGGGAAGGTGGCTATTCAGGCAGATTGCCCGTGAGACCCAAACCCTTTATCGGAACCTCGGTTTTGATGGCAATCTCTCCATCAACCTCAACCCGTCCATGTTGGCCGATCACCTGGTGCAGGATGTTCAGAGTCTGCTGATTGATGCCGGTATTCCGGCTACCGCGCTGTGCATGGAGATTACTGAAGACAATGCCGCCCTTGAATTCCAGCGCATCAATCAGCTGATCGGTAGCCTGCACGATCTGGGCGTAACCTTTGCCCTCGATGATTTTGGTACCGGCCATTCGTCGCTGGAGTATGTCCGGGAACTGAAGGTAGACCGGCTAAAGATCGACCGCTGCTTTGTCGATGGCATTGAGCATGATGAAGACAAAGCCCGATTCTTGGGTTCTGTGATCGCAATGGCCGAGCAGGCGTATATGAAAAGCGTCATTGAAGGGGTCGAGAACGAAGCGCAGTGGCAGTTGATCGAGGGCATTGGCGGTGTTCTCATCCAGGGTTACTATGCGCACAGACCGATGCCACTGAATGATTACCTCGCTCTGCTCCTTGATTCGAGCACTTGTTACCCCGCCGCGCAAACCAGGTGTTTGGTGTCGGTTGGTCATTAAAGAGTGGCCTGCATGAAGTTGATCATCAGGTTTACATATTCAGGTGGCGTTGATGGATCTTGGCAATAGCGAGGAACGGGTGGCATTACTCAAGCGGGCGAATTTGAAGAACTTGATTCCGGCCGGTGATCGGGATTGGAATCATGTCCGTGGCCTCGGCCTCGGCCTCGACCTCGACTTTATCCAGACACAGGCTGACACGTGAAGCTGTCCATCCGGGCCCAGGCCGTGATTGGCATCGGCATGATCGAAGTTGTCATGCTGATTGTGCTGTTGTACTCGGTATTTCACTTCATCGACTCGTCAACGACCGATGAGGTGGAACGCCGTGCCCAATCCATTGCCCGGATTTTTGCAGCTACCGCTGCGGATGACGTGTTATCTCTGGACCTCGGTTCCCTGCAGTCTTTTGTTGATGCTGCGGCCAGAACCCCCGGAACCGCATTTGCCCGCGTAACCGATTACAATGGCCATCTTCTGGCCGAGGCAGGTAACTCGGATTCTCTGCGTCGATCGTTCCAGCGCTCACGAGAAACCGGTGGCTTGCCTGGCCTTTACATGGCGCAGGCCACAATAGTGAAGGCGGGGCTGAATTACGGTACGGTGGAGATTGGCCTGGACCTGAGGGAACAGCTGCAGGGTATTGAGCAGGTCAAGCGCAGAAGCCTGATTATTGCCGCTCTGGAAGTATTGGCCGCAGCCCTCTTCTCAATTGCTGCCGGTTACTACCTGGTCCGGCGACTGAAACACATCCGGCGTGTGCTGGGGCGAGTCAATAACGGTGAGTACAGCCAGCGGGTGAACGATTCTCAGCTGGATGAGGTCTCGGAAGTCGCTTCGGAAATTGATCGCCTGGCTGAGCGGATTGCCTGGGAGAAGGGCACCAGCGAACGGCGGATTGCCGAGCTTGAAGAGCTGAACGGGGTGCTCCAGAAAAGGCTTGCGGAGTATCGGCGTCACAGATGATTCCATGCGGGTGGCCTTTGGAGGCCGCCCGGTTTTCACTTTGAGGAGACAGACCAGGCTCTGGCCTCGGCTTCCGGAAGTGCCGGGCTGAACAGATAGCCCTGTATCATGTCGCATCCCAGGCGTGTCAACACCTCCTCCTGCTCTGGTGCTTCAACTCCTTCTGCAGTAACAATCAGCCCATAAGCCCTGGCCAAGCCAATCAATGATTGCACTAGTAATTCCCCCTTCGGGTCTGCCAGATCATCGATAAAAGACTTGTCGATTTTCAGTTCATCCACATCCAGCTTTTTCAGATAGCTCAGCGATGAATAACCGGTGCCGAAGTCGTCGATACTGATCCGGATTCCAAGTTCCCGAAGCTTCCGGAAGTTGTCAGAAATGGCGGCCGCCATACCAATCAGCACCCCCTCGGTGATCTCCAGTTCAATGGCGTTCGAGGGTAAATCATGTTCAGCCAGAATCGTTTCCAGCCAGTCTGCGAATGCCGGATCAGAAAAGTGATTGGCGGTAATGTTGACCGCGATCGGAAGAGGGTGGTTCTGATTGGCTCGCATCATAGCTGCTATCTGTGAAACGCGTCGAATCACGTATCGGTCCATCTGCGGGCCGAGGCCACCAGCTTCCGCGATGGGAATGAACTCGCCCGGGGAAACCTGGCCCCACTCCTCGTGGCGCCACCGGGCAAGTGCCTCGTACCCACATTTGGATCGGGTGGCCAGCGACACTTTGGGTTGCAGATAAATATCGATGGTTCCGGAGGCGAGCGCAGTTTTCAGGGCCTGTTCGACGGATATCCGTCGCAGGAGATCGCGATGGGACGCTGCTGTGAAAATCGTCAACTGGCGATTCTGCCATTTTGCTTCGCGCATGGCGGCCTCTGCCAGTTCCGGCATCCGGGCCAGCTCGGTGCTGTGGTCGGGATACAGGGCTATGCCCCCACGCCACTCAAGAGCATGGGATTCGCCGTTAAGATTATAGGGTTCCGTCAGTACTTCGAGGATACGCTTCCCCATTTCTGAAGCTTCGGTTTGGTCCGTGACTGGAAAAACTACCAGCAGTTCGTCGCCGCCCGGTCGGGCCATTAATGCGGACGAGGGAAGTACAGACGCGGCGCGGCGAGCCATCTCGACGATGATACTGTCTCCGGATTCGTATCCGTAGCGTTGATTAACCTGTCCGAACCGGTCCGGATCGATACAGAGAAACGCATAGATTTTGCCCGGAACCAGAGAATTCTTGAGACTTGTGATCAGAGAGCGGCCATGCAGTAGCCCCGTGAGATGATCGTGTTCCTTCAGGAACTTTGCCCGGGATAGGGCGCTTTCTCTGTCCGAAACATCCACGCCCAGGCCCTGGATCTCTTCCTTCCCGTTAAGGGAATTCTCAACCCGCCTGAAAGACCACTCTGCGTGGCTGGGTTGATTGACGGTTCTCATACGGAACTGGACGTTGACTTCGTCTTGCTGATTGTCGGTGATAAGAGTCTTTAGTTCTTCGGCACCGGGACTCGAATCTTCCGAAAGCAGGCTAGCGAGGTGGGTGCCAATAAGTTCGTCATAGGATTTGCCTAGAACTGAGGCAAAGGAGCTGTTGGCAAAGGTCACACGCAGCTGGTTGTCCAGTCGGCAGATAAAATGTTTCTGGCTCTCAACGATATCCTTATATCGCTTCTCGGCACGTTCCAATTCGATCAGTGTGTTGGTGTAGTCGGTGAGATCATGGCAGATACCAACATAATATGAGCGTCTGGAGGCTTGGAATTGTCCCACTGATAAATGCAGAGGGAAAATTTTGCCATTTTTCTTCTGGCCAGTGGTGCTTCTCCCAATGCCGATTATCTTTGCTTCGCCACCCGCTTGATAGTTTGACAGGTAGCGATCATGTGCGCTGCGGTCAGGCTCGGGCATGAGCATACTGACGTTCTGGCCGATGCATTCTGAGGGGGTGTAGCCGAATACCCGTTGAACTGAGTCAGAAACCTGCTGGATGGTTCCGGTATCGTCAATCAGGACCACCGCATCAGCGGCAGCTTTCAATACGGCCGATAGGGGGCCGTCCGTGCTTCTGAACATACTGCTTCATTTGTCCGATCTGTGTCTCAAAAGTACGACTCGGCCTCTATGTTGGTTGTCTTTCCCATGCTGAACCTTGCCGCAGCACTTTGCAATTGTCACGCTGTGGTGGTCCGGAATGATACGCGATCCTATTTGTGTGACATTTTGTATCCTCTCCGTAAAACATTTAAATAACCTGCGTGATACACAGGCGAGTACGTAGTGCCCCTGATGCCCTTACGGTCTTGGCTATTTACACTTCGCGCCCTCTTAAAGGCTGCACCACGGATATGGGTGGGCTTCCTGAAGGCCAGTCCGATTTTCTTAGTGAAATATGAATAAACTTGATACCTCTTATGACGAAACGCTCAGAGTCCATACCCTTAGAGAGTTAAACATACTCGATACCGCCCCCGAGGATCGCTTTGACCGCCTGACCCGGCTGGCGAAGCGCATGTTCAACGTGCCGATTGCCCTGGTTTCACTGATTGACAGTGACCGCCAGTGGTTCAAGTCGAGTATCGGTTTACCGGTGTCGCAAACAGCCAGATCAGTCTCGTTCTGCGGCCATGCAATTCTCCAGAACGAGGCGTTTGTGGTTCCGGATGCCTCGCTCGACCCGCGTTTTGCAACTAATCCCCTGGTTCTGGGGGAGCCACATATCCGGTTTTACGCCGGACAACCCCTTAAGCTCGGTAACGGCATTGTTTTGGGTACTTTATGCATCATTGATTCCGTGCCCAGATCGTTCAGTGATGAAGATCGTGAGGCGCTGAGAGACCTCGCCAAAATCGTCGAGAACGAACTGATCGCCATTCATATGGCCGTCGAGGACGAGCTGACCGGCCTGCCTAACCGGCGAGGATTTCTGCACCAGGCACAGAAAACCATCAGTCTTTGTTATCGGTTAGGTAAACCCGCTGCCCTGATCTTTTTCGACCTCACCCGGTTCAAACAGATCAATGACCAGTATGGTCATGACGAAGGCGATCGTGCGTTGAAAACGTTTGGACGACTGCTGGATAACCTTACCCGCGAATCCGATACCAGTGCCCGCCTGGCCGGTGATGAATTTGTTCTGCTAATGAATGATGCGTCGGCAGAAGCAGCGAAAGAGTGCGTGGCCAGATTGGAAAAAGGTGTCCGGGACTACAACGAACACTCTGGTAAACCTTACGACATTCGTTTCAATGAGGGCATCGTGGAGCTGGATTTGCAAACTGACCATTCGGTACAGCTCTTGCTGAAACTTGCCGACGCCATGATGTATCAGCAGAAACGAAAGCGGATGGACTGATCGGTCGCCGAGGCGGACTTTTCATTAACTGGGCTCCAATGTTGATTGATAACTTTTTACATTTCTGAGGTCGACGGCCTGGGCAATCTCAATCAGACTCGCAAAATAAAGCACCCAAATCTTGACTCCCAGGCTTTCAGAATTCCTGTACAGGCAAGCACATGACTATGTCAGACGCATTTTCGGTTGAACACTTCCCTGTGGGTTGCCTGGTGTCCGATTCCAAGCGACAGATCCTATACTGTAACCGCTTTGTGGAGGAGCATTACGGCTATGGCGTCAGTGAACTTGTTGGGGCGGATCTTTTCACCCTGCTCAGCCGGGCTTCACAGATCATGTATGACAGCTATCTGCTGCCACTGGTGATGCGCGAGGGGCGGTGTGATGAAATCCGGCTTAGTCTTGTTACCCGGCACGGCGAGCCCAAACCTGTTGTGGTCAGTCTGTGTCGCGATCACCCTCATTCCGAACGGATTTTCTGGAGCATCGGTAACGCTAACCGTTCCGAACAAATGTTTTCAGAGCTGACAGAGGCCCGGAAACTGCTCCAGCAGAAGATTTCTCTGCTCCATAACCTGTCCGATACCGACCAGCTGACCGGCCTACCGAATCGTGCAGCGCTCACTCGCCATCTCAACCAGAAGATCGGACATCCGGAATCGGCGCAGCTGGCCTTCGCTCTGGCCTTTCTCGATCTGGACGGTTTCAAGGAAGTCAACGACCGCTATGGTCATCCTGTTGGCGATAAACTGCTTCGTCTGGTTGCCAAACGAATGGCTGCAAATCTGAGGAACAACGATCTGATTGCCCGGTTTGGTGGTGATGAATTTGTCATCCTGTTAACCGGTGAGTTTGGCAGTAGCGAGGCAGAGGAGTCTCTCAACCGTCTGATCCGGCAGGTCTCGGAGCCTTTCGAGGTGGAGTCTCTGAAATTGCATATATCGGCCAGTGCCGGGGTGACACTGTATCCGCAGTCTGAGGCGGTGGACGCAGACCAGTTGGTGCGCCAGGCTGACCAGGCCATGTATCAGGCCAAGCTCGCCGGAAAACGTCAGCTGTGTCTATTCAACGTCGACAAGGAACGTTCCGAGAAGGGCAAGAACAAGGAAGCTGCCGCGGTCAGGAATGCCATAGCATCAGGCGAATTCGAGCTGTTCTATCAGCCCAAGGTAAATATGCGTACCGGCGAGGTTCTTGGGGCAGAAGCGTTACTTCGCTGGAATCACTCGGACAGAGGTTTGCTGGCGCCCGCTGCTTTTCTGCCCGCGCTCAGTCAAACAAGTGCTGGTGTGGAACTGGGTCACTGGGTTATCGCCAGCGGGTTAACACAGTTGCGCCACTGGCATGAGCGTGGGATAGATCTGCATGTCAGCGTCAATATCGACGGATACCACCTTCAGCATCCGGATTTTCTGCGTCAACTAAAAGACCTTTTGATGGATTGTCCCGCTCTTCCCAAACATAGACTTGAACTGGAAGTGCTTGAAACAAGCGCTATCGAAGACATCGACCACGTATCTTCCGTATTGACAGCCTGCAAAAAGCTCGGCATCCGGATTTCCCTGGATGACTTTGGCACAGGCTACTCAAGCCTGGCTCACTTACGGGATCTGTCAGCGGACATTCTCAAAATAGACCGCAGTTTTGTCCGTGACATGCTGACCAGCCCCGGGGATCTGGCCATTCTGAAGGGAGTGATCGGTTTTGCCGGCACCTTTCAGTGTGATGTGGTCGCCGAGGGTGTGGAGACCATACAACATGTTCAGAGCCTGACTGAACTGGGTTGTGACTTGGGGCAGGGCTACTACATCGCAAAGCCAATGCCCCCACAGGTCTTTGAGGCCTGGTTGAGGGACTGGCCACAGCGGGGATTGCTTTAACGGGGCAGCCTTTTGGCAGGGCGCCCGCGTCACACAAACGGAGCACCAGTTAACATGTTGACCAGAGAACAGATCCTTACACGCAATAATGTGGCAATCGTCGGCTCCGGCCCGAAAACATTGATGCTCGCTCACGGGTTCGGGTGCGACCAGAACATGTGGCAGTACCTCGCGCCGGGACTCAGGGAGCGCTATACGCTGGTTCTCTTTGACTATGTGGGGTCTGGAAAATCGCAGATTTCAGCGTTCAGTGAGTCACGATATGCCCGGCTGGAAGGCTATGCCCGCGACGTCTATGAAATCTGCCGGGCACTGGGCTTGCAGCAGGTCCATTTCATTGGCCATTCGGTAAGCTGCACCATCGGTATGATTGCGGCGCTTGAGGATCCTGGGCGTTTTGCAAGCCAGGTCATGATTTGTCCCTCCCCCTGTTTCCTAAATATGCCCCCGGATTACAACGGCGGATTCGAGCAATCGGATCTGGAGGAACTCATCGATTTGATGGACCGCAACTACATGGGCTGGGCAAGCTATCTGGCCCCGCTTGCGTTGGGGAACCAAAGTTCCGAGATGCTGATAGGTGAGCTGTCCGACAGCTTCTGCTCCACCGATCCAGTTGTGGCGAAGACTTTTGCCAGGGCAACCTTCTTCTCGGATTACCGGCATCTGCTGCCAAGGATCCAGCACCCCACACTCATTCTTCAGAGCCAGGTGGACTCTCTTGCCAATGAGGATGTTGGCAAATACATGCATTCCCATATGCCCGAAAGCACTCTGCATGTATTACCAAGTGAGGGGCACTGTATCCACATGACCCATCCGGATCTTGTTCGGGACGAAATCATCCGGTGGCTGCGTGAGCAGTGATCTGGCAATGATATGAAAACCGTCAATCAGGTATAGCCTTTGGCCCGCAAGTCACCCGCTGCCAAGACAATAATGTGGCGAAAACTGGCATAACCCGCACCAGCACCGTCGACGACTACTGTGGACGGTCCTTGGCCATGACCTCCTCAGGCAGCTTCTGGTTGATCGTCGGCATCTTCGAATTCCCGGATTTCTTCCGGCTTTCCTCAGGGCATAGTGCCAAAAGTGCAAGGATGTTTCTTGCCTTATATCAAGTACAACCCGGTTTTTTTGTTAGGCATTTCGGGTAACCCGTATATATTTGAAATATAACATTTATTTCAGATTTTCATTCCACATAAATTTGCATTCCATACAAAAAAAGACACAGGAATGTGTTTCTTATTGTCCAAATAACCTAATTAAACTGCCCCGGAAAGTGTGACGTGGTTCACATTAAAGATTGGTGTCGAATAGCGGGGTTCGCATGGGTAACAAATACGATATTTACCCGGAAACAGGTTCAGATCAGAGCCAGATCTCCCGGCTGTTGTTTCCGTTGTTGCTGTTTCTGACCTTCGCCAGCACCGGCGCTGCATCGGCATTCTTCCTGTTTGCCGGCGGTTATTTGTTAACCGGTGCTTTGGTTGCCCTAGTGGCGCCGTTCCTGGGTTTTCTTGCCTGGCGTCGATACCGGGACCTGCAGGCAAGGTACGCTCGGGTCTGCAATGAAATGATCGCCTGCCAGGAGCGGCTTGACGGCCTGGCCCGTCGAGATCAGGCCAACCAGCAGCTCATAGAGTCCGTTACCGAACTTCTGCCGCTCTGGAACAAGCTTCTCAATGGGGGGCGGGAAATCATGGAGCAGGCGGTTACCGACCTGTCCGGTAAATTTGAAACCATCTGCGACCAGTTATCGGTCGCCACCGGTGAAGGAACCCGGGGTACCGATACGGTCCTGGGCGAGGTCACACGATCCGCTGAGCACACGTTTCGCCAACTGTTGGCGTCGCTCGAAGCCGGCGGCAGCCGGGACCAGCAGACGTTTGAACGGGTAGAAGCCCTTTCCGCGAACACTGCGCAGCTCGACAGCTTTGCGGCCGAAGTCCGGCAGATTGCCGAGCAGATCAACCTGCTGGCTTTGAATGCAGCCATTGAGGCAGCGAGAGCGGGCGAAGCCGGGCGCGGGTTTGCCGTTGTTGCCAGCGAAGTCCGATCCCTGGCCGGCCGGTCATCGGAAGCCGGCGACCGTATCAGTGAAGTGGTGGGCCGGGTCAGCCATCAGATTGGCGAAACGGTGGCTCTGGTCCAGAGCAACATTGCCGATTCGGCTGCCTCACGTCGTCAGCTCCAGAGCGCGATTGATGACACCCTGGCGGACATCAGCACCAAGGTGGATGGTCTGGCCGAAGCCAATTATTCCCTCATGCGCAGTGGCGTGTCCGTTCAGGATGATATCCGCGACGTGATTATCCAGCTGCAGTTCCAGGACCATTTCAGTCAGATTCTGTCCCACGTTACCGGGTCAGTTGATGATGTCTACAGCCTGGCGTGCAACCAGAACACCGAAGTGCCTGGCAACTTTGAGAACAGCGTCAAGAGGCTGGCGGACCAGCTGCGCTCGCGCACCACGACGGCGTTTGAGCGCGAGTCGCTGGCCGGTGGAACACCCGGACGCCCCTGCCAGGCCGCGGCCTCCAGTGAACTTACTTTTTTCTGAGATTTAAGCCCATGTCAAAAAACATACTCGTAGTCGACGATTCCGCCTCCATTCGCCAGGTTGTAAGCATGGCCTTGAAAGACGCCGGTCATCAGGTGGTAACGGCTGAACACGGTGCCGATGCCCTGGGTAAGCTGGATGGTCAGCGCTTCCACCTGATTGTCAGCGACGTGAACATGCCGGTGATGGATGGCATCGCCTTCGTCAAGGAAGTGAAAAAGCGCGCGGACCACAAATTCACCCCCATCCTGATGCTGACCACAGAATCCGAAGAAGGCAAAAAGATGGAAGGTAAAGCCGCCGGTGCCAAGGCATGGCTGGTGAAACCGTTCAAGCCCGAACTGCTGTTGGCAGCGGTTTCCAAGCTGGCGTGAGGTAACCGACCGTGACTCTCCCTGATACTGCCAAAGGCGTGTGGAGTGCCCCCGAGGCCCTGACCATTTACCAGGTCCGCAAGCTTGAGGCATCGTTTTCCAGTTCCGGCCTGCCCCGCCGGGACTGGCTTTTTGATCTTTCCGGTGTCACCGAGATCGATTCTGCCGGCCTGCAATGGCTGTTAGCCGTGCGCAACCGCCTGTTCTCGGCTGGTTACCGGCTGGTGTTTGTTAATGTGCCGTCGGCGATTGCCGGCATCATTGAGCTGATCAGTCTCGAGATCCGCCAGAACGAGCCGTTCCCGGAGCTTGTCACTGATGTCTGATTCGGAAACGGTTTTTCGCGAAGAGGCTGCGGAGCATCTTGAAAACCTTGAGCAGGCGCTGTTGTGCCTGGACGCTGCCCCGAATGATGCCGACCAGATCAACATCGCGTTTCGCGCCATGCACACCATAAAGGGCTCGTCCGGCATGGTGGGGTTCGACCATCTCTCGGAATTTACCCACCACCTTGAGACGCTGTTCGAGCGGGTTCGCTCCGGGCGGCTGGGGTTGACCGCAGAGATCATCAACCTGGTACTGGAATGCAAGGATCAGATCGATGGCCTGCTCCGGTCACCGGTGCCGGAGAGCGGCCAGATCGAAGCCAGTCTGGCGCTGGTCGGCCGGTTGCAGCAATTTACCGAGGGGCCGAACCCGGTAGCGGCCCAACAGGCAAACACAGATTCGGGTGATCAGTCTGCCGGGTCGAGCTGTTATTCGATCCTTGTCCGTCCTTCAGAAAGCGCCTTTACCGATGGCATGGATGTGCTGCCCCTGATTCGGGAGCTGCAGGGGCTGGGAGCCTGCGGGCTGAGCCTGCGACTGGCCGGGGCGCCGGAAGATCCGGAACTCTGCGCCCTGGAGCTGCAGGTTCTGATTATCACCGACGCCGGAGAAAACGCTCTCCGGGATGTCTTTCTGTTTGTCCGTGAAGACTGGCAGATTGATTTGCACCCGCTCAGCCCCGACGCCTTCCGGCACAATCTCGACCGTTTGAGCGCCGCCGGCTGGCTGACAGACGACAATGCCCGGGCCTTAAACGCCCTGGTGCCGGCAGCAGCGCCTGACCAGCCCCAGGCTTCGGATCAGCAGGCGCTACGGCCAACGTCGGCGGAGCAAACCTCCAACGCTTCCCGGGTGGTCGAGTCCGAATTAAGCATCAAGGTGCCCCAGCGCAAGCTGGATGCCCTGATGGATCAGGTTGGTGAGCTGGTTATTCTTCAGGCCCGCCTTGAT
Source organism: Marinobacter sp. DSM 26671 (assembly GCF_900112835.1). Classification (NCBI taxonomy): domain Bacteria; kingdom Pseudomonadati; phylum Pseudomonadota; class Gammaproteobacteria; order Pseudomonadales; family Marinobacteraceae; genus Marinobacter; species Marinobacter sp. DSM 26671. The sequence goes on along the minus strand of NZ_FONF01000001.1, from coordinate 340,256 downwards.
CAGTTGGCCATTTCCCGGGAAGACGAATCCATTGGCGAGCTGGCGGAAGAACTGGACCGGTTGTCCAATAACCTCCGTGAAACCACCTTTGATATCCGGATGTTGCCGATAGGTTCCACCTTCGGACGTTTCCGTCGCCTGGTTCGTGATCTCTCCCGCGAGTTAGGCAAGAACGTGGCTCTGGAGACGGCCGGTGCCGGTACCGAACTGGACAAGGTGGTACTGGACAAGCTGGCGGACCCGTTGGTGCACCTGTTACGCAACAGCCTGGATCACGGCATTGAAATGCCGGAAACCCGGTTGGCGGCGGGTAAGCCCGAGAAAGGCACTATCCGCCTGGAAGCCGCCCATGAGCAGGGCCGGATCATTATCCGGATATCCGATGACGGGGCCGGTCTCGATGCCGCGCGCATCCTGGAGAAGGCCCGAAAAAACGGGTTGGTGCCGGAAGACGTCACGCCCGATACCGACGCCATCTACAACCTGATTTTCGAACCTGGCTTCTCGACCGCTGCCAGGGTCTCGGATGTGTCCGGTCGCGGTGTTGGTATGGATGTGGTCAGAACCTCCATTGAGAGTCTTCAGGGCCGGGTTCAGCTGCAGTCCGAACCCGGTGAGGGCACGGTGATTACCATCAGCCTGCCGATGACCCTGGCCATTATTGACGGCCTGATGGTGGCGGTGTCCGGCGAACGTTTTGTGATTCCTCTGGGTGTGGTGGACGAGTGCATCGAAACCCGGGCTTCAGAGTCCAGCCGGGAAGACGGGTCCCGGCTGGTCAAACACCGTGACGGTCTGGTGCCGTCCCTGCGTTTGCGGGAATGGTTCGCGGTTGCGGGCCAGCAGCCGGACATTGAGCAAACAGTGATCGTCCATGTGGACAAAGAACGGTTCGGCATCACGGTAGACGAAGTGATTGGCCACTCCCAGACCGTTATCAAAAGCCTGGGGCGTCTCTATCGCGACGCCGAAGGTGTTATGGGTGCAACCATCCTGGGCAATGGCGGCATCGCCATGATCCTGGATGTTGCGGAACTGATTGACGATATCAACAGCACGGCCGTGTAAGTAAGGAGCCGAAAAACCATGAAACGCATTACCATCAAGACCCTTCTGTACACAGGATTCACCGTGCTGATCCTGCTGATTGGCGTGAACAGCTACGTGAGTCTGCAGGCGCTGGACCGTGCCCGGGAGCGCCTGAACGAGACCATCGCAGGCCCTGCCGAGCGTGTAAAACTGGCTGAACAGATCCGTGCGGATGTTCTGAATACCGATCGACTCAACAAAAACGTTGTTCTGGCCGCAACCGGGGTCAACAAGGACCGGTACGAGGCGTCTGTCATGGAAGCCAGAGCGGTGATTGAGGGGTACGTTGAGTCGCTGAAAGGTTTGACCGTTTCCGAGCGCGGTGAACGGGCCTTGGCGCAGTTCTCCACGGCGCTGGAGAACTTCCAGACCGTAACCGCCGAGGTACGCAAGATCGCCAGCCTGACGGAAGACCGTGGCGCATCGGCCAGCCAGGTGCTTGCTGCCAATCGCGAGGCTTATCTATTGCTGGTCAATTCCGGTGAGCCTGCTCTGGCCAATCTTGAAAAGGCCCTGGCCAGTGTCTCCGAAGTCGGGGAGGGCGACATGCAGGAAGCCACCGCGCTGGCAGAGCAGCGTTACAGCGAGGCCCGTAACCAACTGCTGACCATGCTGGTGGTGTCCTTGATTGTCGGACTTCTGGCCGCAGTGATTATTATCCGGCGTATTAACGAAGTGGGTCAGATTGCCAAGCGCATTGGCGAAGGCGACCTGAACACGCGGTTTGATCCGAAAGCCAGTGATGCGGATCTATACGGCATTCTCCGCAATATGAACGCCAAGCTCCGTGACATTGTCGCCGAGATCAAGGAAGCCTCGGACAACGTCTCCGCCGGCAGCATTGAGCTGAGCAGCACCGGCCAGCAGATTGCCGAAGGGGCAACCGAGCAGGCAGCGTCCCTGGAGGAAGTGTCTTCCTCTATGGAAGAGATGTCGGCCAACATTGCCCAGACCGCGGACAACGCCCGCCAGACCGAGCAGATTGCCCGCAAGTCGGCAACCGATGCCCAGGCCAGCGGTGAAGCGGTCCACGAATCCGTCGCTGCGATGCAGGAAATTGCCGAGAAGATCGGCATCATCGAGGAAATTGCCCGCCAGACCAACCTGCTGGCCCTGAATGCCGCCATCGAAGCGGCCCGGGCCGGAGAACATGGTAAAGGCTTTACCGTGGTGGCCGCAGAAGTCCGCAAACTGGCCGAACGCAGCCAGCGCGCTGCCGGTGAGATTGTTGAGCGTTCCCGCAGCAGCCTGGAAGTGTCTGAGCGCGCCGGTGAAATGCTGAAGGAGCTGGTACCCGGCATTCAGCGCACTTCTGAACTGATTCAGGAAATCAGCGCCGCGGCAGTCGAGCAGGACAAGGGTTCGAACGAAATCAACAAGGCCCTGCAGCAGCTGGATCAGGTGGTACAGCAGTCCGCTGCCTCTGCCGAGGAAATGGCCGCGACATCGGAAGAGCTGTCGGCCCAGGCTGAGCAGATGAATTCCACGGTCGACTTCTTTCGCATAGACGACCAGGGTGCGGTAAAGGGCAGGAGCCAGAAGGAAAGCGCCATTATTGTCCCGAAAAAGCCCGGGTCAGGGGCTGCTACCAACAGCCAGAAAGCGTCGAAGAAGCCAGCGACCAACGGTGTTGATATCGACCTTCATGCGGACGACAAAGAGTTTGTCCATTACTGAGGAGCAGAGCCGTGACAACAGTCGAAGCAGCGGCGACCGCTGAACACCTTCAGGTGCTGTCTTTTGTGCTGGATGACGAGTGGTTTGGGGTGGAAATCAGCGGTATCCAGGAAGTGCTGGAATACCGCAGGATCACCCAGGTGCCCAGAACACCGGATTTCATGCTCGGCGTCATTAACCTTCGGGGCAAGGTGATCCCGGTAGTGGACTTGCGGCAGCATTTCCGGATGCAGGTAACGGAACCGACCATTGATACCTGCATTGTGATCGTCAATGTTGAGGTGGACGGTGAGGATACTCCGCTGGGCATTCTGACGGATCGGGTGCAGGAAGTGGTTGAGCTGGACGGCGCCGATATCAGCCCGGCGCCACGCATTGGCAATCGGATTGACAGCCAGTTCATTGAAGGCATGGCCAGGTACGACGAGCACTTCATCATATTGCTGCGCCTGTCCGAGATTTTCTCATCGGATGAGCTGCAATCGGTGATCTCTGGCTCTGAGCGCCAGCCCGAGGCCCAAACGGAGCATGCGATGGAATGAGCGCCGGAGACGGTCTTTCCACGGCTGACCACCGGCGGGTTTCGGATTACATCGGGCGTGTTGCCGGCATCCAGTTGCCGGACTACAAACGCAAGCTGGTGGAGGCGCGTCTGCGTAAGCGCATGCGCGCCACTGGCCATGGTGATTTCTCGGATTACCTGAATTTTGCGCTTTCACCAGCGGGTGAATCGGTTGAGCAGATCATGCTCGTGGATGCGCTGACCACCAACAAGACGGATTTTTTTCGCGAACCGGGGCATTTCCAGTTTCTGGAGCGGTATCTCCGTGCCCGCCTGGAAAAAGCACCGCCGGACCGGCCTTTACGTGTCTGGAGCGCCGCCTGCTCCAGCGGCGAGGAAGCTTACTCCCTGGCGATCCTGCTGTCCGAGCTTGCGCTGGAATTCCAGCGCCTCGAATTCCGCATCGAGGCGACCGACATAGCCCCTTCGATGCTGGATAAGACCCGGCAGGGCATCTACCCGGAAGATCGCGTAACACCCGTGCCTCTTGAGCTGCGCAAACGCTACTTCCTGCGCAGCCGGGATCCGGTAAAGCGGCTGGTTCGCATGGGGCCGGCGTTGCGTTCCCACCTGAATGTCCGGCCGGTGAATCTGATATCCGATGATTACGGCCCAGACGGGCATTACGACATCATTTTCTGCCGCAACGTGATGATTTATTTCAATCAGACGGATCGGGCTTCTATCGTCCAGCGGATGAATCGGGCGTTGGTACCGGGTGGGCTGTTGTTTGTTGGTCACTCGGAAAGCATCCGTTCCTATCAGGCGGGCTTTATCAGCGAAGAGCCTGCGGTCTACAGGAAACGTGACTGATGGACGAGGTAAACGGAATCATCCGTGTCCTGATCATTGACGACTCTGCCGTGGTGCGCCAGACACTGAGCGAGATCCTGGAATCGGATACCCTGATCGAGGTGGTGGGTACAGCGTCCGACCCCTACCGTGCGGTTGAGAAACTGCGCACGGTGAAGCCGGATGTGATCACCCTGGATGTGGAAATGCCGCGGATGGACGGTCTCACATTTCTGCGCAAGCTGATGGCCCAGGCGCCCATCCCGGTTGTGATTTGCTCCTCGCTCACCGGGGCAGGCACGGATACCCAGATCCGCGCCCTGGAATACGGGGCAGTGGATATCATCACCAAGCCGGTTCTTGGCACCCGGCAGTTTCTGGAGGAGTCCCGGGTACGGATACTGGATGCCGTCAAGGGCGCCGCACGCGCGCGGATTGGTCGGCAACAGGCGATCCCAGCCCCCGCGGTTGTCCAGCGTAAATTGCCGGCCGCACAATCGCTGTCCGAAACCACTGAAAAAGTGATCGCCGTAGGCGCCTCCACCGGTGGAACCGAAGCCATCCGTATACTGCTGTCTTCGCTTCCAGAGGACTGCCCCGGAATACTGATCGTCCAGCACATGCCGGAGGGTTTTACCCGATCGTTTGCCGAACGGTTGAATAGCCTGTGTCGGATCAATGTGAAGGAGGCCGAGGACGGTGACTCTCTGCTGCGGGGGCATGCGTTGATTGCGCCGGGGAACCGGCACATGCGCCTTCGCCGCAGCGGCGCCCGTTATGTGGTTGGTCTGGAAGACGGACCGCTGGTGAGTCGCCATCGGCCGTCGGTTAACGTGTTGTTCCGGTCCGTTGCCCGTTACGCCGGCGCCAATGCCATTGGTGTGATCCTGACCGGTATGGGCAGCGACGGTACCGAAGGGCTTCTGGAGATGCGCGAGGCCGGGGCGTACACCATCGGGCAGGATGAAGACAGCAGTGTGGTCTACGGTATGCCCCGGGAAGCGTGGCATAGAGGGGCGGTTGAGAAACAGGCTGGATTAGTGGAGATTTCCGGATTCATCACGAGGCATGTGAGTAACAATTGATCATGGCATAGCGTTTCGTTCAGGCAGAGTTGACATAATCTGGTGGGTGACGCGCTTCCCAGATTGAATATCCAGTGCTTCAGCAGCTTTTTAACATTTACTATGCCGGGCGGCCGAGCCTGGGGCCTTTGATTTTGCTCTCGACAGTATGCTTCTTTTTCTTGAAGGTCTTGAGGCCAGGTCGCATTTTCCTCCTTTGTCGGAGTTATCGATACGATTGTATTGAATTTGGGGAGTTCAGGCGTCCTGCAATTCCTTTCGTGGGCTTGGAGAAATGCAAATTTGTGAAATGATTGATCGATAGGCACTTGAGAAGGGGCTACCCAGATATTGCTCGAAGCTTCGATGCGATTGGGAGGTTAGTATGAGCGCAGGGTTAGCATTAATAAGCGGACATTGGTTGCTCGGTGCGACAATAGTCCTTCAGAAAGTGATCTCGACTCAAAAAGAGCTGGGATTCTCAATGCTTACGAAACCATCGCTCCAATCCATCATCGGGGCCACGCAGAAGCGGCGGGAGGGGCCGGAGTTGTGCAGCAGGGTGTCCTCAGATGGTATTCCAGACATTGCGATACCTGTTGTCGACGAAAAACGGGTGACGAAAAGAACTACGTTGAAACCAAGAGTCGTAGTTTAACAGGCATTGGTTTCCGATTTCCGTAAGGCTTTGGCGAAATCCATAACAGGCTTCAGGCTGCTCGTTTCAAATAGTTGCGGAGAAAATTGAAGTAGATTAGAGCGTCTCGAGTGGAGAACAGCTGGGGCTTGAATCCACCATAGAGTTTGTTGATGTAATTGCCCGGAACCTCGGGAAGCTTCGCCAGAGCCATTGCCCAATCGTCAAACTGGCGATGATCGATTTGCTCGTACTGAATCAGGCGAACATCCTGGTGGCGAGGATCGGCAGTGATGCCAAGGTAAAGTCTGTTGACAGCCTCTTCCTCACCTTCCAAAACCTGCATGAAATTGAACTGATCATAAGCCAGCAGGCCGGTGATGCCGTCCCGCTCGTTTCTTTTGATGGATTCCGCGAGGATGTCGTCTAAATCGGATTCCTGCAGATGCGAAGAAACGCTGCTGAAATAGATAAGCCTGCAAAGTCTGGGCTTCGATGCGTCGATAGCAAAAAACCTCCCTGAAGGAGAAGCACTCCTTCTGCTATGATCTCATGCTTGTTTAACTGTACTCCCATAAAACCCAAGTAAACAACCTTGCCCTGGAGTTTGAACGTATGCCCCTGATGGTGCAGGCTCTGCTGCCGGTATTTGTCCTGATCATGCTGGGGCATGTGTTCCGCCGCATTGACTTTCCGGGCGGCGATTTCTGGCCCCAGGCGGAGCGGTTTACCTACTACGTGCTGTTTCCGGCCATGTTGGTCTTCAAGCTGGGGCAGGCCAGGTTGCCGGCTTCCGCTTATGGTGACATTGCATTGCTCATTGGCGCCATGCTGATCGCGATGACGCTGATCCTGGCGATTGCCCAATGGTTCTGGCGCTGGTCCGGCCCGGTTTTTTCTTCGGTTTACCAGGGGGCTATCCGGTTCAATTCCTACGTGGGCCTGGCGGCTGGCGGCATGCTGCTCGGCGATCAGGGCCTGTCCCTCTCGGCGATCGCAGTTGCCATCATGGTGCCGTTGCTGAATCTGCTGTGCATACTGATGTTTTCACTGGTGGCCACGGAAGGGCCGGTGAGGCTGGTGCCAGTATTCAAGGCGATTGTGACCAATCCTCTTATAGTGGGCTCGGTGATTGGCGTGGTCTGGAGTTTCTTCGAAATCGGATTTCATCCGCTGATCGGCGGCATTCTCGAGCCGCTAAGCAATCTGGCGTTGCCGATGGGTTTGATGACGGTTGGCGCCGGGCTTCAGCTCAAGGCCCTCAGAGGCGCTTCACTGCCGTTTATTGTGTCATCGGCGCTGAAGTTGGTCGGATTTCCGCTGATGACTGCGGGGCTGGCCTCGTTGCTGGGTCTTGAGGGAATGATGGTTCAGGTGGTCGTGCTGTTGTCGGCGCTCCCCACGGCCACCTCTGCCTACATTCTGGCTCGACAGCTTGGTGGCGATGCCCCCCTGATGGCGGGCATCATCAGTGGTCAGACCTTGCTGGCCATCGTCACCATACCTTTAATGCTCAGTATTCTCTGGTAGGCACTTGAGCACCGCGTCGACAATGCTGTGCTGGAAGTTGTTGTAACCTTCTGGCGTTGCCGCGATGTCAGTGGCCAGAGGGTCCCAGGTGCTGAAGGTCACGTCCAGGCTCTCGGTGATCGAGCGCCACCACTGCCGGTTGAACTGCGGTTCGGTCAGGAGGCAGGGATGGTTTGCGTTGCGCAGTTTTTCCTGCACTTCCGCGATATGCCGGGCCCCTGGCGACAGCTCCGGGTTCAGTGTCAGAACGCCCTCGAGTTTCAGTTCATAGTGTTCGGCAAATCGGGTAAAGGCGTCGTGATAGGCGAACAGGCTGATTTCGTGCGCCGGTGCAAGGCGGTCCCGGATAGTGGCATCGGTTTCTCGAACGCTGGCTTTGAACTGCTCGAAATTCTCGTTTAACGCGCCAGCGTCAACACCTTTCAGTCCTGAGAGAGCATCCCGGATCGTCCCGGCCATTTCGATGGCCAGTTCGGGATCCAGCCAGATGTGCGGGTCTTCGCCGTCTCCGTGATCATGGCCGTGTCCGTGCCCCTCGTTGTGGTGTTCTTCCTCCTTGGCCTCCTCTTCGTGGGCATGGCCATGGTGATCGTCCGCGTGGTCGTCGTGCGCGTGTTCATCGTGGTTAACTTCCCCGGGTTCGTGCTCGGCATCCACGAGCGCGACCGTTCGACCGCTGAATTCCTGCCCTGCCAGAAGGCGATTAAGGAAGGTTTCCATGTCGGGCCCGACCCAGAAAATCACGTCGGCGTTTTCCAGGGCCCGGCGCTGGGATGGCTTCATGGTGTAATTGTGGGGGCTGGAGCCGGGCGGGACGAGACTCGTTGTCTGCATGTCTTCCGTGGCGATCGCACTGACGATCAGCTCAACCGGTTTGATGGAAGTAACAATGCGGGTCTCGGCCTGCAGGGCACTGTGAAACAAAAGGGTGCCGGCTCCGAGTGCAATAGAAAGTGCTTTTCCGGTAACGCGCATGATAAAAGAGATCCTGCGATGCTGATGTGTAATGTTATAATATAACAAACTCGGCCGGGGCCGGCAAAAGAAACTTCTTACTTAGTATTTCTGGTGTGCTCGTTAACTTCCTGATCATGCGAAACCTGCCGTTGGCCGGTATAATGCCCGCTTTATCAAACGGCCACCGATTTTTCAGGAAGGTTTCATGACTGTACGTACCCGAATTGCTCCGTCACCCACGGGAGACCCTCACGTTGGTACCGCCTACGTGGCCCTGTTCAACCTGTGCTTTGCCCGTCAGCACGGCGGCCAGTTTATCCTGCGTATCGAAGACACCGACCAGGCCCGCAGTACCGCAGAATCCGAGCAGGACATTCTCAAGGCGCTGCGCTGGCTCGGTCTGAACTGGGACGAAGGCCCCGACGTGGGTGGTCCTCACGGCCCCTATCGCCAGTCCGAGCGCAAGCACTCGTACCGGCAGTATGCCGAGGATCTGGTGACGGCCGGCCACGCATTTTATTGCTTCCGCACACCGGATGAGCTGGAAGCCATTCGGGAAGAACGCAAGGCCCAGGGCCTGAACCCGGGTATCAAGGGCGATCTGGAGCTGCCCGAGGACGAAGTGAAGCGCCGCCTCGATGCAGGTGAACCATACGTGATTCGTATGAAAGTGCCCGATGAGGGCGTCTGCGAGATCGACGACATGCTTCGGGGCACCATTGAGATCGACTGGGCTCAGGTGGACTGCCAGATTCTGCTCAAGTCCGATGGCATGCCCACTTATCACCTGGCGAATGTGGTTGATGATCACCTTATGGAAATCACCCACGTTCTGCGTGGTGAGGAGTGGATCAACTCGGCGCCCAAGCACAAGCTGCTGTATCAGTATTTTGGCTGGGATATGCCGGTGCTGTGTCACCTTCCGCTGCTGCGCAACCCGGACAAGAGCAAACTGTCCAAGCGCAAGAACCCGACCAGCATCAATTTCTATGAGCGCATGGGCTTTCTGCCGGAGGCCGTCACCAACTATCTGGGGCGCATGGGCTGGTCCATGCCGGACGAGCGGGAAAAGTTCACCCTGGATGAGATGATCGAGAACTTCGACATCCAGCGAGTTTCCCTTGGTGGTCCGGTGTTTGACGTGGAGAAGCTCCGATGGCTGAACGGCCAGTGGCTGCGCGAAGAGCTGACTGAAGAGCAGTTCATGGAGCGCATGCGCCAGTGGTGGTTCAATGAGGATGCCCTGCGTGCTCTGGTGCCCCACATCAAGGGCAGGGCAGAGGTGTTTTCGGATGTGGCGCCCATGGCCCAGTTCATGTTCTCCGGCATGCTCAACCTGAGGCCGGAAGACTTTGCCCACAACAAGCTGGAGGAAGCCCAGATCAAGCGGGTTCTTCAGTTCACGCTCTGGAAGCTTGAAGCGCAGCGACACTGGAGCAAGGAGACCATCTTCGCGGATATCAAGGCGTTGGCCAAAGCCATGGACCTGAAGATGGGTGACTTCATGTTCTCCATTTTTGTGGCGGTTGCTGGCACCCCGAATTCCTGGTCTGTCATGGATTCCATGGCGCTGCTGGGCCCGGACATGACCCGTTCAAGGCTTCGGCATGCCCTGGAAGTGATGGGTGGATTCTCCAAGAAGGAAACCAAGAAGGTGGAAAAGGAATACGCGGCTCTGGGTATTCATTAACCGCTTTGGTGAATTAATAAACGGCTTGAACAGGGATGTTCAGAAAACTGAAAAAAAGTGTGTTTCAGAGGTTGACGCCCATAGGGCGGATCCTTAATATACGCAGCCGTTGAGGGGCCATAGCTCAGCTGGGAGAGCGCCTGCCTTGCACGCAGGAGGTCGGCGGTTCGATCCCGCCTGGCTCCACCAATTTCTAGTCCCCTTCGTCTAGTGGCCTAGGACTCCGCCCTTTCACGGCGGCAACAGGGGTTCGAACCCCCTAGGGGACGCCAATACGGCTTGACGGTTTAGTCCACCGGGAAGCCATCAAAAAAACCGCCTTCTGGCGGTTTTTTTGTGTCTGAATGTCGGGTCAGACAACAATGGGGTCAAATGAAATTTCCATCTGACCCCGGATTTATTCAGCGCTCGGCAATGGCACCCTTCCCAACACCCTCATAAGCCTTCACCCGGATGGTGTCTGTCGCGAACTCCACCTTGAGCTTGTCGGCCATGTGGGCGGCAATCAGCTCCACCGTGGTGTCGGTATCCAGCATGTACACGCGATCCTCTGGCAGGGTCAGTGCAAACTCGCCCTGGTTGGCCTCGTATTCGAAGGTCACATAGCGAACGCCGTCTTCGCCAACATGGCGACGCACCACATCCTCCTCGGACCCCACGTAGATATCCCGCCAGAGCTTGGCCCAGCGGCGCTCCAGATCGTAATCGCGGTGGCCGTTCCGGTCGATACGAATCGGTGATCGATGGCCGTGGGCGATGCGCTGGCAGTTGCCCAGGTGTTTCTTAAGGCCGTGGACATAGTGGTAGTAAGCACCATCGATTTCCTCTTCCCGGAGATTGATCTCCACGGAAATCACGTTGGCCGGAAGCACGGCCTTTATTTCCTGTTCCAGCAAAGAGGCCACGGCCGAGGGCACAACCCGGTCGGCGGACAACCAGACAATGGCCTCGTCCGGTGAGCGGTGAATGATCTGGCTGCCGTCCGTGAGAGCCCAGGTAAAAGTGTCTGGCTGCTCCTCACTCCAGGACAGCCCCTGGTAGCCGCGGGGAATCACCAGACGATGGTCAACACGCTCATCGATCACCCGCTTGATGGTGCGTTTTACGTTACTGAAGTCGAACACCATGCCCTGTTCGTCCAGCTCCCCGCCAAGCACCACATCCGCAATCCAGCTTTCACCCACCAGCCCACGGGTCGGGTCCAGGTAGGCAAAATCGATAACGGTCAGGTTGTCTACAAACAGATGGTTCATCAAATTTCCAGGCGGGTGTGGTTGATTGATGGCCGAATTCTAGCAAAAATCACCGAATACAGCAGTCTGGCGGTTGGCCACTGCTTCATTTCTTTTTGCTATCGGACTCATCATTTTAAACCTCGACTCGCACATTGATCAGCAATTTCCGGTACTGATACTGGCGGCCGGTGCCTCGAGCCGCCTCGGTCGGCCGAAAGCCCTCCTGCCGCTGGCTTCTGGTGACGGGACAGACACGGACTGCCGTAACCGCACATTGTTGGACGCCGCCATTGCCCAAGGCCGAATCCTCAGCCCGGAAGTTCGAGTGGTGTGTGGGGCCTGGTACCCGCTCATACGCTTTCGTTGTCGGAGGCAACCTTCTTCCTGGTTGCGGGCGCCGGATTGGCAGGAGGGCATCTCGGCATCTCTGTCAGCGGGACTTCGCAGCCTGGGGCCAGCGGTAAAGGGCGTATTTGTTCTGGTGGCGGACCAGCCGTTACTGGATCTGAACGCCCTCGAGGCCTTTGGCAAGGCGGCCCGCTGTGTACCGGAACAGCCCATCGCTGCAGATTACGGTGGCCGGCCGGGTGTGCCCGCCTATTTACCCAGATGGCTCTGGCCGCTGGTGTTGGATCTGGAGGGGGATAGGGGCGCCGGGCGACTGCTCGCAGAGGTGCGTGCAACCCGGGTAGATATTCCGGGGATCCACGATGATGTGGACACCCCGGCAGACTGGCACAGGATCAGGACCCTGCTCAACCGAACAGGCCAGACAGCCAGGCAATCCCGACGCTGAAGATGCCGAGACTTATGGCAAGACCAATGGTGTAGACCCGGGACGATGCCGAGCGCTGCTGCGCAACAAAAAGGTCGATTGTGCGCTGGGCTATGTCTTCAGCGGTTTCCCTCGAGATCTCGTGGGCTTGCTGAATAGCCTCGGACTGAAGGGTTTGCCAGAACTCGGTATCAATCGTCTGCACACTCGTGATGTGATCTTTCAGCTCGGCCATATGCTCGCTCGTGAAGCCGGAATTCTTTTTCAGCTCCTTCTTGAGCACGGCAAGTTCGCTGCCAAGGTTCAGGTTGACCTCCGCGGCAACTTCGTCCCGCAGATTTTTGGTCCGTTCGTCGACCATTTCGGTGACGGCGTTCAGGCGTTCCTCAATCACCGCGTCCTGTTTGCTTCGGGATTCATCCAGAGCCCGCTTCAGGTGATCGAACTGCTCGTCAAAGAGGGAACTGAGCAGTTCGTGGAGGCGGTTGTTGATGTGAGTTTTGACTGCGGAACGGGCGATCTGCTCAATCAACTCGCTGGTCAAGGGCACCACATTGGCTTGCGGGTTGCTCCGGCTGGCTGAATCGCCCGTCTTGGGCGACAGTTCCACCGACGCATCTGCAGGTACGTTCAGCAGTTCGTCCTCTTCCGCGGCAGCCGGCTCAGATTGCAGCGGTGGCTCCGGCAAGTTTCCGCCTGTGACGTCACTGGCCAGCTGGTCCAAAACCTCTTTGAGGCCCTCCGTTTGCGGCGGTTTAGTGAGGATGTTGTAAACACCGAAGTTCCTGGCCTCCTCCATGAATGATGACGATTTTTTGGATGTGCACATGATGATGGGGATGCCGGCGGTCTCCGGGTTGCCCTTGATGGCTTTGGTCGCCTCTACGCCATTCATCCCCGGCATTAGATGGTCCATGAAGATGACATCCGGACGCCCCTGGCTGTTCAGGAAATCGAGGGCCTCCTCGGCCGAGCCAGCCATATTGACTTCCATATCGCGACTTTCCAGCAGTTTGCTCAGGGCAAATCGGGCCACCTTGGAGTCATCTACCAGCAGAGCGTTCTTGATCGCCATGTCACTACCTCAATCGTTTACTGCAAACGCGTTTGTTATCGGACCGTTATGATTACCAGCCTTCCAGTTTCGGGCACTCTGTGGCCCGGTAGCTCTTGTCCCGATAACAGACACCGGGTTCAGTGGTTCGGGCAGTGAAAATTTCCCCTGCCGCTGTGGTCAGGCGTACCTGTCCGTAGGGCTCGCCATGACGGAATGTCGCTTCGATCGAGCTGCCGTTGGGATTCTTCAGCAAGCCCTTACCGTGGAACTTTCCTTCAATGTATTCGCCCTCGTATTTCTTGCCGCTGGCGAAGACCTCTGCCCCGGTGCCATGGAAGGCGCCGTTGGAAAATTCGCCTTCGTAATGGCGACCGTCGGGGTAGGTGAGTGTGCCGGTGCCATGAAATTCGTCGTTCCGGAAGCCGCCGACGTAGAGCATGCCATCCGCGGTGGTCAGGGAACCGTGGCCATTAAGCTGTCCGTCCTTCCAGTGGCCGGTCAGTATGTCGCCGTTTGCCAGTGTAAGCGTGCCTTTGCCGTTAAACTGGTTGTCCCGGAATTCGCCGGAATAGCGCGAGCCGTCGGCACTGCGCCATTCACCGTCGCCCTCGCGGTTGCCTGCAGACCAGCCTCCCTCGTAACGGCCACCGTCGGGATACCACGCGGTGCCCTGGCCGTGGAATTCACCATCCACGAAATGCCCCTCGTAGCGCAGTCCATCGTTGTCCTGGTAGGTGCCATCACCGGTCTTCACGCCACCGATCCAGATCCCGTCACGGAAATTCACCGTGGTCAGAGCCTCCAGTTCGCCCACCAGAGTCACCTCATTGCCGGCTTTCAGGGCAATGGAGCGGTTCCAGGGTTTGAAACCTGGCTTGGTGATGGTGACCTCGTAGCGGCCCGGGTCCAGCTCAAGATCCAGGCGGGTCGCGCCATATTCCTTGCCGTTGATGGTGACCTGATCGCCGACAACGTTTGAGCGTAGTACCAGCAGCGCCTGCGTCGGTGGCTGGGGTTCCTGCTGTTTTTCCGGTTGTTGCGGATTTGCCGGGGCGGTGTCTGTTCTCGTTGCCAATACCGATGGCGGTTCAGCTACCGCCAGAACCTCCGGGTTCTCCGGCATGGATGGCACGGTAAACGGAGTGGCTTCCACCACGGGTGGGCGCGACTCCCGGGCAGCCTGTTTGGTTCTGGCGGATGCCTCCGGAACAGGCTCTGGGGCCGGCTCGGGCTCGGTAGTAATAGAGGCAACAGCTTGATCCGTCGAGGGTGGTTCGAAGGCTTCTGTTATCTGAAGGTCATCCCGAACCGAGGCAAACCCGGCGGTTACCAGCAGCATGAGCGCCAGGGCATTGACGAACAGAAGCGGTCTGAAATCGACCATGACGGAACCTCTTGATCCTGCATTCTTGGAATTCTGTCTACCGGTTCATCTTACCCAGTGAGTGCAACGCTATGTAACAGAAAGTGACGGGGAGTTACCGAGAATGCAGGCCAAATCACACTTTATCCGGAAGCTGATCATGGTTGAGCTGCTCCCATGATCTCATGTACACGTCGGCTTCGTATTGATAAGGCGATTTGAAAGGGGTTAGCACGAAATCGAAGACGAGAAAGAAAAACCCGATAGAAGCCCACGCGATGGCCAGGGTGCTAATGGTCGTTGCCTGTACCTCCGGGTTCGAGTCGACGAAATTCTGTAACACCGGAATCAGATCCGATGCCATCGCAACCGGGTTGAAGCTGGCCATCACCAGTGGCACCCAGAAGGCGATGAAGATCGGGAAGAATCCGAATGACCAGAGCAATCGGCGGAGCAGATAAAGGGCAACTTCCCGCCAGAAGCGCTGTCTGACTTCCGGTACTTTCCGGATCCGCTCGAGGTACCGCCGACGTTCTGCCCAGTAGGCGGCTACTTCCGGGGCCTCAACGGCCTTTGATTGAGGTGCAGGTGTTGTCATGTACGGCGCGGTACCCTATAGCTTCTGGAGTGATGCATGATAAGCGATACTACGTGTTACCCTACAATTCTCCAATTGTTTAAAGACAGGATAGTTTGAATGGCTGCAGTGATCGACAACGCAACTCATCCGGCCTTTGAGAAACTTCGCAGTCACCGGATCGATACACTCAATCTCGAGGTCGAGGAGTATCGTCACAAGAAGACTGGCGCCCGCCATCTGCATCTGGCAGCCGACAACGACGAAAACGTGTTTTTCGTTGCCCTGCGTACCTTCCCGATGGATTCCACCGGGGTGGCGCATATTCTGGAACACACGGCATTGTGTGGCAGCGAGCGTTTCCCGGTTCGTGATCCGTTCTTCATGATGATTCGGCGGTCACTGAACACGTTCATGAACGCTTTCACCAGCAGCGACTGGACGGCCTATCCCTTCGCCAGCATAAACCGAAAGGATTTCGACAACCTTCTGTCGGTTTACCTGGATTGTGTATTTTTCTCCAAGCTCGATCCGCTGGATTTTGCGCAGGAAGGTCATCGCCTTGAGTTCGATAAGCCGGAAGATCCGTCCACCGACCTGGTTTATCGGGGTGTTGTCTACAACGAGATGAAAGGCGCCATGAGTTCGCCCACGTCCCAGCTGTGGCAGAACCTCAGCAGCCACCTTTTCCCGACCACGACCTATCACTACAACAGCGGTGGCGAGCCCGACCACATCGTGGATCTGAGCTACGACGACCTGCTGCAGTTCTACCGCCACCACTATCACCCCAGCAACGCGATATTTGCCACCTACGGCGATATCCCGGCTCATGAGCATCATGAGAAGTTTGAAGAGCTGGCGCTGAAACGGTTCGACCGGCTGGACATCGATCTTCCGGTTCGCGACGAGAAGCGCATGTTCGCCCCGGTCAGGGTAGAGCAGGGCTATGCGGTCAACGAAGGCGAGGGGACCGACAACAAGACTCACATCGTTGTGGGCTGGTTGCTGGGCCACAGTTTTGATTTGCAGGAGAACCTGGAGGGTCAACTGCTCTCTGCGGTACTGCTGGAAAACAGTGCCTCACCACTGATGCGAGCCCTGGAAACCACGGATCTTGGTCATGCACCTTCGCCCATGTGTGGTCTGGAAGACTCCAACCGTGAAATGACCTTTGTTTGCGGCATCGAAGGCAGCGAGCCGGACAAGCACAAGGATCTGGAAGCCCTGCTCGAGTCCACGCTGCTCAAGGTCGTGGAGGAGGGCGTCAGCCAGGGACGTCTGGAAGCCATCCTGCATCAGCTCGAACTGCACCAGCGGGAAATTGCTGGTGACCAGTTCCCGTACGGCCTGCAGCTGATCATGAGTGCCATTGCACCCATGGTGCACGGCGGTGATCCGGTTGAATTGCTGGATCTGGAGCCGGTCCTGGCAACGCTCCGGGAGAAAATCCGGGACCCGCAATACGTGCCGGATCTGATCCGCCGCAAGCTTCTTGAGAACCCGCACCGGGTCACCCTGACCCTGCGGCCGGATGAAAAGCTCGAGTCCCGCCGGCAGGAAGCCATCCGTGAAGCGCTGGCCCGTCGCAAGGCCGAGCTTACCGATGACGAGGTCCGGATGATTGTCGACCGGGCCAGGGCGCTGGAAGAACGCCAGATGCAGAAGGACGATGACTCCATTCTGCCAAAGGTGGATCTGTCAGACGTGCCTCTGCAGATGCCAGAGCCGGAAGGGCGTTATGACGGCGACATTTCGGCAACCGTTTATGCCCGTGGTACCAACGGTCTGGTTTACGAGCAGATTGTTGTCCCGGTGCCGGCGCTGACCGAAGAGGAGCTGCTTCTGGTGCCTTACTACACCACGCTGATTTCCGAAGTGGGTTGTGGTGATCTGGACTACCTGCAAATGCAGGATCGTATCTCTGCGGAGTCTGGTGGTATCGGCGCAGCGTTCAGCGCCAAAGGCCGGATTGATGACGTTCAGGCGCTGTCCGGTTACATCATCTTCAACGGCAAGGCTCTGGCCCGTAATCGCAGTGAGTTGACCCGTCTTCTACGGGATGTCTACACCAGTGCCCGCTTCGATGAGAAAGAGCGAATCCGGGAGATCATTGCGCAGATCCGGGCCCGTCGCGAGCAGGCCGTAACCGGCAGTGGCCATGCACTGGCCATGGGCGCGGCTTCACAGGGTATGAGTCCGGGTGCCTGGCTTTCTTTCCGGCTGGGTGGTCTTGCCGGTATTCGCGGCACCAAGCAGCTCGATCAGGCCCTGAAGGATCCAGAGGAATTGACGGCGCTCTGTGACAAGCTTTCTGCATTGCACGAGAAAATCGGCAAGCAGGGTCGGGAGTTCCTGGTGATTGGTGAAGAGGATCAGCTCCCGGCGATGGTTGATGATCTGAAATCCTGCTGGCGTGATGCCTCTGGAGCGGGCATTGCAGGCTGGAAAATGGAACCGGTCAATTACACTACCCGTGAGGCGTGGCTGACTTCTACCCAGGTTAACTTCTGCTCCAAGGCCTACAGCACTGTCGCTGTGGATCATCCCGATGCGGCGGCACTGACCGTGCTGGGTGGTTTCTTGCGTAACGGTTATCTGCACCGAGCCATTCGGGAGAAGGGTGGCGCTTACGGTGGCGGCGCCGGGCAGGACAGCGTGAATGGCACGTTCCGGTTCTTCTCCTACCGTGATCCGCGCCTGGAGGAAACGCTGGACGATTTCGACGCGGCCCTTGCGTGGCTTCAGGACAATGACCACGACTATCAGGAGCTTGAAGAGTCGATTCTTGGTGTAATTGGTCAACTCGACAGGCCCAGATCGCCTGCGGGCGCTGCTCGCCATGCTTTTCACAACAAGCTGTTTGGGCGAAGTCCGGAGCAGCGTGCCAGGTTCCGGGAGCGGGTGCTGTCCGTCACCCTGGACGACCTGAAGCGTGTGGCCAGAACCTGGCTGGTGCCGGAGAAAGCCAGTACGGCCGTGGTAACCAGTCCGGAAAACCGGGCCAGGGCCGAGAAGCTTGGCCTGAACATTCAGGAACTGTAAAGCCAAAACAAAAGAGGCCAGATGAAGTGTTCATCTGGCCTCTTTTTGGTCTGGCCCCTTTCTTATTCTGCCCCGATGACGCCCTCCAGCCGTCTGTACCCCTAGCGTTGGCGCTTCAGACCGGTTGTCACCATGATTCGGGTGGAGATCTCCTCAACCGAATAGGCGGTGGTATTCAGGTACGGAATCCGCTCACGCCGATACATCAACTCGATTTCCTCGATCTCGTGCATGCACTGCTTGATGGATGAGTAGCGAGAGTTTGGCTTGCGTTCGTTGCGGATGGTTGCCAGCCGCTCCGGCTCGATAGTCAGCCCGAAAATTTTCTCTTTATAGGGTTTCAGGGCTTTCGGGATCTGCTGGTCTGCCAGGTCTTCTTCGGTAATCGGATAGTTTGCCGCTTTCACGCCATACTGCAGCGCCAGATAGAGACAGGTGGGGGTTTTCCCGCTTCGGGAGGCGCCAACGAGGATCAGGTCTGCTTCGTCGTAATGCCGGGTGCGTGCGCCATCGTCATTATCCAGCGCGAAATTGACGGCATTGATCCGGCGTTCATAGCTGCCTTCATTGTTGATGGCATGGGATTTACCGACGGTATAGGAAGAGGAAGACTGGAGTTCCTGTTCCAGGGGGCTGAGAAACGTACCGAAGATGTCCACCATGAAACCCTCGGCGGTGGCGATGATTTCCCGGATATCGCTGTTTACAATGGTGTCGAACACCAGCGGCCGTGCGCCGTCTGTCTCGGCCGCCTTGTTGATCCGTTTGACCATTTCCCGGGCTTTTTCTTCGTCCGCAATGTAGGGAACAGTAACCCGTTCAAACTCGATCTTTTCGAACTGGGCCAGAAGGCTGTGCCCGAGAGCCTCGGCTGTCAGGCCGGTGCCATCAGAAATGAAAAAAGCAGTGCGTTTCATGCTGTATTGTCCGGTTCCTTGGTTCTTGATTCCTGGCTCGGTGGCCTAGGTAATTTCCGCAGGTTACAGTATCATACACGCCAAGTTCGAGACTCCGCAGTGGATATTGTCTGCTTTTACCGCTTGATACCGCTGGCCCGATTTTGCTCTTAGCTTCACAGACTCAAGGGAGACATGCTTTGGAAGATTACATTATCTGGTTTGATCACCTGGGAATGTCCGATGTCGATCGGGTAGGCGGCAAGAACGCCTCACTCGGCGAAATGATCAGTAATCTCGCCAACGCAGGTGTTACCGTTCCAGGTGGCTTTGCCACAACAGCGCACGCCTATCGCGAATTCCTCGCTACTGACGGACTGAAAGAGCGTATCGACAACGCTCTCGATGCTCTGGACATCAACGACGTCAACGAACTGGCCCGGGTTGGTGCCCAGATCCGTCAATGGATCATTGAAACGCCATTTCCGGATGTCCTGGAGAACGCCTTGAAGGAATCGTTCGCCACCCTGCAGGATGGCAACGAACACATGGCGGTTGCGGTACGTTCCTCTGCAACGGCGGAAGATCTCCCGGATGCCTCCTTTGCAGGCCAGCAGGAAACCTTCCTGAACGTGGTGGGGCTGCAACAGGTGCGCACCTCGGTCAAGGAAGTGTTTGCGTCGCTGTTCAATGACCGCGCTATTTCCTACCGCGTCCACCACGGCTTTGACCACAAGATGGTCGCGCTCTCAGCTGGTATCCAGAAAATGGTGCGCAGTGAGACGGCGGCCAGTGGCGTTATGTTCACCCTCGACACAGAATCCGGCTTCCGTGACGTGGTATTTGTAACTGCCTCTTACGGTCTGGGTGAGACCGTCGTTCAGGGTGCTGTAAACCCTGATGAATTCTACGTACACAAGCCTACTCTCGAAGCCAGTCGGCCGGCCGTCCTGCGTCGCAATCTGGGCAGCAAGGCCATCAAGATGGTCTACCACACCAAGCCCGGTGAAGGTGAATTCGTTGAAACAGTGAAGGTGGAGCAGGAAGACCGCAACCGCTTCTGCATCACTGACGCCGAGGTGGAAGACCTGGCACGTCAGGCGATGATTATCGAGAAGCACTACCAGCGACCGATGGACATCGAGTGGGCGAAGGACGGCGACGACGGCAAGATCTACATCGTTCAGGCGCGCCCTGAGACGGTGAAAAGCCGTGCGTCTGCCAATGTGATGGAGCGCTACCTGCTTAAAGAAACCGGCAAGGTGCTGGTGGAAGGCCGGAGCATCGGCCACAAGATCGGCAGTGGCCCGGTGAAGATCATCACCAGCATCAAGGAAATGGACCGGGTGCAGGCCGGCGATGTGTTGGTTACCGACATGACCGACCCGGATTGGGAGCCGGTGATGAAAAGGGCTTCCGCCATTGTTACCGACCGCGGTGGTCGTACCTGCCACGCGGCCATTATTGCCCGCGAGCTGGGCATTCCGGCCGTGGTCGGATGCGGCGATGCCACGGAGTTGCTGACCGACGCACAGGAAGTGACCGTCTCCTGCGCCGAGGGCGATACCGGCATGATCTACGAGGGCTCCCTGGATTTCGAGCTGCGGGAAAATACCGTGGACTCCATGCCGAACATCCCGTTCAAGATCATGATGAACGTCGGCAACCCAGACCGGGCTTTTGATTTCCAGGCGTTGCCGAATGAAGGTGTTGGTTTGGCACGGCTTGAGTTCATTATTAACCGGATGATCGGTGTTCATCCCAAGGCACTGCTGAACTTTGATGGACTGCCCCGGGATATCAAGCAGACCGTTGAGAAACGAATCTCCGGTTACAGCTCGCCGGTGGATTTCTATGTCGACAAGCTGGTTGAGGGCATCTCTACCCTGGCAGCGGCGTTCGCGCCCAAGAAAGTGATCGTGCGGTTGTCGGACTTCAAATCCAACGAATACGCCAACCTGATCGGCGGCACTCTGTACGAGCCGGATGAAGAAAACCCGATGCTCGGTTTCCGGGGTGCATCGCGCTATATCTCCGATACCTTCCGGGACTGCTTTGAGCTGGAATGCCGTGCCCTGAAAAAGGTGCGTAACGAGATGGGGCTGACCAATGTGGAAGTGATGGTCCCGTTCGTGCGTACCGTGGGTGAAGCGGAACAGGTAGTGAACCTGCTGGCGGAGAACGGGCTCAAGCGTGGTGACAACGGTCTTCGGGTCATCATGATGTGTGAGTTGCCGGCCAATGCCCTGCTGGCGGATCAGTTCCTGGAGCACTTTGACGGCTTCTCCATCGGCTCCAACGATCTGACTCAGCTGACCCTGGGTCTGGACCGGGATTCGGGCATCATCGCGCACCTCTTCGATGAGCGGAACGATGCGGTCAAGGCGCTGCTTTCCAACGCCATTCAGGCGTGCAAGAAGGCCGGCAAATACATCGGTATCTGTGGGCAGGGGCCATCGGATCATCCGGATCTCGCCAAGTGGCTGATGGATCAGGGCATTGATACGGTGTCACTGAACCCCGATTCGGTACTGGACACCTGGTTCTTCCTGGCCGACGAAAAAATCGACTGAGTTTATTTCCAGGATAAGGAGAGCGACAACGTGACGACGATAATTACCCCGGACCTGTGTGACGAATTTCCGGAAGTGCTGGTTGTAGAGCCCGGCTTCAATAACTACGGTGGCAACAAGGCATTTGGCGGTGAGATTGTGACCGTGAAGTGTTTTGAAGATAACTCTGTGGTGAAAGAGCAGGTTGGCCAGCCCGGGAACGGTCGCGTGATGGTCGTGGATGGTGGCGCTTCAAAGCGCCATGCGCTATTGGGCGACATGCTCGCGGAGAAGGCTGCGAGCAACGGCTGGGCGGGCCTGATCATCTATGGTTGCGTGCGCGACGTGGATGAGATTGGCAACACCGCCCTGGGTGTGCAGGCCCTTGGCACCCATCCGAGAAAGAGTGAAAAGCGTGGCCTGGGCGACCTGAATGTGCCGGTCACCTTCCACGGCGTTACCTTCCATCCCGGACACTACGTCTACGCCGACAACAACGGCATCATTGTTTCTGAGAAGCCTCTGGTTTGAGGCTTTTCGAGGCAGAGACAAAAACGGCGGCCAATGGCCGCCGTTTTTCGTTGTGCGCCAGGCATGGCGCGTAGCGCCTTGACGGCGCTGTTCCGGTCCAGGTGGTGCTGACCGGATGACTTGGGGGTGTAAGTCCCCTGTGGACCCGGCAAGGGGAACCACTAGCCGGACGGCAAGGGTGTCCACCGCGAGGTGGAATCTGAAGGAAGCCGCAGGCAAAGCACTGGCCTGACGAACAGGAATCGCATAGGAGGCGGTCACACCGGGTGAGACGGCAACGATCGTCAAAGCCCCATACTTGCACGGACGGTGTGGACGTAAATGCGGCAGGCATAAGTGTGAAGGTCACGCGTCTTACCCTGGGAAGTCTGGCTCTCTGCCACTGTGCTACCTGCCCCGTGAGGGGTGGGGATGGGGCGCCAGAACTCAGCAGAGGCCATAGTAGGTGCGTTACCGCGTACTGAAGGGCCGAACATGGTTGGCCGCTATTAGGCGATGAGTTCTCGTGATGTGCTTATGAAGACAGAAGCGACCCGGATGGGTCAGGGCATTCCGGGAGGCGTCGGACGGTATCCGGCAGAGACTGGAGCCCGTGTCGAGGCAGACGCGGGGGCTCATTTGTGGACGAACGCGGAGCCGAACACGCTGATGGAACAGGTGCTTGAGCGCCCGAACCTGATGCGTGCGTATCAGCGGGTGATGTCCAACAGGGGCGCCGCCGGCGTCGATCAGATGCCGGTCACTGCCCTGAAGGGCCACCTGCAACAGCATTGGCCAACGCTGCGCGAGCGGCTGTTGGCCGGAGACTACTACCCTCAGCCGGTACGCAGGGTCAGTATTCCCAAGCCGCAAGGCGGCGAACGGGTGCTGGGTATTCCGACGGTACAGGATCGCTTGATTCAACAGGCACTACACCAAACGCTGAGCCCGATGCTGGAGCCGACCTTCTCGGACCACAGCTACGGGTTCCGCCCCGGCCGGAGTGCTCATCAGGCGGTCAAGGCGATGCAACGGCATATCAACGACGGCCATCGTTGGGTGGTCGATCTGGATTTGGCCCAGTTCTTTGACCGGGTCAACCACGATGTGCTGATGGGCCTGCTGGCCCGTCGCATCACCGACCGACGGATACTCACTCTGATCCGACGGTACCTGCGAGCCGGCATGCTCGAAGGTGGGCTGGTCAGCCCGAGACGGGAAGGGACGCCGCAAGGTGGCCCTCTCTCACCCTTGCTCTCCAACGTGCTTCTGACCGAACTGGACCGGGAGCTGGAGCGGCGGGGACACCGGTTCTGCCGCTACGCGGACGACTGTAATATCTACGTTCGCAGCAAAAGAGCCGGTGACCGGGTGATGGCCAGCATGACCCAGTTCCTGACAACGCGCCTGCGCCTAACCGTGAACACAGGCAAAAGTGCTGTGGATCGCCCATGGCGTCGGAGCTTCCTAGGGTACAGCGTAAGCTGGCATAAAAGGCAGGTACGGTTGAGGGTTGCACCGAAGAGCCTGAAGGCTTTTATGACCAAACTGCGCCCGTTGCTGAAGCGATCCAGGGGGCAAGCGCTAACCACGACCATCCGGAATCTGAACCCGGTCCTGCGAGGGTGGGCGACCTACTATCGCCTTACCGCCTCGAAACGATCGGTGGCAGCGCTGGATGGTTGGATACGGCGACGCCTCCGTCTGATCCTGTGGCAGCAGTGGAAGCTGGCCCGCACTCGGGCCCGAAATCTAGTGCGGTTCGGTCTTACTGAAACCCGGGCTTGGAAGAGCGCGACGAATGGTCGTGGGCCCTGGTGGAACAGCGGCGCGTCTCATATGAACGTGGCCTTACCTCATCGGGTATTCGACCGCCTGTCTCTGATAAGCTTGCTGGATACGATGAACCGGCTTCAGCGCCGTCCATGAACCGCCGTGGTACGGAACCGTATGCCCGGTGGTGTGAGAGGACGGGGGAGGTAACTCCCCCTCCTACTCGATCAGCGAGTGACTTCGCTGATATTCGTTCCAAGGAGGAACCCGTCTCCTTCCGGTTCGCAGCGAATGACTTCGCAGACAGTCTCCAGCGGCGGAAACTGATCACTGCTGGAGTGAAGAACCGTGTGAAGTTCCTCGCCAACGTTCACGGCCTGCTCAACGTAGAGTTGCATGCCGGTCGCGCTCAGATCACGGCAGATCCCTTTGAAGCGGTTGCCCTGGCTGTCGCTGATCTCAATCTCCGAGTTCACCTGCATACGGTGGAAATCGCGTTTCTCCGAATAATCCTTCATGGCATCAGGCCCAGTTGTCGGTTTTTCTTGTTGGTTTGAGCATTGGAATGATCAGTGCCAGCAAAACGCCACCGAGAACGAGGCCCGCGCCCAGCAACATGAAATCGTATTCCTTGCTGGCTTCCAGACGTTCGTTTTCAGCCGTGAGCACTTCAAGGTCGTTGCGAATCTTCTGGTTCTCTTCCCGCAGCTCGCGGTTTCGACGTTCCAGATTGATGGAATCGGCGGCGATACTCTTGATCCGCTGAAGCTCTTCCTGGAGCTCCTGTGAACGGTCAGAAAGCGAGGCTTCGGAGCTTTCCAGCGCGTTGCGCTCAGTGACGACGTTAGACAGCTGCTCTTTTACCTGGGCGAGTTCAGCGCGCGTTTCTTCCAACTGACGGTTGGCCGTACGCAGGCGATCTGCAGCAATGGGTGTCTCGCTCAGGTATTGACTGGAAACCCAGCCCTCGGTGCCCTTGGGAGTGCGAACGAGGGTGTATCCGGAATCGGAGGCCTCGATGACTTCCAGCGGCGTGCCACTGGGAACCGCGTTTTCAATGATGCGGAACTGGGAACCTGCGCCTGACCTCACTGGCAGGTACAACTGGTCGTCAACCCAGACAGTCTTTGCCTGGGCAACAGCAATGGAGGACACTGCGAACAACACACTGATTGCTAGACGAAAAAGCGTCACTGGTTACGTTCCCTGAAATTCTGCGGTTGAAATCTGAGTCTGATTAAAAGCGCAATTTTGTCACAGATGCCCCGCCGTGCAAGCGTGCCATCATTACAATAAACTCATGGGCCCCCAAGGCCCGCTCACGGGAGGACGGCTTTGAAAGGCTTTACCACAACCTTGTCATAAACGCCTGCCTCCACATAAGGGTCGGCATCCGCCCAGGCCTGGGCCGCTTCCAGAGAGTCAAATTCCGCGATTACCAGACTACCGGTAAAGCCGGCATCGCCGGGCTCTGGAGTATCCAGCGCCGGATGAGGGCCAGCGACAAGTAATCGGCCCTCGGCTTTCAGGGCCTGAAGCCGGTCGATGTGAGCCGGACGCGCAGACTGGCGCAACGGCAGGCTGTTCTCGACATCTTCACTGATAATTGCGTAGTACATTCAGCTCTCCGAACAGGTTTTCAAAGACAGGATAGTTGATCAGACAATCAGCGGTCGTGTCGTGCAAGGGTTGGCTGGTACACTGTTAAACCCTGGCAAGCCGCCAGTTATCTGAAGATTCAGGATATTTTGTGACTATACCGCAAGACCCGCATTTGTGCATTGATCTGCATTGCCACAGCACGGCTTCCGATGGCGCGCTATCACCGGCGGCACTGGTCGAGCGCGCTGCCGGTCGGGGGGTTACCCACCTGGCCCTTACTGACCACGACACGATCGCTGGCCTTGCCGAAGCCGAGGCGGCTGCGCAGGCGCAGGGTATCATCCTGATTCCCGGGGTTGAGCTTTCCTGCCTCTGGAAAAGCCGGACCATCCACATCGTCGGTCTGGATTTTGATCCCGGGCAGGCCGGTTTCAGGCAGGCGCTGGAGCAGCAGAACGAGAATCGCTGGGCTCGTGCCCGCATGATCGCGGACCGTCTGGGTAAGCTTGGTGTTGATGGCCTTCTCGATAAGGCCTCCGAGGCTGCCGGTGGCGACGTGCCTGGACGGCCACATTTTGCACAGGTTCTGACAGAGGCTGGCGTTGTTCGTAATGCTGCCCAGGCATTCAAGCGATATCTGGGTAACGGTAAGCCCGGTGATGTAAAAGCTTTCTGGCCGGAGCTTCCAGAAGTCGTGCGCTGGATCACCGAGGCAGGTGGCGTTGCGGTTCTTGCCCATCCCCGAAAATACCAGCTTACGGCAACCAAACTCAGGGAGCTGACCGCGGATTTCCGAAGGGCAGGGGGGCAGGCAATTGAAGTGTCCACTTCAGGTCAATCCAGTGGTGATCTGGGGTTTCTTGCAGAGCTTTGTCGGAAAGAGAAATTGCTGGCATCCCAGGGCAGTGATTTTCACTTTCCCGGCGCTCCCTGGTGTGAGCTTGGCCGCATCATGAAAATGCCAGACGGGCTTGAGCCGGTCTGGCATTCGTTCAGACAACCTGTTCCGGGTGCGGCGCCGCCTTAATCCGGCGCATGGAACAGCAGGTACAGATCCGTCAGTGAGTCCGGGATGGCGTCGGCCATCTGCCGGGATAGCTTTTCACTGTTGCGAACCTTCTGGAAGTCCTCGTCATCGAACAGTCCTGAGAGTGTCAGCATAGGCACCATCAGGTCCGCCGCTTCTTCTTCGCTGGCTGCTTCGAGCCACTCTTCTTCGTGTTCCAGAAAGGTGTCCACGAACCCGGCGCACCAGTTTTCCAGCGCGTTCATGGGGTCGCCATCCTCCGGCTCCGGCAGTTCCAGAGACTGCCCCATGTCCAGGGAGTGGGCCATGTCATTGGCCAGCTGGGTCGAGCAGCGCCTGAACACCTCGGGAATCCCGGTGTCGGGCACCTGATCGGTGCCCGTGGCGAGGCGGAAGATTTCTTCCGCGCTCAGTTCAGCCGGGCCGACGACGCTGGCGCAGACCACCCCATGGAAACCGAAGAAATCCAGGGCTTCATCGCCCCAGGGCTCGGCAAAGAGGATGTCTTCCAGCGCTTCTATGTCGGAGTTCGATAGCATCAGTTAGTTACTCCCGGCCTTTTTGGCCTCTTCCGCGGCCTTCTGGCGCTTGCGGACTTCTCTTGGATCATTGTAAGCGCGGCCCGGTGTTACAGGAACGTCGACTGCCGGGGCATCGGCAGGCGTGTCCTTGGCTGTTGCCTCCGGAGCGGAAGGCGTCTCTTCCTTCACTGGCTCTGCGGTTTTGGGCTCAACTTTTTCGGGCTCGGCTTTCTTGGGCTCGGCCTTTTCGGGGCTGGCCTGCGCTGCTTCAGGCTGCTTTGGCTCCGGTTGAGCCTCGGGAGCCTTACGCTCTGGTGCTACCTTCTCCTCCGCTGGCTTTTCAGCCTTCTCGGGTTGTGGTGCCTCCTCCGGTTCTGCCTTGGCGGCTGGCGCTTCCTTGGGCTTCGCCGGCTGCTTCTTCGCCCGCGGCGCTTGTTCGCCGTCGGCTGTCGCCCTGGACTCCGGCTTTGGCCTCGGAGCTGCCTCTTTTTTCTCGGGAGCCTGGTCAGTCACCGGCGTTGGCTCATCAGTGGCCGCGGTGCTCTTGGCAGGCTCTTTGTCTGTGGCTGCGCCTTGCGCCTGCCCGGTAACGTTTTCGCTCTTTTCCTCAGGCTTCTCAAGGGGTTCGGAGCTTTGTTCAGCCTTGGCGGGCTCGGCTTTTTCAGGTTTCGCTTGGACAGCTTCCTGCTTTTCAACCGGGCTCTCTGCGGCGGGTTTTGTTTCCGCTGCCGGTTTCGCTTCCGGCTTGCTCTCCGACGGCGCTTTGTCTGCGGATGCCTTCTCGGGCTTCTGCTCTTTTGCCGGTTCTTTCTGAGCAGCTTCCGGTTTCGGTGCTTCGCTGGCTGCCGGCGCAGTCTCGGCCCTTGTTTCGGGCTTGTCAGACGCTTTGTTGACTGTTTCCTTTACCTGCTCGGCTTTCACCTCGGGCTTGGCATCGTCACGACCGTTTTCCGGCTGCGTGTCCTTCTGATGCTTCTCGCTACGAGCGGCTTTTCGATCAGCCGGAGCGGACGCCGGTGCATCAGACGGAGAGCCGTCGCGGTTGCGCTGGCGACGTGGCTTTCTGCGTTTCTCTTCTGAACCGGTCTTGTCCGCTGGACCGGACTTGGCTGCATTATCCTGCTGGCCCTGATCCTTCTGGTCCTTCTGCTCGCGATTATCCTTCGGGTCGCGCTGGGGCCTGTTGCGGCCGCGGCCCTGGTTGTCGCGACGGTTGTCACGACGATTTTCAGAGCCTTTGTTATCGGCGCTCTTGTTGTCGCCTCCGCGATTATCCTGGCCTTTGTTTTCGGATGCCTGGCGATTCTGGTTGCCACGGTTCTGGTCGTCGTTGCGGTTGCGGCCGCGGCCACGGTTGTCGTCACCACGGCCCTGCTGGCCGCCCTGGCGACGTTCGTTGCCACTGCGGTTGCCACCTGCACGCTGGTCATCACCGCGGGCTACCCGGGATTTGCGACGGTCCTGACGGCCCTGGTTGCGACGATCTTCGCGCTGGCTCTGGCTCTGCTCGCGATTCTCGACTTTCTGTTCTTCCTCGCCACTAAAGAAACCAGCGATCTTGCGTCCCAGCCGGCGGAAGAGGCCTTCTTCCTGTTCAGTGGTTTCATCAGCCTTCGGTGCGGCCGGGGCAGGCGCGGGTGCGGGTGCGCTCGGCCGGATCGCTTTTACCGCAGCCTGCTCGCGTACCGGCTTCTCAGGGGTGGGCGCCTCGAAGATTTCTTCTTCACGCTCGCTGTACTCCTGGGCCACCTGATGGCTGGAAATGTGCTCGGGCGTTGTTTCATCCTGACGCATCCGGATGATTTCGAAATGCGGTGTCTCCATATGAGGAACCGGCACCACGACAACGCTCACTTCCTGGCGGGCTTCAATGTCGGCCAGCTGCTTGCGCTTCTCGTTGAGCAGGAAAGTGGCGACGGAAACCGGCACAACGGCTCGTACTTCGCCGGTCTTGTCCTTTGACGATTCCTCGTAGATCAGGCGCATGATGCTCAGGGCGAGGGACTCGATGCCACGAATGGTGCCCTGACCTTCACATCGGGGGCACACTTCGCTGCGTGTCTCTCCCAGGGAGGGGCGCAGGCGCTGACGGGACATTTCCAGCAGGCCGAAGCGGGAGATCTTGCCCACCTGAACCCGGGCCCGGTCGATTTCCAGGGCCTCACGCATCTTCTGTTCAACTTCCCGCTGATGCTTCGCAGGCGTCATGTCGATAAAGTCGATGACAATCAGACCGCCCATGTCACGCAGGCGCAACTGGCGGGCGATTTCCTCTGCCGCTTCCAGGTTGGTCTGGAGCGCGGTTTCCTCGATATCCTGGCCTTTCGTGGCGCGGGAAGAGTTGATGTCGATGGAAACCAGGGCCTCGGTCGGATCAATCACGATGGAGCCGCCGGAGGGCAGTTTCACTTCCCGCTGGAAG
The DNA here is from genome assembly GCF_900112835.1 of Marinobacter sp. DSM 26671. Taxonomy (NCBI): domain Bacteria; kingdom Pseudomonadati; phylum Pseudomonadota; class Gammaproteobacteria; order Pseudomonadales; family Marinobacteraceae; genus Marinobacter; species Marinobacter sp. DSM 26671. The sequence goes on along the minus strand of NZ_FONF01000001.1, from coordinate 310,903 downwards.
GCGGTCTCGATTTGGCCTTCGATCTGGTACCGGCTGAACAGCGGGATTTCATCCTTGTACAGCTTGATCTTGTTTTCGAAGGTGGGCATGACTGCACGCACGAAATTCAGGACGTCCTCATAGACGCCATTAGCGTCAATCAGAACCTCGCCGATGTCCTGGCGAAGGTAGTCACGGACCGCACGGATGATAACGTTGCTTTCCTGGTGAATCAGGAAGGGTGCCTTGCGCTCGCCGGCGGCCTGAGTGATGGCCTCCCAGAATTGCACCAGGTAGTCCAGATCCCACTGGAGTTCTTCAGTGGTACGGCCGATGCCGGCGGTACGAACGATGATGCCCATGGATTTCGGCACCTGAACATCGTTCATCGCTTCTTTGAGCTGCGCCCGCTCATCGCCCTCAATGCGACGGGAGATGCCGCCGGCACGGGGGTTGTTGGGCATGAGTACCAGATAGCGACCTGCCAGGGAGATAAACGTGGTCAGGGCTGCGCCCTTATTGCCACGCTCTTCCTTGTCGACCTGCACAATTACTTCTTGGCCTTCGGAAACAACGTCCTTGATGTTGATTTTGCCTTCGATCTGGCCGGGCGACTTCTTGAAGTATTCCTTGGAAATTTCCTTCAACGGCAGAAAGCCGTGGCGCTCGGCGCCGAAATCCACAAACGCGGCCTCGAGACTGGGCTCGACCCGGGTAATGCGGCCCTTGTAGATATTGGCTTTCTTTTGCTCGCGGGAGCTGGATTCGATATCAAGGTCGAATAGACGCTGGCCGTCAACCAGGGCGACGCGCAACTCTTCGGGATGAGTTGCATTGATAAGCATTCTTTTCATGGAAAGAAAGAGTTCCTGTCGTTTGATTTGACAGAAAACCGGAGGGGATCGCATCAGCGAAGCAGGATGTGCGTGCCGCGGGCCCTGTTACATCAAGGGCGGACCGGCGGCCAGACGAATCAGACCCTTCTGGGGTTTGATCCTTTCGGTCTGAGACCAACGCCGACGATCCGGCTGCCTGTGGGCAGGGAGAGGTCGTGTAAGGTTCGTGTCTGTTGACGCATGTTATCCGTTTTCAGGTTCACTCAGGTGCCTGGGTCTCACGTCGTATTCGTATGCTGGACGGCCCGGCCCTGGGTGGCAGTGATTCTTCGCGATGTCGCCCGCGGTTTTCCGCGCGGTTTTTCTCTCTCCCGGGTACAGGATGCAGCCTTTCGAAGATCTGTCCTGGTCCTCCGGGAGCATTTCTCTCGCCGTTCCCGGTAGTGATTGGGTGCACGGCGTTCAAACTCTCGAATAGTGTCGGTATACTTCTGCCGCTCCGGCTTCTGACTTGAGTTGGTCAGGCCGTAGACAAACGGCAAAGCACGCCGGAATATAACAGTATTCATGCAGCCGTTCAATCCTGCAGTCACTCCAGTAGCCAAGGAACTTCATGTCTCGAAAGTCTGCGAGCAGAAAGCCAGCCCAAACGCGGCCCGAGAGGGCAAAAAAAACCAGCAGGGCCGGCAGTGAGAGTCAGGCTGTTCGTGGAGAAGTCCGTCAGGGCGTCCAGTGGGTTACCGTGGACGAAGACAACGATGGTCAAAGGGTGGATAACTTCCTTCTTGCCCAGCTTCGCGGTGTGCCCAAGAGCATTATTTATCGTGTCATCCGCAAGGGCGAGGTTCGGGTCAATAAAGGACGGGTCAAGCCTGATTCCCGGGTGAGAACTGGTGATCAGGTGCGTATCCCACCGATCACCCGAAAGGAAAAGCCGGATCAGGTGGCGCCCGGCTCCCGAGTGCAGGGCGTGATGGAATCCGCGGTTGTTTTCGAGAACGAGCAGATGCTGGTGGTCAACAAACCGTCCGGTATCGCCGTACACGGCGGCAGCGGCCTGAGTTTCGGGTTGATCGAGGTGCTTCGTTCCGCTCGCCCGAACGCAAAGTTTCTGGAGCTCGTTCATCGTCTGGATCGGGATACGTCCGGACTGATCATGGTGGCCAAGAAGCGGTCGGCGCTTCGGTATCTTCAGGATGAGCTGCGGCAGAAACGAATCCGCAAGCATTACCATGCGCTGGTCGCCGGCGACTGGCCGGCCAGCGTTGACCGGGTGGATGTGCCTCTGCTGCGCTACGAGATGCCCAATGGCGAGCGTCGGGTGAAAGTTGACGCTGCCGGCAAGGCCTCGCTGACGACATTCCGCTGCCTCGAGCATTACGCGGGCTACAGCCTTGTCGAGGCGTCGCCAATTACCGGTCGTACGCACCAGATCCGCGTGCACAGCGCCTGGGCCGGTCATCCGATTGCGGGTGACGACAAGTATATGGATGATGTCAGCCTCAAGGCGTTCCGGTCCATTGGCGGGCAACGGCTGATGCTGCATGCGCGGGCCCTGGAGTTTACCTTGCCGGTCTCGGGTGAGGCTATGCGCCTTGAGGCGCCTTACGACGATGCATTCAATGACGTGCTCAGGAAACTTTCCGGGCGTCTTAAAGGAAACGACCAATGAACGTCAGAGTAGTAATTTTTGACTGGGACGGGACCCTGGTGGACTCGGTTGAGCATATTGCTGACAGCCTGCATCAGGCGGCAACCGAGCTGGGCTTTCCCGCCCTGGAGCGTGAGGCGTACCGGGATATTATCGGGCTTGGCATGGTCGAGGCGTTGGAGAAGCTTTATCCCGGTATCAGTCGGGAAGAAATGAACAGGATTCGCGACGGATACGGGCGCTATTTCTTCAGCAAGGTGACAACGCCGCAAAACGTGTTTGACGGTATGGCCGACGTGGTCGCAGATCTGCGAGGATCCGGTCGCAGTTGTTCTGTGGCAACCGGCAAGAGTCGGCGCGGCCTGGACTTTGCGCTGGCTTCCAGCGGTCTTGGCGACCACTTCGAGATCACCCGTTGTGCCGATGAGACACGCTCCAAGCCCGATCCCGCCATGCTTGAAGAGATTCTTCGTTTCTATCGCATTGAGCCCGAGGAAGCGGTGATGATTGGCGATACCCGATACGATCTTGATATGGCCCGGCGTATCGGCATGCCCTCCATCGGCGTTGAGTGGGGTGTGCACAAGCGGGATGTGTTGGGTGAATATTCGCCCCATGCCATTGTTGAATCCGTGCCAGACCTCCGGCGGGTGCTGGGGCTGTAAACAGACCGAATTCATTGACGTTGCTGACAGGATGCGCACATGAGTGACTGGGAATCTGACAAGTCTGCCGATTGGGGTGACAAACCGGTGGAGCCTGAAAAAGAAAGTAAGCCGTTGTTCGGGCGCAAGTCACCGAAGCTTCCGCCCGAGTCCGGACGTGACTGGAAGCTCATCGAAAAACTCGTCATGTCGCTGCAGTCTGAGCAGCGCAAGAGCCGGCGCTGGGGTATCTTTTTCAAGTTCCTGACGTTTGGTTACCTGATTGCCTTGCTGTTTTTGATCAAGTTTCCCCTGGGCGATTCACTGGAGGGTGTAACCGGCAAGCACACGGCTCTGGTAGAAATAAACGGTCCGATCGCTGCCGACGAACTGGCCAGTGCAGACAATATTGTAGGTTCTCTGCGAACAGCCTTCGAAGAGCCAAACTCGGTAGCAGTGATTCTGCGCATCAACAGCCCGGGTGGCAGCCCGGTGCAGTCCGGGTATGTCTACGATGAGATCAAGCGCCTGCGGGAGGAATATCCCGAGAAAAAGGTCTACGCCGTGATCTCGGATATCGGCGCTTCAGGGGCCTATTACATTGCTGCGGCCGCGGATGAAATCTACGCCAATCGGGCCAGCCTTGTCGGCTCGATTGGGGTGGTGGCCGGTGGTTTCGGCTTTACCGAGGTTATGGAGAAGATCGGCGTGGATCGCCGTCTCTACACGGCCGGCGAGAACAAGGCGTTTCTTGATCCGTTTTCGCCGGAGCAGGAAGAGGAAGTCACGTTCTGGCAGAGTGTCCTCGAAAACACCCACCAGCAGTTTATCGAGGCGGTCAAGCAAGGGCGTGGTGACCGCCTGGCGGATGATGAGCGCCTGTTCAGCGGGCTGGTCTGGAGCGGCGAGCAGGCCGTTGAGCTTGGCCTGGCTGATGGGCTCGGCAGCGCATCACACGTTGCTCGGCAGATCATAGGTCAGGAGGAACTGGTGGACTACAGCCGTCGCAAATCACCGTTCCAGGATATTGTTGATCAGCTTGGTGTCGCCTTTGGCGAGGGTTTCGCCAGTCAACTGGTCGAGTCCCGGCTCGAGCTTCGGTAATGCCTTATGAGGCAGGCCGGTTTTCCAGCAGGGGATTCCGGCCCCATTGCCTCAGCAGATCGTTCAGGGCAATAAGGGGGAGGCCCACCAGGCTGTTCGGGTCCCGGCCGTCAAGGGCCTCGAACAGAGTAATGCCGAGGCCTTCCATCTTGAAGCTGCCGGCGCAGTCGTAAGGTTTCTCCCGCAATAGGTAGGCCTCTATCTCCTCATCAGCCAGTTCCCGGAACCTGACGTTAAACGGCTCGCAAAGGCTGTCGATTTTGCCGGAATCGGAGTCGAGCAGCGCCAAGCCTGTAAGAAATAGTACCCTGTGACCACTGCTCTGGCGTAACTGCTCTGTCGCCATTTCGTGGTTGCCGGGCTTGCTCAGTACCGAGCCGTCGGGCAGGCAGGCGACCTGGTCCGAGCCGATGATCCAGTGGCCGGGGAACCGGTCCGCCAATTCGCGGGCCTTGCTCTCGGCCAGACGTGTCGCCAGGGCCTCGCCGGTCTCGCCTTGATAGGGTGATTCGTCGATATCCGGGCTTGCGCAGGTGAACGGCAAGCCAAGCCGCTCCAGGAGCGCTCTCCGGTACGGTGATGAAGACGCCAGTAAAAGCGGTTTTGGGGGCATTGATCGAGTCCTTTAAGTACCTGGCCAGTGCATCTGTTGTGCGATTATCGTAAATTACACCTATCTGCACTGGAACCCCCGTGAAAAAGCAACGAAGTCTTTGACAGCGGCCGGCTGCGCCCCTAAAATTGCGCGCCTATGTCAAACGCGTCCAACGCCGAGTTGCCCAAATCTGTTGATCCTTACCGGTTAGCGGAACATAACAGCACACTGGAGGGAGTGATTCCCATCAGCGGGCTTGGCCGTTTTCGGGAATCCGTTCTCGGGTTTTCGGAAGGCGCTGCGTGCCGGGTCAAACTGTCTTTTTTTATGGATGGTGAGCGTCGTCGCGTTGTTTCGGGCGAGCTGGCGGCCCCGGTTGATCTGGAGTGTCAGCGGTGCATGGGCGCCATGAGCGTGACTCTGGTCTCCGAGTTCAAGCTGGGTCTTGTTACCAGTGACGAGCAGGCGCAACAGCTGCCGAAAGAACTCGAGCCGTTTTTGACCGATGATTTTACGGCGGACCTCTGGTCGATGGTGGAAGACGAGCTGTTGCTGGTTTTGCCACCGTTTCCGCTTCACGAACGGGACCAGTGTCCTGCCCGGGAAGATTTGGAAGCCTACGAGCCTGACAGCTCCGGGGCAGAGCCGGTGAGAAAGTCGGGTGAGAATCCGTTCAGTGTCCTGGCGGATCTCAAGAAGACAAAGCATTAACCGGGCGTGGGTCGTCCCTCGGGAGACCGGCGCACATTTAACGAACAGACGTTACTTATTCAGCAATACAAGTTTACGTTAACAGGTCAGGAGCATAATCATGGCTGTACAGCAAAACCGTAAGACCCGTTCCAAGCGTGGCATGCGCCGTTCACACGACGCCCTGAGCGCCGCTGCTCTGAGCACCGATGCGACTACTGGTGAAGTTCATCGTCGTCACCACGTGTCTCCGGACGGCTTCTACCGCGGCAAGCAGGTAATCGAAGCACGCGACGAGTAAACTCGTTGCCGCTATGCACCGTCCCGAGTCGGATGGCAGAACGGTGAAGCCGGTCACCATCACGATTGATGCAATGAGTGGCGACCGCGGCGCTGCTGTCGTGGTTGCCGCATCGCTGCGGGCGGTGCGTGAAAACGAAGCCTTGAGCATCGTTCTGGTGGGAATCCGGAGCGAGCTCGAGGCTTTGTTGCGTGAGGGGCACGCCCGAATTCGCATTGTCGAGGCGGCAGACGTTGTTCGGATGAACGAGCGCCCCTCCCACGCTCTCCGCCACAAGAAAAACTCTTCCATGGCCATCGCCCTGAGTCTTGTCCGCGATGGCGAGGCCCAGGGCTGCGTCAGTGCCGGTAACACCGGTGCATTGATGGCGTTCGGGCGCACCATTATCCGCATGTATCCGGGTATCGAGCGCCCGGCTATTGCCAAACTGATTCCCTCGCTCAGGGGGCGCTGTCACGTCCTTGATCTCGGCGCCAATGTCGACTCAACCGCCGAGAATCTCTATCAGTATGCCCTGATGGGGTCCCTGATGGCCTCTGCGATCTGCAGCCAGGCGGAACCAAGGGTCGCTCTTCTGAACGTCGGTGAGGAAGAGATAAAGGGCAATGAACAGGTGCGGCTGGCGTCTCATATGCTGGCCCAGTGCGATACCATCAACTACATCGGTTATGTGGAAGGTAGCGATCTGTTCCGGGACGTCGCCGATGTGGTCGTCTGTGATGGCTTTGTCGGCAATATAGCCCTGAAAACCGGCGAGGGTGTTGCCGGTCTCCTCATAGAGCTGATGGAACAGGCCTTCACACGAAATCTCTACGGCCGACTGGTCGGCCTGCTGGCCCGTCCGATTATCGGTCGGCTTCTGCAATTGATGGATCCTTCCCGACACAACGGTGCCAGTTTGCTCGGTCTCCAGGGCGTGGTGATCAAAAGTCATGGCAACGCCAATGAGCGGGCCATGTTGTCGGCCATTCGACAGGCCGTTCGGGAAGTTGAGCTGGAAGTACCCCGCCGTATCAACGAGCGTCTCGACGATCTCATGCTTTGAGTGCCTGAGACTAAAGTCTGTCCCGGTTTGGCCACGCATTCGCGGATAATTGGCCTAACTTGTACTATTGGCTAATCTCACGTAACCACCCAATGACGATAAGATCCCGCTTATGAAATCAGCCTTTATTTTTCCAGGACAAGGGTCGCAATCGGTGGGCATGCTTTCGGCTGCCGCTGAAGCCTGGCCCATCATCGACAGAACCTTTTCCGAAGCCTCCAATGTTCTCGGCTATGACCTCTGGGATCTCTGCCAGAAGGGGCCGGCGGAGGAATTGAATAAAACCATGGTGACGCAGCCTGCGCTCCTGACGGCCAGTATTGCCCTCTGGCGGCAGTGGTTTGTTGCCGGCGGTTCTTCTCCCGATTTTCTCGCCGGTCACAGTCTGGGAGAGTACAGCGCCCTGGTGGCGGCAGAGAGCCTCGATTTTGTTGAAGCGGTCAAGCTGGTTCGCCTGCGTGGTGAGCTCATGCAGGACGCTGTGCCGGCTGGAGAAGGGAAGATGGCAGCCATCCTTGGTCTTGAGGATGATGCCGTTGTGGCAGCCTGTCAGGATGCGGCACAGGGCGATGTGGTATCTGCGGTAAACTTCAATGCCCCTGGTCAGGTGGTTATTGCTGGCTCGGCAGCCGCAGTTGAACGGGCTATTGAAGCCTGCAAGGAAAAAGGCGCGAAGAAGGCCATGCCATTGCCTGTAAGCGTGCCATCGCATTGCGCACTTATGAAAGGCGCCGCGGAGGAGCTGGCGAAAGCGTTGGAGGATGTTCGCTTTAATGATGCTGTCATCCCGGTTATACAAAATGTTAACGCTGCCGCCGAGACCGAATCCGCTACACTGAAGGCCAACCTTCTCAAGCAGCTTTATTCTCCGGTGCTCTGGACGGACTCTGTGCGTGCCCTCGTTTCCAATGATGTCGAAGTTGCAGTCGAGTGCGGCACTGGAAAAGTTTTGGCAGGGCTGGCCAAACGTATCGACCGGGCTTTGGCCGTTCACAGTATCGAAGACCCGGATTCGCTGGCGAAGGCGCTGGACGCTTTCGGTCAGTCCTGAAACGAAAGGGAGTTATTCATGTCTCTGGAAGGTAAAACCGCACTGGTCACCGGTGCTACCCGCGGTATTGGTCAGGCCATTGCCCGTGCGCTGGCCGCGCAGGGTGCCGAAGTTGTCGGAACAGCAACCAGTGAAGCCGGTGCAGAATCCATCACCAACGATCTCCAGTCGGCCGGTTACAAGGGTTACGGCATGGTCATGAACGTTGCAGACCCTGCCAGCATTGAAGCCGGTTTGAAGGCGCTGACGGAGAAATCGGGGGCGCCCCTGATTCTGGTCAACAATGCCGGCATTACCCGTGATAACCTCCTGATGCGGTTGAAAGATGATGACTGGGCCTCGGTTCTGGAAACCAATCTGTCCAGCGTCTATCGGACCAGCAAGGCTGTGCTTCGTGGCATGGCCAAGGCCAAATGGGGCCGGATTATCAATATCAGCTCCGTGGTTGCCGGTATGGGCAATGCGGGGCAGGGCAATTACTGCGCCGCCAAGGCCGGGGTTGAAGGGTTTACCCGAAGCCTGGCCAAGGAAATGTCGAACCGCGGTATCACTGCAAATTGCGTGGCTCCCGGATTTATTGACACGGATATGACAAAAAAACTGGACGACAAGCAGCGTGGGGCTATGCTGGAAATCATACCCGCGGGTCGTCTGGGTGAGCCGGAAGAAGTGGCAGCCGTGGTTGCCTTCCTGGCATCAGATGCAGCCGGATACGTGACGGGTGAAACCATCAACGTGAACGGCGGAATGTACATGGGATAAGCCCCTTTCGGGGTCTGTGCGCAACCCCTTGTCGCACAACATGTTTATCAGAATCCCTGCTTGTTTGCAGGTAGGGTTTAAACTAAACTGGCAGCACTAGAGTTGCTTGGTTGACACACAAAGTGAGGACATTATGAGTACAGTTGAAGAGCGCGTGAAGAAGATCGTTTGTGAACAGTTGGGCGTTAAAGAGTCCGAAGTTCAGAACTCATCTTCTTTTGTAGAGGATCTTGGCGCTGACTCACTGGACACCGTTGAGCTGGTTATGGCGCTGGAAGAGGAATTTGAAACCGAGATTCCAGATGAGGAAGCCGAGAAGCTGGCCAGTGTTCAGGACGCGATCGACTATATCGTCGCGCACACCTGATACTCTGCAATTAAGTAAGCCAGGCAAAAAGCCGTCCTTGTGAAACATCGAGGGACGGCTTTTTTATTGGCTGAATATCAGCTTCAATCTGCGTTCAGATTCATTCGGACAAGTTCAGGTGCAACAGGTTATGGCTAAACGGCGAGTTGTCATTACAGGTATGGGCATGCTGTCTCCAGTCGGCAATAGTGTGGCGTCGTCCTGGGAAGCGATTCAGGCTGGCCGGAGCGGGATTGGTATGATCGACCGCTTTGACGCGTCTGCCTATAACACAAGGATTGGAGGGGCTATCCGGGATCTGGATATGGAGTCCTATCTCTCCCCCAAGGACGCCAGAAAGCTCGATGCGTTTATTCACTATGGCCTGATTGCCGCCCAGCAGGCGGTGGACGACAGTGGCCTGGAATCGTTCGACAGACTTGACCGGGACCGCGTGGGTATTGCGATTGGCTCCGGCATCGGTGGCCTTGAGTACATTGAGAAAAGCGTTCTCACCATGGGCAAGTCCGGGCCCCGCAAGGTTTCTCCGTTTTTCGTGCCGGCGTCTGTCGTCAACATGATTTCCGGTAATGCAGCGATCCGCTTCGGCTATCGCGGTCCCAACATCGCCATTGTTACCGCCTGCACAACCGGAACCCATAATATCGGATACGCAGCCCGAACTATTGCCTACGGTGATGCAGAGGTCATGCTTGCCGGTGGCTCGGAAATGGCGACCACGCGGACCGGAATGGCTGCCTTTTCAGCCGCCCGCGCGCTGTCGACCCGAAACGATGAACCGGAAAAGGCCAGTCGGCCGTGGGATAAAGATCGCGATGGCTTTGTGCTCAGCGATGGTGCCGGTGTGGTAGTTCTGGAAGAGCTTGAGCATGCGAAGCAGAGAGGGGCCACCATATACGGCGAAGTCGTTGGCTTTGGTATGAGTGATGACGCCCATCACATTACTGCACCGCCGGAGAATGGTGAGGGCGCGGCCCGCTCCATGGTCAACGCTATCCGGGACGCCGGCCTGAAACCGGATGAAATCGACTATATCAATGCCCATGGCACATCTACACAGGTGGGCGATATTGCAGAAGTGGCGGCTGTACGGACGGTATATGGCAGCCATGCTGAAAAGCTGGCTATGAGCAGTACCAAATCCATGACCGGACACCTGCTTGGCGCCGCTGGTGCGGTAGAGGCAATCTTCTCCGTATTATCGATACGCGATGGCGTCTTGCCTCCAACCATCAATCTGGACAATCCCGATGAGGGGTGTGACCTGGATCTCGTTGCTCACAAGAGCCGACAGGCCGATGTGCGGGTAGCGCTCTCCAACTCATTTGGATTCGGCGGTACCAACGGAACCCTGATTTTCCGCCGTTACGAAGGCTGATCCTGGACGTGTTTCGTCTGTTCTGGGCCGATGAAAGCGGCCTCCCTGCTGATGACCGCGGTTTGGCCTACGGCGACGGGCTGTTTGAAACGATCCGCATGGTTGAGCAGAAAGGAGTCCTGCTTTCGCGACACCTTGAGCGCATGGTTCGTGATGCCGGTCGGTTGGGCATCGAGGTTTCGCGAAGGGATCTGGCGAACGTTTGTGTCCAGGCGGCGCAGCGCTTTGCCGGTCGATTCAGGGGGGAAGGCTGGATTCTCAAACTGACCCTGACCAGGGGCAGCGGTGGGCGGGGTTACCGGCCTGCTCCCGGGATGGAGCCAAACCTGCTGGTGTCGGCTTCACCGTTGCCTCCGATGCCGGATATTGCCGGAGAGGCCGTTGACTTCTCGAAAGTCCCCCTGTCTGTTAATCCTGTCTTGGCAGGTATCAAGTCTCTGAACCGGATCGAGCAGGTATTGGCCGCCGCTGAACTGGGGCCATCCCTTTTCGAGGTCATCATGGCTGATCACGGCGGCAATCTGGTGGAGGGTACCCGCACCAATCTTCTGCTCCGGCAAAGCGATGGCTGGGTGACACCGCCGGCATCCAGCCTTGCGGTTGCCGGCGTTCTCAGGCAATGGGTGCTTGAACGGCTGAGGCAACAGGGGGAAAGGGTGTCGGAGCGTCCGGTTGCTGTAGACGATGTCCTCGGTCCGGATTGCCATGGGCTATTTCTTCTGAATAGCGTTCTTGGGTTTGTTCCGGTTCGCACTATTGCCGGTCATGATTTGCCTGTCGATGGTGGACTTGCGACAATCTTCAATCCTCTCGAAACACTGGAATAAATCGTTTGTTCAAGAAGTTATTGCTTGCGTGTGTTTGTGCTGCTGTCCTGATCTCAGCGGGAACCGGTCTGTGGGTGTGGCAAGGCTTGAAAGGCCTTGAAAAGCCAGTCGAGTTCGAAGAGCCGCTGCTTTTTCAGGTTCCCCAGGGTGCGTCTTTCACGGAAGTGGCGGGTCGCCTTGAAGATGAAGGATTGGTCTCGGACCGGCTGTGGCTCAGGCTATATGGTCGCCTTGACCCTGGGCAGACCCGAATCAAGGCTGGCGAGTATGAATTCCTTGATGGCATGAGTCCCGTCGACATGATTGGCATCATGGTCTCCGGCGATACCAAGCACTGGTATGTGCAATTTATCGAGGGATGGACTTTTCAGGATATGAGGGCAGCACTGGCAAACGCCGAGCGATTGCAAAAGCTCACAGGCGAGTGGTCCAGTGAAAAGATCATGGCGGCTGTCGGTGCGGAAGGGGAGCATCCTGAGGGGCGGTTTTTCCCGGATACCTACGCCTTTACCAGCACCGAGTCCGATCTGGATCTTCTGAGGCGTGCCTTCAGCCGTATGGAATCAGTGCTGGCTGAGGAGTGGGCAGCACGGGAAGATGGGTTGCCCTATGAAAACCCCTATGAAGCTCTGATCATGGCCTCTATTGTGGAGCGCGAAACTGGCGCCCCGGAAGAGCGCGACCAGGTTGCAGGGGTATTTGTTCGCCGCCTCCAGAAGGGAATGCGCCTGCAAACCGATCCCACGGTTATTTATGGTATGGGCGATAGTTATCAGGGCCGTATCGGCCGTAAGGATCTGCGCACCTACACGCCCTACAACACATACAGAATCAATGGACTGCCCCCAACGCCCATCGCCCTGCCTGGCCGTGAATCCATTCACGCGACCCTGCATCCGGATGATGGAGATGCGCTCTATTTCGTTGCCCGTGGCGATGGTACCCACAAATTTTCACGCACACTGGCGGAACACCAGAAGGCTGTGCGTGAGTTTCAGCTTAACCGACGTGAGGATTACCGCTCCTCGGTTAAGCAGGGTGGAGAATGAGCATGAGAGGGCAATTCATTACGTTTGAAGGTACAGAAGGCGTTGGCAAGTCCACTCAGTTGGCGAATGCCGCCAGTACCCTCGAGAACCTCGGTGTGGATGTGTTGGTAACCCGTGAGCCTGGCGGCACCCCCATGGCCGAGCACATTCGCGAGCTGCTGCTGGCAACCCGGGATGAGGTGGTTCACGAAACCACGGAACTGCTGTTGATGTTTGCAGCCCGCGCCCAGCACTTACATACGAGAATCCTGCCGGCACTCGACGCTGGTCAGTGGGTGCTGTGCGACCGGTTCACCGATGCCACATTTGCCTATCAGGGAGGTGGGCGCGGTGTGTCGCAGGAGCGGATTGCATTGCTGGAAAACCTGGTTCAGGGTAACGTCCGTCCTGATCACGTGATATTGTTCGATGCGCCAGTGGAAACCGGAATGGCCAGAGCAAGGCGTCGGGGTGAACTGGACCGGTTTGAGCAGGAAGATCTGGAGTTTTTTCAGCGAATCAGAAATACCTACCTCGACCGTGCCAATGAGGCCCCGGATAGATATCATATTATCAACGCGGCGCGCCCACTGAATCAGGTTTCCGAGGAGGTTGTCCAGCTGCTTACCGGTTTATTGAGCCCGACTGGTCATGGCTGAGGCCAGCTTGGTAGTTTTGGAGGTTTAGCCTTCATTCGTGCACTTTTTGTAAGGTTCTGCTTTAATTGATGTACATTCTCAATTAAAGACTGGCAGTCTTGATGGTCGACGCAAAACTTCTAAAACTCCCCAGCGCAGCGCATCAGCACCGCCACGAACATCATCAGATCGTGATCGGTGTCAGAGGGGAAGCCGAACTGAGTGTCGACGGGACAGGGGCTCGTCTGGATACCTGGAGAGCCTGTTTCGTGCCCACGGAAGCCCAGCACGATTTTTGTGGCAGTCACTCCAACCATGTTCTGGTCATTAATCTTGATCCACTGACTCCCGCGTTTAACACTCCGGCCCATGCGGATTACGAGCGGATGATGCGAGTCTTTGAGAAGCCGCGCACCCTGCAAATGGACAGTCGTTTGCAGGGCTTTGTCCAGTTCACCGCTACCGAATTTGATCGCGCGCCAGAGAACGCAACGCTCCAGCAGCACCTGGCTACCAGTATTCTCTACTGCATGGCCGACAGGATAGCCGGCGGGCAGACGCAATCTCCCGATCGGAACCCCGTAAGCCCGGAAGTCGTTCGATCGTACATCCTCAATAACCTGCACCGAAAAATCACCGTTGAGGAAATGGCGGGGAAGGCCTGTCTCAGTGTCAGCCGCTTTCACGAGGTATTCAGGGATGCCGCTGGTATAACGCCCCATCAATTCCTTCTTCAGACGCGTCTGGAGCAGGCCTCTGAACTTCTTGTCTCAACGTCACTCTCGGTATCTGAAATCAGTTACAGAACCGGCTTCTCATCTCAGAGCGCTTTGACCAACGCGTTACGAAAATACAAGGGAACCACGCCGTCCAGGCTACAGGCGGGTGCTTACGCTGCCTGATTCCGTGTTCTGAGCCCTACAACCGTAGGATTGTGCAAAAGAATCGTAGGATTTCGTAAGCCTGGCGTCCGTAGTAATACTAACTTATAGCGGTTGGGAGCCTGGCTTGAATGGCTGACTGCATTGGCGTCAAGAACCCGAGATGAGGATCACGCCGCGCAGGTGAGTCACTGAACAATCCCGTTCCGATAAGGAACAATTTTCGTGTGAACAAGAAGAACAGTGCAGCGCGTTGTCGGCAGGTCAGTTCTGTGCTTCGCGAGCGAACCTGATTCCGACTCATTAAACCGGAGGAGCCCTATGGCTATTGGTGTTTGGATAAGTCTCTTTGCATATTTTGCGCTCATGATTGCCATTGGCATATTCGCGATGCGCAGATCTACCTCATCATCTGAGGATTACATGCTAGGCGGACGGGCGCTCAGTCCGAAAGTGGCCGCCCTTTCGGCGGGTGCCTCGGATATGAGTGGTTGGCTGCTTCTGGGTCTTCCCGGAGCTTTGTATGTATCTGGCCTGGGTTCCGCGTGGATCGGTATTGGCCTCTTTGTCGGTGCGTTTTTCAACTGGACGCTGGTTGCACCGCGCCTTCGGGAACAGACGGTTCACTATGGGAATGCCATTACCATTCCGTCTTTCCTTGCTAACCGCTTCCCGACTCAGGCGTTATCGCTGAGAACGGTATCCGCTATCGTTATCGTCATCTTTTTTGCGGTTTACACTGCGTCCGGTCTGGTTGCTGGCGGCAAACTGTTTGAAAGTGCGTTTTCCGGTATTTTCAACTTTGGTGGCTTGAGTGATTACGCGGTGGGTATTGTCATTACGCTGGGCGTGGTGCTGGCCTACACCGTTGTGGGTGGTTTCCTGGCAGTAAGCATGACGGACTTCGTGCAGGGCTGCATCATGATGCTGGCACTGGTGATCATGCCCGCGGTTGTGCTATTCGGAGAAGGCGGTGGCGGTTTTGGCCAGGCTGCTGAAACTCTGAACTCGGTCGATCCCACGCTTCTGTCATGGACGGAAGGCCTGACCTTCATCGGTTGGTTGTCTGCGGTTACCTGGGGCCTGGGGTATTTCGGTCAGCCTCACATTATCGTGCGCTTTATGGCCATCCGTACCCTGAAGGATGTTCCGATTGCCCGTAATATTGGCATGGGCTGGATGGGTATCTCCCTGATTGGTGCGATCTCGCTGGGTGTTTTCGGCCGGGCGTATGCCGTTCGTAACGGTATGGATATTGCGGATCCGGAAACGATCTTCATCATTCTGTCCGATCTGCTGTTCCATCCGCTGATCACCGGTTTCCTGTATGCAGCTCTGCTTGCGGCAGTTATGAGCACCATCTCGAGTCAGTTGCTGGTGTCTTCATCTTCTTTGACTGAAGATTTCTATCGACTGTTCCTGCGCAAGGAAGCAACCGATAAGGAGTGCGTCAATATTGGCCGGGTGTGTGTGGTGCTGGTTGGCCTGGTTGCCGCGGTCATTGCATCCGATCCGAATTCACAGGTTCTGGCCCTTGTCAGTAATGCCTGGGCCGGCTTCGGTGCAGCTTTTGGTCCGCTGATTATCCTGTCGCTGATGTGGCCGCGCACGAATGGTGCCGGTGCCATTGCTGGCATGGTAGTGGGTGCAGCTACGGTTATGATCTGGATTTCTCTGGGTTGGAACGGTGAGTTTATGGGTGGTCCTGGTGTTTATGAGATCATTCCTGGCTTTATTGCTGCTTTCATCGCCATTGTTGCGGTGAGTATGGCTACCGAAGACGCAAACGAGTATCAGCACATTACACGCTAGGGCGCTAGCAGCTGGGCGCCGGAACTTCAGGTTTGGCGCTTATGCGAGTCGTGCTGATGTCAACAAACCCTCGCCTCAAGGGCGGGGGTTTGTTGTATCTGACGCCGGAGGCCTGTTGGTGGAAGCTGGAATGACTTAGACCATAGGCGATGGTTCATGATTTGAGCTGGTAGATCTCTGTCCGAGCCGCTACATTAATTAAGGTCAGATTCCAGCTTGAGAAAACAATAATCGCGAAAGGACAAAGGGTTATGAGAAACAATCGATATATGAAATCAACACTGAGCCTGCTTGCGGCGGCTATGGTTTCTTTTTCCTCGGGGGTGCACGCCGAGGGTAATTATGTAATGGGCACTGCGACTACGGGTGGCACCTACTATCCGGTTGGCGTCGCTATTTCCACGTTGGTTAAGGTAAAACTGGAACCAACGACCAATATTTCCGTGTCCGCCATCAGTTCAGCCGGATCAGGCGAAAATCTGAAGTTGATGGACGAGGGGCAGATCCAGTTCGGTATTTTGCAGGGGCTATACGGCGCCTACGCCTGGAACGGCACAGGGCCAGTACCACAGGCCTATAAAAATCTGCGCTCGGTTTCCATGCTTTGGCAGAACGTTGAGCATTTTGTGGTCCGTAACAACGTGGTTGAGACCGGTACTATTTCGGATATGACCAACCTTTACGATGAGAGCTTCTCTATTGGAGCCCGGAATTCCGGTACTGAAGGTTCCGGTCGTTTTATCCTGGGCAAGGTCGGAATTGATCTGGAGCAGGTGGACATCGCCTATCTCGGCTATGGTCCCAGCGCTGACGCCATGCAGAATGGAAACATCGATGGTATGAACATTCCGGCCGGTGTCCCCGCATCTGCGGTTACCCGTGCCTACGCCAACCTCGGTGGCGAAATAACAACACTGGACTTTACCGAGGCGCAGCTGGCCGAGGTGAACAGTGATTTTGAGCTCTGGACGCCCTACCTGATCCCGGCTGGTACCTATCCGAACCAGGACAAGGACATCAATACTATCGCCCAGCCGAACATCATGGCGGCCCGAGCGGATGTCCCGGAAGAGGACGTGTATCAAATCACCAAGACAATTTATGCCAACCTGGCGTTTCTGAATAACATTCATCCGGCAACCAAGGCCATGGCGCTGGAGAAAGCGATTGCCGGTCTGCCGATGCCGCTGCATCCCGGGGCTGCGCGTTTTTACCGTGAGCAGGGAATTGAGATTCCAGAACGGCTGATTGCGGAGTAGTTGTGGCAGACCAATCAACAGGCGGGCCTCTCAGCGAGGTCCGTGATGAAAGTGCCAGCGAAGCTGGCGAACGCCTTGATCACCGGCTCTTCGGGCCGGTGATTTTTGGCCTCGCGATTCTCACCTCACTGATACACCTCTATTTCAACACGGTTTCTACGCTGTCAGAGCTCTGGACCTCAGCTTTGCACTTTGGTCTTTTCGGACTGATCTGTGCGTTGACCACCCCCATGTTCAAGGCTCGCTCAGTGGCTGGTAAGCGGGCTGTGCTTGGCATCGATGTTTTTCTTGGTCTGGCGGCGATGGCCTGTGCCGCTTACCTGATTCTGTTCGAGAACGCGCTCTATGAGCGAGGCGTTAATTTCAGTACCGGTGACTGGATCGTCTCGATTGCAGCGGTATTGCTGATCCTTGAATTTGGCCGCAGAACAGTGGGTTGGTTTATCCCGGTACTGTGCATTCTGGCGTTATCCTATGTCGCCTGGTGGGGCCAGTATGTTGACGGCATTTTTAATTTCCCGGGGCTCACCTGGGAGACTGTGCTGTTTCGCTCCTACATTGGCGGGCAGGGTATGCTTGGGTCGATTGCCCGGATCTCCTGGACCTATGTCTTCATGTTTATTCTGTTTGGGGCCTTCCTGGTAAAGTCCGGTGCCGGAGACTTTATCATTGAGCTTGCTCGCTGCGCTGCGGGGCGCTTCGTTGGCGGCCCGGGATTCGTTGCCGTATTTTCTTCAGGACTGATGGGTTCGGTGTCTGGCTCAAGTGTCGCTAATACTGTATCTACCGGTGTGATCACGATTCCGCTGATGCGTAAGGCCGGTTTCCCTGCCCGTTTTGCTGCAGGGGTTGAGGCAGCGGCCTCGACGGGTGGTCAGCTGATGCCACCGGTGATGGGCGCGGGGGCCTTTATTATGGCCTCTTATACGCAGGTGTCCTATCTCACGATCATTTCTGTCGCCGCATTGCCGGCGCTGCTCTACTTCCTTTCGGTGGCCATGTTTGTCCGTATTGAAGCCAAACGCAGCCACGCCACCCGGCTGGAGGATGCTGAAGCGCCTACGTTGAAAGAGGTGCTGAAAGATGGCTGGCATTTTCTGATGCCCTTGGTGGTGTTGGTTGCAGCGCTGGTTTATGGATTCACGCCTACCTACGCGGCCGGAATAGCCATCCTCTCCGTGATCGTCGCCTCGTGGCTGTCGAAGCATCCCATGGGGCCTCGGGACATTCTGGACGCCCTGGTGATGGGTGCCCGCAATATCACCACAACAGCGATTCTGCTGATCACTGTGGGGCTGATAGTGATGGTGGTGTCCACTACCGGGATCGGCAATACTTTTTCAATCATGATTACTGACTGGGCCGGTGGCAGCCTGTTGATCACCATCCTGCTGGTCGCCCTGGCGTCGCTCATCCTTGGTATGGGCCTGCCGGTAACGGCAGCTTATATCGTGCTCGCCACACTCTCCGCGCCGGCTATCTACAACCTGATTGCACAGAGTCAGCTGCTGGACCTGCTTGTGAGTGGCAACCTCCCGGAGCAGGCCAAGTCCATCTTCATGCTGGTAGCACCCGATAAAATGGAGTTGCTGAATGCGCCCATGGACACGGCTACGGCGCAGCAACTGCTGGCCTCCGTTCCGGACACCTTCAGCAGTCAGCTGCTTGAGCAGGCACTGTCACCGGCAACCCTGTCGATAACCCTGGTGGCGGCGCATATGGTGATCTTCTGGTTATCCCAGGACTCCAACGTGACACCGCCGGTCTGTCTCACGGCCTTCGCCGCGGCGGCGATTGCCGGCACACCACAGATGCGGACCGGCTTTACCGCCTGGAAGTTGGCCAAGGGCCTTTACATAGTGCCGCTACTGTTCGCCTACTCACCGTTGATTACCGGGAACTTCACCGAAATGATTCAGGTGTTCTGCTTCGCGTTATTCGGCGTTTACGCCATCGTAGCGGGGCTTGAAGGATACCTTGAGCATCCGCTGAATCCAGTGGTGCGTCTGCTGATGTTCCCCATCGGTTTGTTGATGCTCTGGCCCCATGGCCAGGTGCTGCTGGATGGCGCTGGCCTGGTGATCTTTGTCTTTGCGTTCGTGTGGAGTAGCCGCCAGGGCCGCCGGATGGCCACGCCAGCAGCTGCATGACAGGACCCTGACGATGACACTGTTTGAGATCCTGGCTCTGTTAGCGCTGGGTGGCATTGCCGGCTTCATTAACGTGTTGTCCGCGGGAGGGTCCATGCTGACCCTCCCGTTGCTTATGTTCCTGGGGTTGCCGCCGCAGGTGGCCAACGGTACCAATCGGGTGGCCATTACGTTGCAGAGCATCACTGCGGTGGGCAGTTTCTACCGCATGGGGCATGGCAACCTGATGGTCAGTCTGCACCTTGCTGTGCCGGCAATTCTCGGTTCGCTCCTGGGCGCCTGGGTTGCGACCTGGGTGTCAGACGCGGTGTTCGAGGTCGTCCTGGTGTCGGCCATGATCGGTGCCTCGGTATTCATGCTGTTACCTCAGCCCTCACTGAATACCCGCCCCCTGACCACAGACCGGCTGAGTCCGGGCATCTACCTGGCGATGTTTGTGGTTGGCATGTACGGCGGGTTTATACAGGTCGGCGTTGGTGTGCTGTTCATCGTGGTGCTTTACCACATGCTGAAAATCGACCTGAGGCAGGTGAACGTGCTCAAGGTTTCCATCGTGCTGCCCTTTACCTTTGCCGCGCTGGTGGTATTCGCTATCAACGATCAGGTGCGCTGGAGTGTCGGGCTGACCCTGGCTCTTGGCAATGTCACCGGTGCCTTTATAGCAACCCGGGTAAACATGAGCAAGCAGGGCGCGCGCTGGGTCAAGGGAATAACCCTGATAATGGTGGCGGCTATTCTGGTTCGACTGATCCTGTACTGATCATGATTTGAGGAGGTATAGAAAAAATGAAAGCAATGGTCATTGAAGAGTTTGGCGGGCCGGATGTGTTCGTTGAGCGGGAAGTGGACACACCAGAGCCTGATGAAGGTCAGGTTCGCATCAGGGTGGTGGCTTCCAGTGTGAACCCGCTCGAAACCAAAATTCGTTCAGGGCTGGTGAAAACCGGCCCGGCAATGCCCGCGATCCTGAATGGTGACGTCTCGGGAGTGGTGGATAAGGTTGGCCCCGGTGTGGCCGGCTTTGCCGAAGGCGATGAAGTGTTTGGATGCGCCGGTGGCGTCGGGGGCTGGCAGGGCGCGCTGGCAGATTTCATGATCGCCGATGTTCGATTGCTGGGTAAGCGTACTCCGGCCATGGAATTGCCTCTGGCTGATTGTGCGGCATTGCCGCTGGTGTTCCTGACTGCCTGGAGCGCCCTGGTCGATCGGGCGGGGATTCAGCCCGGTGAGCATGTGCTGATTCATGCCGGCACCGGTGGCGTCGGCCACGTTGCCATCCAGATTGCCAAATACCTGGGTGCCCGGGTCGCCACCACCGTCTCAAACGAAGCGAAAGCGGAGCAGGCGCGGGCACTGGGTGCCGACGACATTATCTTTTACCGGGATGAGTCGGTAGAGGACTACAAGCAGCGCCTGACAAACGGCAAGGGCTTCAGCCTGGTGTTCGATACCGTCGGTGGTGGAAACGTGGACAAGTCCATTGAGGCCGCGGCAGTGAATGGTCGCCTGTGCTCAATCAATACCCGGTCAACCCATGATCTCAGTCAGATGCACGCCAAGAGTCTGACCCTGCACGTGATCTTCCGTTCGATTTCGCTATTACACGGGATCGGCATGGACGATCAGCCACGATTGGTGAAGGCATTGTGTGACATGCTGGAGCAGGGCAAGGTCAAACCGTTGCTGGATACTCAACGCTACAAGTTCACCCAGATCAGTGACGCGCATCGTCGTATTGAGTCGGGTGAGGCTGTCGGCAAAATCCTGCTTGAGCGATAAGCTTTTCGGGGCATAAAAAAACGCCAGCCCGAGGGCTGGCGTTTTTCGTGGAGATTACCGTAAAGGCTTGATGCTCAGGCGACATTCGCCTCAGCAGCCTTCTTGGTGTAGTTCTCCATCTGGTCGAAGTTGAGATACTTGTAGATCTCTTTCGACATGCTGTTCAGGTCCTTCGCGTACTCCATGTACTCCGCAGGGGAGGGGAGTTTGCCCAGAACCGCACCCACAGCCGCCAGTTCCGCAGACGTCAGGTACACGTTGGCACCATCGCCGAGGCGGTTCGGGAAGTTACGGGTGGAAGTGGACAGTACCGTCGACTTCGGAGCTACGCGTGCCTGGTTACCCATGCACAGGGAGCAGCCCGGCATCTCGGTGCGAACACCGGCGGTGCCGTAGGTGTTGAAGTAACCTTCTTCCATCAGCTGCGCCTGATCCATCTTGGTCGGCGGCGACATCCACAGACGCGTGCTCAGCGGGCCTTTGTGCTGCTCAAGCAGTTTGCCGGCGGCGCGGAAGTGACCGATGTTGGTCATGCAGGAGCCAATGAATACTTCGTCAACCTTGTCGCCAGCCACTTCGGACAGGAACTTGGCATCGTCCGGATCATTCGGGCAGCATACGATCGGCTCTTTGATGTCAGCCAGATCGATTTCGATGACGTGTGCATACTCGGCATCTTTGTCGGCACGCATGAGCTTCGGATCAGCCAGCCACTCTTCCATCTGCTGGGCACGACGCTCCAGGGTACGCGGATCGCCGTAACCCTCGGCAATCATCCAGCGCAACATGGTGATGTTGGAACGCAGGTACTCGGCCACGGAGTCTTCAGACAGGTTGATGGTACAACCCGCGGCGGAACGCTCGGCGGAAGCGTCAGACAACTCGAACGCCTGCTCAACGGTCAGGTGCTCAAGGCCTTCAATTTCCAGGATGCGGCCGGAGAATTCGTTGATCTTGCCTTTCTTCTCAACGGTCAGCATGCCTTGCTTGATGCCGTACAGCGGGATGGCGTGTACCAGATCGCGCAGGGTGATGCCGGGCTGCATTTCGCCCTTGAAGCGAACCAGAACGGATTCCGGCATGTCCAGAGGCATAACGCCGGTCGCCGCGGCAAACGCTACCAGACCGGAACCGGCCGGGAAGGAGATGCCCATCGGGAAACGGGTGTGGGAGTCACCACCGGTGCCCACGGTGTCCGGCAGCAGCATGCGGTTCAGCCAGGAGTGGATGATGCCGTCGCCCGGGCGCAGTGAAACACCGCCGCGGGTACGGATAAAGTCCGGCATGGTGTGCTGCATTTCCACGTCAACCGGCTTCGGGTAGGCAGCGGTGTGGCAGAAAGACTGCATAACCAGGTCAGCCTGGAAGCCAAGACACGCCAAGTCTTTGAGTTCGTCCCGGGTCATCGGACCGGTGGTGTCCTGGGAGCCTACGGTGGTCATGTGCGGCTCGCAGTAGGTGTTCGGACGAACGCCTTTGCCTTCTTCCAGGCCACAGGCCTTGCCAACCATCTTCTGGGCCAGGGTGAAGCCTTTGGTGCCGGCTTCGGGATCTTTTGGCAGGCGGAACAGGTCGGTCGCGCCCATGCCCAGTGCTGTGCGGGCCTTAGCAGTCAGGCCACGACCGATGATCAGCGGGATACGGCCGCCGGCCTGAACTTCGTCCAGGATCACATCAGACTTGAACTTGAACTCGGAGATAGTCTCGCCGGCCTCGTTCAGGATCTTGCCGTCATACGGGCGGATCTCGATAACATCGCCCATGTTCATGTCGTCGACGGGGGCTTCGAACACCAGGGCACCGGCATCTTCCATGGTGTTGAAGAAGATGGGAGCGACCTTGTTACCGATGCAGACACCGCCGGCACGCTTGTTCGGCACGCCCGGAATGTCGTCACCGAAGAACCACAGAACGGAGTTGGTGGCCGACTTACGGGAGGAACCGGTACCGACAACATCACCTACGAAGGCTACAGGCAGGCCTTTGGACTTGATCTCGTCGATCTGGCTCATGGGACCGGTAACGCCGGGCTCTTCCGGCTTCAGGCCGTCGCGTTCCATTTTGTAGGCAGCGCGGGCATGCAGCGGGATGTCCGGACGGGACCAGGCATCCGGAGCCGGAGACAGGTCGTCGGTGTTGGTTTCGCCAGTGACCTTGAACACCACCATCTTGGTGCTCTCTGGTACCTTCTTCTTATTGGTGAACCACTCGCCGTTGGCCCAGGATTCGATAACTGCCTTGGCAACCGGATTGCCAGCGTCCATCTTTTCCTTCACGTCGTTGAAGGCGTCGAACATCAGCAGGGTGCGCTTCAGCTGCTCACCGGCCAGCTCGGCCAGCTCGGAGTCGTCCAGAAGATCAACCAGGGTCGCAATGTTATAGCCACCCTGCATCATGCCCAGCAGCTTGACTGCTGTCGGCTTGTCCAGCAGCGGAGAGGAGGCTTCGCCTTTTACGATAGCAGTCAGGAACGCGGCCTTTACGTAGGCGGCTTCGTCGACACCCGGCGGTACGCGGTTTTCCAGGAGATACACCAGGGTGTCTTCCTCGCCGGCCGGCGGGTTTTTCAGCAGATCGACCAGAGCAGCAGTCTGCTCGGCGTTCAGGGGCTTGGGAGGAATACCCAGGGCTTCACGTTCAGCAACGTGTTCACGATAGGCTTCTAACACGATATGGACCCTCATCAGTTGGAATGTCCCGCGCCGTTGGCTTCATGCCTGGCGGGAGGTTTTTGGCGGAAAGGCCGCAGGAGCCTCTGAATAATGCCTCAAATCACCGATGGGGTTTCAGGATTTATTCAGAGACTCCTTAATCTGGCGCTGTATTCTATAGGAAACCCCTTATAAAGTTAAGTTGGACAGAGGTCGGAGAGATCTGTTATCTGAGCTATAATCGCCGACCTCAAATCAACGACCGAATTCTGACATGAATGAAGCCCTGCAAGAGATTCACGACTTCCTGCCGTGCCGGACCCCGAAACAATGGATCGACAACGCCCTGGCCAACCAGGATCTGATGCTGATTGATCACGCCCATTGCGAGAAAAAAGCTGCGTCGACGGCATTAAGCCTGATGTATCGGTATGTCAAAAACACCGAGTTATTGAACAAGATGTCCAGACTGGCCCGGGAAGAGCTCCGGCATTTCGAACAGGTTCTTGCGATTATGACGAAGCGGGGTGTGGACTATCGCCATCTTACCCCGGCCCGTTATGCCGCAGGCTTGAGACAGCAGGTCCGCCAGGATGATCCGGGGCGGCTGGTGGATGTGCTTATTGTGGGTGCGATTATCGAGGCGCGGTCGTGCGAGAGATTTGCCGCGCTGGCGCCGTTTCTGGACGACAGACTGGCAGATTTTTATACCAGCCTGCTTAAATCCGAAGCCCGACACTATCAGGATTATCTGAAACTGGCCGAGCAGGCTGCCGGTGGCCCGATAGATGCACGCGTCTCGGAATTTCTGGCGACCGAGAAAGAGCTGATCGAGGCCCCGGATACCGAGTTCCGGTTTCACAGTGGGCCAGTATCATCGTAGCTGTCGGCATAGATCGATCCAGGCGTCAATGCCTGCGCTACGGTATTTTTGTTTGTGCATGATGAAGTAGAACTGTCGGTCAAAGCGGCGATGTTCCGGAACAGTCAGCGGGACCAGGCTGCCACGTTTGAACGCGTCGGCCAGCACCACTTCCGACAGGCAGCCGATGCCGAGGTCTGTCTCTACGGCGCGCTTGATGGCTTCTGTGTGTTCCAGTTCCAACAGTACGTTCAGATCGGGCAGCAGGCCGTGCATACCCCGCTCAAAGCTTTGCCGGGTTCCAGACCCTGGTTCTCTCATGATCCAGGTGGCGTTGCGAAGGTCCTCATCCGAGAGCGAACCTTTGCTGGCCAGGGGGTGACTGGGAGAACAGAACACTACCAGTTCATCGCCTCGCCAGGGCAGGACATCCAGTTCCTGCGACTGTAGCTCCCCTTCGATCAGCCCGATGTCTAGCTCGAAATCCCTGACTCGCCTGGCAATCGTGCTGGTGTTGGCTACCTCCAGCGAGACCCGTGGATGGGTAGGGGTATTCATGTATTGGGCCATGACGCCCACGGCCAGATAGTTACCAATGGTAAGAGTGGCACCCACTTTCAGGGCACCTGCTTCGGTGTGTTTGCTGAAGGCCTGCTCCAGTTCATTGGCCTGGGCAAGGACGGCCTCCACCTTGGGGCGGTAAAGCCGCCCCAGCTCGTTTAACTGGAGCCGTTTGCCAACGCGGTCGAACAGCTGGATGTCGAACTGGTTTTCCAGTTCTTTCAGCGCACTGCTGGCTGCCGATTGCGACATGGCCAGCGATTCGGCAGCACGGGTAATGTTCTGGAAATGGGCGGCTGCCAGGAAAACTTCCAGCTGTCGAAAACTGTACTTCATAACTTTTCGCTCTTAATCGGCTCACTCGAATAAGGTTATGAGAATATCCCATTTTCCCGATAGGTTAGTGTCGGGTTAGACTTAGCGCAATCCAAAATTGAATCATTCGCCGTAAGAAAGCGTAACGAACAGGCAAGAGGTTTACATGAGCAACCTGATTAAAGAGAAAGTTACCAGCGTCCATCACTGGAACGATACCCTGTTCAGCTTTACCACAAGCCGTGATCCGGGCTTCCGTTTCAAGAACGGGCACTTTGTCATGATCGGCCTGGAGACCGAGGGTAAGCCTTTGATGCGCGCTTACAGTATCGCCAGTGCCAATTACGAGGAAGAGCTTGAGTTCTTCTCGATCAAGGTCCAGGACGGCCCACTGACCTCCCGCCTTCAGAAAATCCAGGTAGGTGACGAAATTCTGGTGAGCCGTAAGCCGACAGGGACGCTGATTCTGGACAACCTTCTGCCCGGAAAGAATCTGTGGCTGATCAGTACCGGCACCGGTTTGGCGCCTTTCATGAGCATCATCAAGGACCCGGAAGTCTACGAGGCGTTCGATAAGGTTATTCTGACCCATGGCGTGCGTTACGTCTCCGAGCTGGCTTATCAGAAGGAGATCGAGGAGCTGCCGGAGAACGAATACTTCGGCGAAATGGTCCAGGGCAAGTTGGTTTACTATCCGACCGTAACGCGGGAAGACTTCCGCAACCAGGGGAGGCTGACCGATGCCATGGAAACCGGCAAAATCACCCGTGATCTCGACCTGCCGGATTTTGACCCGGAGAATGACCGGTTCATGATCTGCGGCAGCCCAAGCATGCTCAAGGACACCTGCGCCATCCTGAACAACATGGGCTTCAAGGAAGCCCGGGGCGGCGATATGGGTCATTACGTGATTGAGCGGGCGTTCGTGGAGCAGTGAGCTCGCGGGCTGAATCCGCCTCGAAAAAAGCCGGAGCGTGATGCTCCGGCTTTTTTGTGTTTGTATCTGACAGAATGGGTCGTATAAACGGCAAAGGGCTTTGGAGGCGGAGCAATGGCAGGACGGCAGTTAACGAAGAAAAACGTCATCAGCTTTTTAGTGGCACTGGCGGTCGGGGTAATTCTTGGCACCGTGGTTCAGACCCAGCTAAACCTGTGGGCCCTTCAGACTATGGGGGTGGCGGTTGGGCTTGAAGCTCGCATTTCTGCCACCGGGCATGATCTGGTCTCTTTTGCGCCGCTCTACCTGCTCCTCTTTGGACTCAGTTTCCTTTTTTCCCAGGGCGCTGCGGCCGTCGTTTCCCGTTTCGTGGGGCGCGGACTTCGGGTGCCACTGTTCGCCCTGGCCGGGGCATCCGGGCTGTGGGTTGCACTAGTGTTGGTTAATGCCCTGGCTCCCATGCCAACCCTGATTGCGGCGACCCGAACCGGGGGAGGTCTGCTTGCCATGCTGTTAACCGCCGCATTTGCCGGAGCCCTGTTCGCCAGACTTACTGCCAGGCCTGCCACCGGGGTCAGTAGCCACGCCTCAGGAACCCTGCTGGCCTTTTGCCTGGCGGTTGGCCTCGGGGCGCTGCCAGGTCCGACACAGGCCCAGTCCTTGAGCGACTACACCGTCGAGACGTTGACTTCCGGGCTGGAGCATCCCTGGTCCCTGGCGTTTCTTCCCGGTGGTGGCGCCCTTGTGACGGAGCGGGCAGGGCGGTTGCGGATGATTTCAGAGGAGTGGGAGCTCGGCCAGGCGCCGATTACCGGAGTTCCGCCGGTTTTCAATGATGCTCAGGCAGGTCTGTTCGATGTGCTGTTGTCGCCGGACTTTGAGAATAACCAACTGGTCTTTCTCGCCTACGCTTGCGGGACGGCCTCTGCGAATCACCTGTGCGTGGCCCGTGGTCAGTTGCAGGCGGAGGCCTTGACGGAGGTTGTCGAGATATTCCGTGCCAAGCCGGCCAAGGAAGGCAGCGCCCACTACGGTGGCCGACTGGCCTGGCTTCCGGACGGTACGCTGATCGTGACGCTGGGAGACGGATTTGACTATCGGGAGCAGGCGCAGAACCTGTCCAGTCATCTGGGCAAGATCGTGAGGCTGAACCCGGATGGCAGTGTTCCCGCCGACAACCCCTTCGTTGGCAGGGAAGGCGCTCTGCCGGAAATATACAGTTACGGGCACCGGAACGTTCAGGGGCTGGTGTTTGATTCCGTCGAAAACGTCTTGATTGCCCATGAACACGGCCCCCGCGGCGGTGATGAGATAAATATTATCGAGCCGGGACACAACTATGGCTGGCCCGTGATCACGCACGGCATCGACTACACCGGCGCCATGATCACGCCCTTTGTTGAGCGGGAAGGTATGGAGCAACCGTTGTTGCACTGGACCCCTTCAATTGCCCCTTCAGGCATGACCCGCTATCGGGGTGTGCTGTTTCCGGACTGGCAGGGAAACCTCCTGGTCGGCGCCCTTGCCGATAAAAGCGTTCACCGCGTCACACTGGAAGCTGGCGATGCAAGCGACGTAGAGAGTCTGTTCGAAGCAATGGGCGAACGGATCCGGGACGTGGCTACCGGGCCTGATGGGGCGGTGTATCTGCTCACTGACAGTGCGGATGGACGGATTCTGCGTATCCTGCCTTAGTCTCGGCTCTGGGGTCTTTGGGCCCGGCCAGTGTATAGTAGGCGGTTTTCAGAAAGAGGGAAGCCGCTATGTTTCATCTGGAACTGGAACCACGTTTCAGCGATACCGATGCCCTCGGGCATATCAGCAATACCACTCTGCCGGTCTGGTTCGAGCAGGCCAGGACGCCGGTTTTCCGTATTTTTCACCCGACCCTAGAAGCCGAGACCTGGCCGCTGATCATTGCACGACTTGAGATTGATCTGATGGCACAGAGCTACTGGCATATTCCGGTCAAGATCAAAACAGGTATCGGTAAGATCGGCAATTCCTCATTTCATGTGATTCAGGAAGCCTGGCAGGGCGACAAGCAGATTGCCCGGGGTGTCGCCGTGTTAATTCACTTTGATTACGAAATCGAGAAGGCACTGCCGATTCCGGATGACATAAAAGCCAGGCTGGCAGAACATGCGGTAGCGTGATCGCGCACAATTCTGACTTTCCCGGAGGCGCTGGTGTTTGGTAAATACCTTGTATTGCTCTCTCTGATGAGTGTTTTGGTGGTCACTGGTTGTGATTCCACTAATGAGGATAACGCGCCCGAATCAGATGGCCCACAGCTTACTTCACTGACTGGCCCGGATGTCGATGTCTCCCTGGCACTGACCTCCGCTCAGCTGGACTGGGTAGGCCAACAGATTTTCCGGAACGAGTGCGCAGGGCGTTTTCAGTGTCTGGTCCACTGGAACGACGGCGAGGCGTTTCCGTCATTGGGTATTGGTCACTTCATCTGGTATCCGGAGGGCGTTGAAGGGCGATTCGTGGAAAGTTTTCCGGCCCTTATGGAATACATGGAACAGCGTCAGGTCGATATTCCCGAATGGTTGCGAGCGCTCGAGCCTTTTGACGCTCCCTGGCGCGAAAAAGCAGACTTTCTGGCTGTAGACGATTCGCTACGAGTAGCAGAGCTGCGAGAGTTTCTGGCAGGTACCCAGGGGATCCAGGCTGAATTCATATTCCGTCGCGCCAGGCAATCGCTTGCAAAGGTTATTGAGGCAGCCCCGGATAACCAAAAGCCAGAGATCGCTGCCCGGCTGGAGTCTCTGAGCCAGACGCCCGGTGGCGTTTACGCCATCATCGACTATGTGAATTTCAAGGGCGAGGGGCTTTCGCCTACGGAGCGCTACGAGGGCCAGGGCTGGGGGCTGCTTCAGGTGCTTTTGGAAATGTCTGAATCACCAGATCAGAGCGCCCTTGTTAAATTCAGGGAAGCAGCTGACACCGTTCTGACGCGACGGGCAGCAAACGCGGAGAATCCCATCGAGCGGGAGCGCTGGCTGCCGGGGTGGCGGAAGCGCCTCGAGACCTACGCAGAGCCCCCAGTCTTCAAAATTTCGAAATAATTTTGCATAAAAACTAGTTCATTTCCCGAACCTTGTTCTACTTTTAATAGGCGCGGCCCTTGGTCTGCCTTTTTTTGGCGCATGGGGTTGGAGCGAAAGCGCCGAACTGGTGCATGAAATGGTATTACTTCGTTCCAGATTCGCCTGAAACGCACCGGTGATTGATAAAAATAATATAAATCATCGGCTTACGCCGAGTGGCTTGCAAATTGCTGATTACACTCGTCGCGATAAAACCAACTGATGTTCGGAGAAAAGACAATGAGAAAGACGAAATCGATTGCCCTGGGGATTGCTCTGGCCGTAGGTACGTTCTCGGCCACTGGTGCCATGGCAGCTACAACTCTGGAGAACGTCAAGGAGAAAGGTCACCTCCAGTGCGGCGTGACCAGCGGTTTGCCTGGCTTCTCGCAGCCTGATGAAAAAGGTAACTGGACCGGTATCGACGTGGATACCTGCCGCGCGGTTGCTGCAGCCATCTTCGGTGACGCAAACGCGGTTGAGTTTACTCCACTGACTGCAAAGGAGCGTTTCACCGCCCTGCAGTCGGGTGAAATCGACATGCTCTCCCGTAACACCACCTGGACACTGACCCGCGATGCGTCCCTGGGCCTGAACTTTGCCGGCGTGAATTATTACGATGGTCAGGGCTTTTTGATCAACAAGGGTATCGGTGTGGACGATGCCACCCAGCTGGACGGTGCCACCATCTGTATCCAGGCCGGTACTACCACCGAGCTGAACCTGTCGGATTACTTCCGCGCCAAGGGCATGGAATTCAAGCCGATCGTGTTCGACACCTCCGAGCAAACCGTTCAGGGCTTTGCGGCGGGTCGTTGCGACGTTCTGACCTCCGACCGTTCGCAGCTGGCGGCACTCCGCTCGAAGCTGTCCGATCCGAGTTCAGCCAAGATCCTGCCGAACACCATTTCCAAGGAGCCCCTCGGCCCGGTTGTTCGCCAGGGTGACGATCAGTGGTTCAACATCGTCAAGTGGGTGCTCTCCGTGCAGATCAACGCCGAAGAGCTGGGCGTGACCAGCGCCAATGCCGACGACATGCTGAAGTCCGACAACCCGAATATTCAGCGCCTGCTGGGTACCGATGGCGACATGGGTGCCAAGCTTGGACTGCCGGATGACTTCGGTTATCAGGCCGTGAAACTGGTTGGCAACTACGGTGAAATGTATGACCGTAACGTAGGACCGGATACCCCGCTGGGACTGGATCGCGGAATCAACGCGCTCTGGACTGAAGGCGGTATCATGTATGCGCCGCCGGTCCGTTAAGACCTGAAGGCATACGGCGAAGTCTCCTGTGGGAGGCTTCGCCGTTATCTCTGATGCTGTAAACCACAGGGAAGCTCTTCAGGACAATCCATGAAAAAACAAACAATCGATACCCGACCTGCAGGGCCCAAGCCCTGGTACGACCCCCGGGTCCGCTCACTCTTCTTTCAGGCGGTAGCCATTGCCCTCGTGTTCTGGGGCGGATGGATTCTCGTCGATAACACGCTTTCCAACATGGAAAGCCGTGGCATCAGCACCGGTTTCGGCTTTCTCGGTGAAACCGCCGGGTTCGGCATCATCATGAATCTGGTGCCTTATGATGCAACCATGTCTTATGGCCGAACCTTCTGGGTTGGTCTAACCAATACATTGCTTGTTTCCGCGATGGGTGTCGTTGCCGCCACCATTCTCGGTTTCATCATTGGTGTTGCGCGACTCTCGAGTAACTGGCTTGTGGCCAAAATGGCGCTGGTTTACATCGAAGTGATCCGCAACATACCGCTGCTTCTGCAGATTTTCTTCTGGTACTTTGCCGTACTCAGTAATCTTCCGTCACCACGCCAGAGTGTTGATGTCGGCGGAGCGCTGTTCCTGAACAACCGGGGCCTTTACCTGCCAGATCCAGTGACCCAGGAAGGTTTCGGGATTGTCTGGGGCGGTATTCTGCTTGCCATCGCTGCTGTCGTCGGGATTCGGATATGGGCGAAAAAACGCCAGTTGGCGACCGGACAGATCTTCCCGACCTTCAAGGTCGGCGTGGCTATTCTGGTGCTGGTACCGATTATCTCTTATCTCTTGGCCGGTCGGCCTCTAGAGTGGGATTTGCCAGCGCTCAGGGGCTTCAACTTTGGCGGGGGAATTACCATCATTCCGGAGTTGGCGGCTCTGTGGATTGCACTGTCGCTGTACACCGCCAGCTTCATCGCTGAAATCGTCCGCTCCGGTATTCTGTCGGTCAGCAAGGGACAAACCGAGGCCTCCAAGGCTTTGGGGCTGCCCAATGGTCTTACCCTCAGGTTGGTGGTGATACCGCAGGCCATGCGGGTCATCATTCCGCCGCTCACCAGTCAGTATCTGAATCTGGTGAAAAACTCCTCCCTGGCAACGGCCATCGGTTACCCGGATCTCGTGGCGGTCTTCATGGGCACTACGCTGAATCAGACGGGGCAGGCCGTCGAGGTTGTCGCCATTACCATGGCGGTGTATCTGACCATCAGTCTGCTGATCTCGCTGTTCATGAATATCTACAACCGGGCTGTGGCCATTAAGGAGCGATGATGACCGAGTCAACCATGAAAGCACCCAAGAAGGCGCTCCGTCCGGTCAAGTGGATGCGGGAGAACCTGTTCTCCGGCTGGTTCAACACGGTATTGACGCTGGGTGTGGCCTATCTGCTGGTGACCAGTGTAGGGCCTTTGCTCAACTGGTTTTTCCTCGACGCCAACTTTGTTGGCAGTGATCCGAGCGCCTGTACGGGAGCGGGTGCCTGCTGGCTGTTTATCAGCCAGCGTCTGAATTTCTTTATCTACGGATTCTACCCGGATGAACTGCAGTGGCGGGTCGACGTGATGTTCCTGCTGCTGGCGGTTTCCTTTGTACCCCAGTTCATCGAGCGGTTCCCCGGCCGCAAGTGGCTCGGGCTGTTCGGTATCTTTGGTTTGCCCATTGTTGGCTACTTCCTGATTCCCGGAGGCAGTTTCGGCCTGGAAGAAGTGCAGAGCTCGAAATGGGGCGGCCTGATGCTGACCCTGATCCTGGCTTACATCGGGATTATTGCGTCCTTGCCCATTGGCATATTGCTGGCGCTGGGTCGTCGCTCCGAGATGCCGATCATCCGCGGGATCTGTGTGGTCTTTATCGAGGTATGGCGGGCGGTTCCGTTGATCACGGTTCTGTTCATGGCTTCGGTGATGCTGCCGCTGTTTCTCCCGGAAGGTGTGAACTTCGAGAAACTGGCGCGGGCGCTGATTGGTATAACCCTGTGGCAGTCCGCTTACATGGCGGAAGTGATTCGCGGTGGCCTGCAGGCCATTCCCCGGGGCCAGTATGAGGCTGCCGATGCTCTGGGGCTGGGATACTGGCGCAAAATGGGGCTGGTCATCCTGCCGCAGGCTCTGAAGATGGTTATTCCGGGTATCGTGAACACCTTCATTTCCCTGTTCAAGGACACCACGCTGGTGTTGATTATCGGCCTCTTCGATATCCTCGGCACAGTCCAGTCCACGGTTACCGATCCGGCCTGGCAGAATGTTGCCATCGAGGGCTATGTATTTGTGGCGTTCTGTTTCTGGGTCTTCTGCTTCGGCATCTCCAGATACAGCCAGAACCTTGAACGAAAACTAGACACTGGTCATAAGACCTGACGGGTAATCCTATGACAGACCAAACACAAACCTCAGAAATGCAGACCCCGCCGAAGGACCAGCCGGGAAAAAAACCGGGGATTATCCGGGTTGAGGGCATGCACAAGTGGTACGGGGACTTCCATGTTCTCAAAGATCTCAACCTGACCGTTGATCAGGGCGAGAGAATTGTCATCTGTGGGCCATCCGGCTCGGGAAAATCCACCTTCATCCGTTGCATCAACCGGCTGGAGGAGCATCAGCAGGGCAAAATCATTGTTGATGGTATCGAGCTGACCGATGATGTCCGCCACATTGATACGGTTCGGCGGGAAGTCGGCATGGTGTTTCAGCACTTCAACCTCTTCCCGCACCTGACCGTCCTGGAAAACTGCTGCCTGTCGCCGATCTGGGTGCGAAAAACGCCCCGAAAGGAAGCGGAGGCATCAGCGATGGAGTACCTTGAGCGGGTCAAGATCCCGGATCAGGCTAACAAATTCCCGGGGCAGCTTTCGGGCGGCCAGCAACAGCGTGTGGCGATTGCCAGGGCCCTGTGCATGAAGCCCAAGATCATGCTGTTCGACGAGCCAACCTCGGCCTTGGATCCGGAGATGATCAAGGAAGTGCTGGACGTAATGATTGAATTGGCGGGAAGCGGTATGACCATGCTCTGCGTAACCCATGAGATGGGTTTTGCCAAGACGGTGGCGGACCGTGTGATTTTCATGGACGGTGGCGAGATCGTGGAGCAGGCGCCTCCCCACGAGTTCTTTACCAACCCACAGGAAGCCAGAACTCAGAAGTTCCTCCAGCAGATACTCGCGCACTGAAACCAAGAATAAAAAAAGCCGGGCATTTGCCCGGCTTTTTTACAACGGCTCCTTGAATAGCTCGGGCTCCTTGCCTGGCTCTGCCTCAAGCCACCAAACGTTCTTGTCCCAGTCTCCCAGTACAATACGCTTTGCCGGCGACCCGTTGGCCGTCAGTTCATGAACCGCGGGGCGATGGGTGTGGCCATGGATCATTCGCTGGACACCGTGCGTTTCCAAGTCCTTGACCACTTCCTCGGGGGTTACGTCCATGATGAACTCCTCCTTGCCCTGATTTTTCGCCATGCTGATTTCCCGTAGCTGGCGGGCCATTTGCTGGCGGTCTTCCAGGGGGCGCTGGAGTATCATCTGCTGCCACTGCGGGTTACGCATGTTGGCCCGGAACTTCTGGTATTCCACATCGGCGGTGCACAGGCTGTCGCCATGCATCAGCAGGGTAGGGGTACCGTACAGATCAATCACCGTCGGATCGTCCAGCAGCGTTGCGCCGGCCCGGTCGCAGAAGTCCTGGCCGATCAGAAAGTCCCGGTTGCCGTGCATCAGGAAAATCCTGGTGCCGCTGTCCCGCAGTTTTCGAAGGGCAGTCGCAATCTGCTCCTGGAGCGGCGTGCGTTCGTCATCTCCTATCCACGCCTCAAAGAAATCACCGAGAATATACAGCTGATCAACACCACTGGCTTTCCCGTCGAGAAAGCCCAGAAATGCCTCAGTAATATCCGGGCGGGATTCCTCGAGGTGAAGATCTGAAATAAACAGCGTGGTCACGCGTCCTCCAGAACCTCGGCTTTTTCGATTACCACGTCATCGGCAGGCACATCCTGGTGGCCTGCACGCATGGTGGTGCGCACTGCTCGAATCGCGTTTACCGTGTCCATGCCGTCGGCCACTTTGCCGAACACGCAGTAGCCCCAGCCTTCCGCGTTTTTGGCGGTGTGGTCCAGGAAGCCGTTATTCTCAACGTTAATAAAGAACTGGGCTGTGGCAGAGTGCGGGTCCATGGTGCGTGCCATGGCAATGGTTCCCTGCATGTTGCTCAGTCCGTTATCGGCTTCGTTCTGAATCGAATCGCGGGTTTTACGTGGGGTCATGCCCGGCTCGAAGCCGCCGCCCTGAATCATGAAATTGCTGATCACACGGTGAAAAATCAGGCCATCGTAAAAACCGTCGCGAACGTACTGTTCAAAGTTTTTGGCGGTTTCCGGTGCCTTGTCGTAGTCCAGTTCCAGCTTGATGTCACCGTAGTTGGTTTTCAGCAGAATCATCAGGTTTTCCTGTTCAGAAAGGTTAGGTACGTTAACGGGCCCATTGTACTCAAGAGTTTCCCGCTATGCATGAGTCCGGCAAGGATTTGTGAGTATAATACGCGGTTTAAGATTCACTCCCCTTTTAACAGAGATTGTATGAGCGCCGAGTCGAAGAAAGCCCACAACTTTATCCAGAGCCTGATCGAAGACGCCATCGCCAGCGGAGAACATGCCGGCAAGGTGGTCACCCGATTCCCGCCGGAGCCTAACGGCTACCTGCATATCGGTCATGCCAAATCGATCTGCCTCAACTTTGGCATCGCCGAGACCTTTTCCGGCGACTGTAACCTGCGGTTTGACGACACCAACCCGGAAAAGGAAAACCAGGAATACATCGACGCCATCAAGCAGGATGTGGAATGGCTCGGTTACGAGTGGGCTGGCGACGTGCGGTACGCATCGGATTACTTCGATGCCCTCTATGAATTCGCCGAGGAGCTGATCACCCGGGACAAGGCTTACGTCTGCGCCCTGACGGCCGATGAAATGGCCGAGTATCGCGGTAGCCTAAAAGAGCCGGGCAGAAACAGCCCTTACCGGGATCGGCCGGTGGAAGAAAGTCTGCAACTGTTCCGCGATATGCGGGACGGCAAGTACCAGAACGGCGAGCTGGTGCTGCGGGCCAAGATTGATATGGCCTCTCCGAACATCAACATGCGGGATCCGATCCTTTATCGTATCCGTTATGCCGAACACCATCAGACCGGCAACAAGTGGTGCATCTACCCGATGTACGACTTTACGCATCCGATTTCCGACGCCATGGAGGGAATCACCCATTCCCTGTGCACACTGGAGTTCGAAGATCACCGGCCTTTGTATGACTGGGTGCTGGATAACATTTCCGGCCCCTGCCATCCGCGTCAGATCGAGTTTGCCCGGCTGAATCTGAACTACACCATCACCTCCAAGCGGAAGCTCAAGCGTCTGGTGGATGAGAATGTAGTTGATGGCTGGAACGATCCGCGTATGCCAACCATTTCCGGTATGCGCCGGCGTGGCTACACGCCGGAGTCCATCCGCACCTTCTGCGACATGATCGGGGTGAACAGGGCCGGCGGCACTGTGGATGTGGGTATGCTTGAGCACACCATTCGTGAAGACCTCAACACCCGGGCCCCGAGAGCCATGTGTGTGATGCGCCCGTTGAAAGTCACACTGACCAATTACCCGGCGGATCAAAGCGAAACGCTCACCTTGCCAGTGCACCCGCAAAATCCGGATATGGGCGAGCGGGAAGTCCCCTGGACCCAGACTCTGTATATCGACCGGGAAGATTTCGAAATGGAGCCGCCGCGTAAATGGAAGCGGCTGGCCCCGGACCAGGCAGTACGCCTCCGTGGCGGCTATGTGATGACCTGCCGGGAAGTGATTCGTGACGACAGTGGCCAGATTGTCGAGCTCAAGTGTGAGTACGATCCCAACACCCTGGGCGTCAATCCCGAGGGCTACAAACCGAACGGCGTGATTCACTGGGTTTCGGCGAGTGACAGTGTAGAGGCAGACATCAATCTGTATGACCGCCTGTTTAACCACGAGTCGCCGGACAGTGACAAGGAAGGCGATCTGATGGATCACCTGAATCCGGAATCGCTGGTGGTTCTCAAAGGCGCGCGCGTCGAAAAGAGTCTTGTCGCGCCCCGTATGGATCTTCCATACCAGTTCGAGCGGGAAGGCTACTTCTTCTGTGATCAGGCCCATACCGAGGCTGCCGGTCGGCCGGTATTCAACCGCACTGTTACGCTCAGGGATTCCTGGGGCAAGGGGGGCAAGTGATCCGCATCTACAATACTCTGACCCAACAGAAGGAAGAGTTTCGGCCAATTGAGCCTGGCAAGGTCCGGATGTACG
Source organism: Marinobacter sp. DSM 26671 (assembly GCF_900112835.1). Classification (NCBI taxonomy): domain Bacteria; kingdom Pseudomonadati; phylum Pseudomonadota; class Gammaproteobacteria; order Pseudomonadales; family Marinobacteraceae; genus Marinobacter; species Marinobacter sp. DSM 26671. Next base: position 274,109 of record NZ_FONF01000001.1, on the reverse strand, counting down.
TCTGCGGTATGACAGTCTATGACTACTGCCACCTGGGGCATGCCCGGGTGCTGGTAGCCTTTGATGTGATTACCCGTTACCTGCGTCATCGCGGTTACGACGTGAACTATGTTCGCAATATCACCGATATTGACGACAAGATCCTGCGCCGTGCGGATGAAAACGGTGAGCCCTATGACGAACTCACGGACCGGATGATCAAAGCCATGCACGAAGACGAAGCCCGTCTCGGCGTGCTGTCACCGGATGAAGAGCCCCGAGCTACCGCGTATATCGACGAAATTATCGCGATGATCCACAAACTGATTGCCGGCGGCCACGCCTACGCAGCGGACAATGGTGACGTCTACTTTTCGGTCGATTCCTTCGATGACTACGGCAAGCTCAGCAAGAAAAAGCTGGAGGATCTTCTGGCGGGCGCGCGGGTGGATGTTCAGGAAGCCAAGCGAAGCCCTGCAGATTTCGCGTTGTGGAAAGCGGCAAAGGCAGGGGAGGTCAGCTGGCCGTCGCCCTGGGGCGATGGTCGTCCTGGCTGGCACATCGAGTGCTCTGCGATGTCCACCTGCTGTCTCGGCGACACATTCGATATTCACGGCGGTGGCCCGGATCTGTTGTTCCCGCACCATGAGAACGAGATTGCCCAGTCAGAATGTGCCACTGGCCACACTTTTGTGAACACCTGGATGCACGCGGGTGCCATCCGGGTGAACAAAGAAAAGATGTCCAAGTCCCTGGGTAACTTCTTCACCATCCGCGAGATCATGGAGAAGTACCCGGCAGAAGTGGTCCGTTACTTCCTGGTTTCCAGCCACTATCGTAGCCAGGTGGATTACTCTGAGGAAAATCTGGCTGAGGCCGGCCGAACTCTGACCCGTTTGTACCATGCGCTCAGAGGCATCGTGCCCGTCAAGGCCGCCGATGTGCCGGAATCCGAGCACGACGAGCGGTTTGCCGAGGCGATGGACGATGACTTCAACACCGCGGGTGCAATTGCCGTCCTGCACGCTGTTGCCAACGAAATCAATCAGCATCGTCGCGATGGTCGTGAAGACGATGCCAAGCAAAGTGCGGCGATTCTGGTAAGGCTTGGTGGTGTTCTGGGGCTGCTGCAGCAGGATCCCGAGGCGTTCTTCCAGGCAGACACGGGTGGTGAGCTTAGCGCCGAAGACATTGAAGCAATGATCCAGGCCAGGGCTGATGCCCGCAAGGCAAAGAATTTTGCCGAGGCCGACCGGATCCGCGACGAGCTCCTCGAGAAAGGTATTATTCTGGACGATTCCCGAGAGGGGACGACCTGGCGTAAAGCCTGAATTTCCGGGAGCTGCCGGTTGGTCAGACCAGTTTTGCGCCTGCAGGAATGATCTTGTAAGGATTTTCCCTTACAATGCGGCGCTCAAATTAGAATGCCCCCTCAAGATGAAGGGGGAGTCGGGAAACGTAACCCACTGAGGCAGACAACGATGACAGAACGCGTACAAGTCGGCGGCATTCAGGTCGCAAAGAATCTGTATGATTTCGTGAACAACGAAGCGATCCCGGGCACCGGAATCGATGCCGATAAATTCTGGGCAGAATTTGACAAGATCGTGAACGAGCTGGCGCCACGCAACCGTGAATTGCTGGCCAAGCGTGATGCTATCCAGGAAAAAATGGACAGCTGGAACCGGGATCACAAGGGCCAGAAGCTCGACATGGGCGAATACAAGTCTTTCCTGAAAGACATCGGTTACCTGGTTGACGAGCCTTCCGAGTTCAAGATCTCCACCTCCAATGTCGACCCGGAAGTGGCAACCATGGCCGGCCCTCAGCTGGTGGTGCCGATCATGAACGCCCGTTTTGCTCTGAACGCTGCGAACGCGCGTTGGGGTAGCCTGTACGATGCGCTGTACGGTACCGACGCGATTTCCGAGGAAGACGGCGCTGAAAAAGGCCGTGGCTACAATCCGGTTCGCGGTGCCAAAGTTATCGAGTGGGCCCGCAACCTGCTCGACAGCTCGGCACCGCTGGCCTCTGGCAGTCACAAAGATGCTGCCAAGTATGTAGTTGAAGGTGGCAAACTGGTCGTCAAGCTGCAGAACGGTGAGTCCACGGGCCTGAAAGACGAAGCCGGCTTTGTTGGCTACACCGGTGCTGCTGATGCGCCCACCGGCGTGCTGCTGGTCAAGAACGGCATGCACTTCGAGATCCAGATTGACGCCACTCACCCGATTGGCAAAGACGACGGTGCCCACGTCAAAGACGTACTGATGGAGTCTGCACTGACAACCATCATGGACTGCGAAGACTCCGTGGCCGCTGTAGACGCTGACGACAAGGCGCTGGCCTATCGCAACTGGCTGGGCCTGATGAAGGGCGATCTGCAGGAAACCTTCGAGAAAGGTGGCGAGCAGTTGACCCGCAAGATGAATGCGGATCGCACCTACACCGCGGCAGATGGCAGCGAGCTGAGCCTGAAAGGCCGCAGCCTGATGTTTATCCGTAACGTCGGCCACCTGATGACCAACCCGGCCATCCTGCTGAAAGACGGTAACGAAGTGCCGGAAGGCCTGATGGACGGTCTGATCACCTCACTGATCGCCATTCACGACATGAAGGGCAATGGCAAGTTCCAGAACAGCACCAAAGGCTCCATGTATATCGTGAAGCCTAAGATGCACGGGCCGGAAGAAGTGGCATTCACCAACGAATTTTTCGGTCGTGTAGAGGATGCATTGAGCCTGCCGCGCTTCAGCCTGAAGGTCGGCATCATGGACGAGGAGCGTCGCACCACAGTTAACCTGAAAGCCTGTATCCATGCCGCGAAAGAGCGGGCTGTGTTTATTAACACCGGTTTCCTGGATCGCACCGGGGACGAGATACATACCTCCATGGAACTGGGTCCGTTTATCCGCAAGGGTGCGATGAAGCAGGCGACCTGGATCAATGCCTACGAGCAGTGGAACGTGGACATCGGCCTGGAAACCGGTTTCCGTGGCGTTGCCCAGATTGGTAAGGGCATGTGGGCCATGCCTGACCTGATGGCCGGCATGCTGGAAGCGAAAATCGGGCATCCGAAGGCCGGTGCGAACACTGCCTGGGTTCCATCTCCCACGGCGGCTACACTGCACGCCACTCACTACCATCAGGTAAGTGTGGCTGATGTCCAGAAGCAGCTGGAAAGCCGCACCCGCGCCGCTCTGGAAGATATCCTGACAGTACCGGTGATGGATGATCCCGCTTCTTTGAGCGCCGAGGACATCCAGCAGGAGCTGGACAACAACGCCCAGGGCATCCTCGGTTACGTTGTGCGCTGGATTGACCAGGGTGTTGGCTGCTCCAAGGTGCCGGACATCAATGATGTCGGCCTGATGGAAGACCGTGCGACTCTGCGTATCGCCTCCCAGTTGCTGGCCAACTGGCTGCACCATGGTATCTGCTCTGAAGATCAGATCATGGAGACCATGAAGCGTATGGCAGCGGTGGTCGACAAGCAGAACGCCGGTGATTCGGCGTACCGCCCGATGGCCGGCAACTTCGATGACAGTGTCGCCTTCCAGGCAGCGCTGGATCTGGTTCTCAAGGGCCGCGAGCAGCCTAATGGCTACACCGAGCCGCTACTGCACGCTTACCGCCTGAAGGCGAAAGCCAAATACGGGCAGTAAGAGCTGCGAAATAAAAAACCCCGCTTCGGCGGGGTTTTTTGTGGCACGTCGGATCAGGCAGGGCCTGAACCCTGACTCCGGGCTTAGTCCCTGTGCAAGACATCAGCCGCATAGAGGGTGTTTTGCAGCAGGGTGGCGATGGTCATCGGCCCTACGCCGCCGGGAACCGGCGTTATGTAGGCCGCGCGCTCCGAAGCGGCTGCGAAATCAACGTCGCCATGCAGTTTCCCGTCGTCCATCCGGTTGATGCCCACATCAATCACGGTTGCACCCGGTTTTACCCAATCGCCCTTGATCAGGCCTGGCTTGCCGACGGCTGCAACGAGGATGTCAGCCTCACGAACAAATTTCTCCAGATCCGGCGTGAATCGGTGACACACGGTTGTCGTGGCACCCTTCAATAGCAGCTCCATGCTCATGGGGCGGCCGACGATGTTGGAGGCGCCAACGATGACGGCGTGCTGGCCCTTGTAGGGCGTGTCGATGCTGTCGAGCAGGGTAATGATGCCGGCCGGTGTGCAGGGGCGCAGGGTGGGCTTACGCTGCATCAGGCGACCGATGTTGTATGGATGGAAGCCATCAACGTCTTTATCTGGCCGGATTTTTACCAGAATCGGATCTGCATCGAGATGCGAGGGCAGAGGGAGTTGCACCAGGATCCCGTCCACGGTGGGGTTCTCGTTCAGCTCATCAATCAGTGCTTCCAGCGCTTCCTGGGAAGTGTCTTCCGGCAGATCGTATGAGAGTGAGAGGATTCCCGCCTGGTCGCACGCCTTCCGTTTATTGCCCACGTAAACGTGGGATGCGGGATCGTTGCCGACCAGGACTACAGCCAGTCCGGGCGCCCTGAGCCCCTGTTGGGTTCTTGCTTCCACCCCTGCGGCGACTTGCTGTCTTACTTCGGCGGCAATCTCTTTTCCGTTGATCAGTTTGGCGGTCATGTCTCGTCTTGTCGGTTGGGCATCGGTAAATTGAAGGGTCGGCATTGTCTCATGCTTCCGCCGGAACTCCAATTGGACGGTTGTCTGGGCGGCGCGCGCCGGAACTTTTGTCAGGGCGCTTTGTCACTGAAGAGACTGTTGTTTCAGGGAATTTGGAAATACGTGTTGACGGGACCCTCCGGCGCCGGTAATATGCGCGCCAACTTTGCTGAGGCACTTGTTGTTCAGTTCAGACGGGGTATAGCGCAGTCTGGTAGCGCGCCTGCTTTGGGAGCAGGATGTCGGGAGTTCGAATCTCTCTACCCCGACCAAATTTCTGAATGTTCAGGTGGGCGAACGGTTAAGCGCCCGTAGCTCAGCTGGATAGAGCACCCGCCTTCTAAGCGGGTGGTCGCAGGTTCGAGTCCTGCCGGGCGCGCCATCAAGTCGTTGGCTTGGTCCGCGCCGGAGCGACCGTAACCAGCAAAGTTGAAAAGTAAAGGCATGTCCCGATGTGGTGGACGTAGCTCAGTTGGTAGAGCTCAGGATTGTGACTCCTGCGGTCGAGGGTTCGATCCCCTTCGTCCACCCCACTTTTCTTTCAGAGTAGATTCCGCGTTTGTTGAATAGATTGATGGCAGGCTTGCCATCGGGCATTCTTCATTCTGTTGTGCGCGAGTGGCGGAACTGGTAGACGCGCTGGATTTAGGTTCCAGTGGGGCAACCCGTGAGAGTTCGAGTCTCTCCTCGCGCACCACCCCTTTCTTTTTTCTCTTTCGTCCCCATCTCTGTCTTCAAGATTCGGCCGGTCCCGTGACTGTGCAGCATCAAACTGCATTGCAGGGTGATTCTCTCGGCGGTGCAAAGCATGATAAACTACCGGCTTTTAATTTTCGGTCCTTTTCCGGGAATCTCCCTGGGACCGGACTTTTAGGTTTAATTTCATTCACATACCGAACCTGTAATTTGAGGATCTTCCATGCAAGTGTCTGTTGAAACGACCTCCAACATCGAGCGTCGAATGACGATTGGTGTGCCCGCCCAGGAAATCGACCAGGCGGTCCAGAAACGCCTGCAGGAAACAGCGCGTACCGTGCGCCTGAACGGTTTCCGTCCGGGTAAGGTGCCCATGAGCGTCGTCAAGCGTCGTTTCGGTGACAGCGTCCGCCAGGAAATCGTTGGCGAGGTTATGCGCGACAACTACATCAAGGCACTGCAGGAACAGGATATCAACCCGGCAGGTTGGCCGAAGTTCGAGCCAAAGACCATGGAAGAGGGCAAAGACCTTGAATTTGTCGCCATCTTCGAAGTGCTGCCGGAAATCGAGCTGGGCGATCTCAGCAAGATTTCAGTCGAGAAGCTGACTTCCGAGATCACCGACAAAGATGTCGACAACATGATCGACAACCTGCGTCGTCAGCAGGCCACCATGAAAGAAGTCAAGCGCAAGTCCAAAAACAAGGACGTGCTGACCATTGACTTCAAAGGTTTTATCGACGGTGAAGAATTCGAAGGCGGAGCCGCTGAAGGCCATCGTCTGACTCTGGGCTCCGGCCAGATGATTCCGGGCTTTGAGAAGGCCATCGTTGGTGGTAAGGCCGGCGAAGACATGGAAATTGAGGTTACCTTCCCGGAGGATTACCACAACGAAGATCTGGCGGGTAAGCCGGCCAAGTTCGAGATCAAGATTCACAAGGTTGAAGAGCCGCAGTTGCCGGAACTCGACACCGAATTCTTCAAGAAGTTCGGTATTGATGCCGAAGACGAAGCGACTTTCCGCGAAGAAGTCAAAAAGAACATGGAGCGCGAGCTCAAGCAGGCGGTTTCCAACAAGGTCAAGAACGACGTTGTTGACGGTCTGCTGGAAACCACTGAGCTGGATATTCCGGCTGCCCTGGTTGATCAGGAAATCGATCGTCTCCGTCAGGACGCCGTCCAGCGTTTCGGCGGCCAGATTGATCCGCAGCAGCTGCCCAAGGAAATTTTCCAGGAGCAGGCTGAGCGCCGCGTGAAGACTGGCCTGCTGTTCCAGGAAGTGGTCAAGAAAAACGACCTGAAAGCCGACCCGGCCAAGGTAGACGAAAAGATCCAGGAGATCGCGTCTACGTATGAACAGCCAGAAGAAGTGGTTGCACACTTCAACAGCAACCCGGAGCAGAAGTCTCAGATTGAGTCTTCAGTCCTGGAAGATGCAGTTGTTGACCACGTGCTGGAGCAGGCCCAGGTCAAAGAAAAGAAAGTCAAATATGAAGAGGCCGTTCAGGCCGGTCAGCCCCAGCGCTGATTTTGCCCGGGATCGGAGTAGAAAGCCGGTCCCGAAGGCCGACCCCTGAGAACAGCCGGCATGCCCGGCTGTTTTCATCTGGGGCCGCTGCTGGCAAAGTATGGGGTGCAACTTTATTGAAACTGCCGTGGCGCGAGTCCACGACCCATTGTCCATAAGGAGTTCAGGCGCATCATGACGCAGAAACCAATTGATGGTCCCGCAATGGTTACCAATTCCGGACTGGTACCGATTGTTATCGAGCAGACAGCTCGCGGCGAGCGGTCGTTCGACATTTATTCCCGTCTGCTCAAGGAGCGGGTGATCTTCATGGTGGGTCCGGTTGAGGACCACATGGCGAATCTGATTGTGGCCCAGCTCCTGTTCCTCGAGTCTGAAAACCCGGACAAGGATATTCACCTCTATATCAACAGCCCCGGCGGCTCGGTAACTGCAGGTATGTCTATCTACGACACCATGCAGTTTATCAAGCCGGATGTAGCCACACTTTGTGTTGGCCAGGCGGCCAGCATGGGTGCCTTCCTTTTGGCGGGCGGTGCTGCCGGGAAGCGGGCGTGTCTGCCGAACTCCCGAGTGATGATCCACCAGCCGCTGGGTGGCTATCAGGGTCAGGCAACGGATATCGAGATTCACACCCGTGAAATCCTGAAGATTCGTCATACCCTGAATTCGATCCTGGCCCATCACACCGGTCAGGATCTGGAGACTATCGCCAAGGATACGGACCGTGACAACTTCATGGATCCGGCTCAGGCGAAAGAGTATGGGCTGATCGATTCAATACTTGATAAGCGCGTACCGAATAAATAATACTGGAAGTAATCGCATCATACTTGGCCGGCGTATCAGGCAGTGGCGCCGGCAAAACGAGATCAGAGGTATTTCAATGGCAGATGAAAGAAACGGCAGGGGCGACGATAACGGCAAGTTGCTCTACTGCTCGTTTTGTGGAAAGAGCCAGCATGAAGTCCGAAAGCTCATTGCAGGGCCCTCGGTGTTCATCTGCGACGAGTGTGTCGACCTGTGCAATGACATTATCCGGGAGGAAATCCAGGAGAATGCACAGGAAGAGCCGAGCGATCGCCTTCCTACACCGGCCGAGATCCGCAATACCCTTGATGAATACGTGATTGGTCAGGATCGGGCCAAGGTCGTCTTGTCGGTGGCGGTCTACAACCACTACAAGCGTTTGCGTTATGGCGAAGGCAAGGGTGATGTCGAGCTAGGCAAGAGTAACATTCTGCTGATTGGCCCAACCGGTAGTGGTAAAACTCTGCTGGCCGAGACTCTGGCGCGGATGCTGAACGTGCCCTTCACGATCGCCGACGCCACCACGCTGACTGAAGCCGGTTACGTTGGTGAGGATGTCGAGAACATCATCCAGAAGCTGCTGCAGAAATGCGATTACGATGTCGACAAGGCCCAGCGGGGCATAGTCTACATTGACGAGATCGACAAGATTTCCCGCAAGTCTGACAACCCTTCCATTACCCGGGATGTTTCCGGTGAGGGTGTTCAGCAGGCACTGTTGAAGCTGATCGAGGGTACTGTTGCATCGGTCCCGCCGCAGGGAGGTCGCAAGCATCCGCAGCAGGAATTCCTGCAGGTTGATACCGGCAATATGCTGTTTATCTGCGGTGGCGCCTTTGCCGGATTGGACAAGGTGATTCGCGAGCGTACCGAGAAGAACAGCATCGGTTTCTCTGCTTCGGTTGCCAGCCAGGACGATGCCAAGAACACCGGCGACGTTATAAAGGATGTGGAGACCGAGGACCTCGTGAAGTACGGCCTGATTCCGGAGTTTGTGGGTCGTTTGCCGGTAGTGGCAACCCTAAACGAACTTGATGAAGAAGCGCTGGTGCAGATTCTGACCGAGCCCAAGAACTCCCTGACCAAGCAGTACCAGAAGCTGTTTGATATGGAAGGGGTCGAGCTTGATTTTCGTGAAGATGCGCTTCGGGCTGTTGCCCGCAAGGCCATGGAGAGAAAGACAGGCGCCCGTGGTCTGCGTTCCATTATGGAAGCGACGCTTCTGGACACCATGTACCAGATTCCCTCTGAGCATGACGTGACCAAAGTGGTGATCGATGAGAGCGTGATCAGCGGGGACTCCGAGCCCTTCAAGATCTACGCCAGCAGTGATCACGCCAAGGCTGTGCCCGAGGATTGAGTCTAGGTTAGCGGTTGAAATGAGAAGGGGCGGCAACGCCCCTTTTCGCGTTTTTGTATCGCGATATTCCCGCCCTGTTTCGTTTAGTAAAAAGATTGCAATTTTTGCGGGCGCCCCAATGAAGGGTGATATGCTGAAAGAAATACCGTCAGAGGATTCCCAATGACCCGTATACCCGAAGATGCCGTGCAAGAGTACCCGCTGCTTCCGCTGCGTGACGTAGTGGTGTTTCCGCACATGGTGGTCCCACTGTTTGTGGGCCGAGAAAAATCCATTCAGGCTCTCGAAGCCGCGATGGAAGGAAGCAAGGAAATCCTCCTGGTAGCCCAGAAAGACGCCTCTACTGATGAGCCGGGTCCGAAGGATGTGTTCGAGATGGGCACGCTGGCAACGGTTCTGCAGATGCTTCGCCTGCCCGATGGCACCGTCAAGGTGTTGGTAGAGGGCAACGCCCGAGCCACCATCAGCGATATCTCCGAGGGTGAGTACCTGTCCGGTGGCGCTGTCCTGATGGATGAAGAAGGGCTGCCCGAGCGCGAGCAGGAGGTCCTGATAAAGACCCTGATGGACGAGTTCGAGAAGTACGTGAAACTCTCCAAAAAGGTCCCTTCCGAGGTCTCCAATGCTCTCACCGGTATTGAGGAGCTTGAACGCCTGGCCGACACCATGGCTGCTCACCTGGAAATGCGTATTCCGGAAAAGCAGGAACTGCTGGAAGCGCTGGATATCCGCAAGCGGGTGGACTTGCTGCTCGGTAAGCTGGATGGCGAAATCGACCTGATCGAGGTTGAGAAGCGCATCCGTGGCCGCGTGAAAAAGCAGATGGAGCGCAGCCAGCGCGAGTACTACCTGAACGAACAGATGAAGGCTATCCAGAAAGAGATGGGTAACCTGGGCGAAGGCAACAACGACTTCGAAGAGCTTGAGCAGAAGCTGGAAGAAGCCGGATTGCCGGAAGAGGCCCGCAAAAAGACTGAAACGGAGCTGAACAAGCTCAAGATGATGTCTCCGATGTCTGCGGAAGCGACCGTCGTCCGTGGTTATATTGACTGGATGCTGGCGATTCCCTGGAAGAAGCGCAGCCGTGTCCGTCACGACATCGAAAAAGCCCGTGAAATTCTCGATCGGGACCACTATGGCCTCGATGAAGTCAAAAAGCGTATTCTCGAATACCTTGCGGTTCAGAGCCGTGTGAAGAAGGTCAAGGGTCCTGTGCTCTGCCTGGTTGGTCCTCCCGGTGTGGGCAAGACTTCGCTCGGTCAGTCCATTGCCCGTGCGACCAACCGGAAGTACACCCGGATGGCCCTGGGCGGCGTGCGTGATGAAGCTGAAATCCGCGGCCACCGGAAGACCTACATTGGTGCGTTGCCCGGCAAGCTTCTTCAGAAGCTGTCCAAGGTGGGCGTGAAGAATCCGCTGTTCCTGTTCGATGAAATTGACAAGATGGGCATGGATCATCGTGGTGATCCGGCCTCAGCGCTGCTGGAGGTCCTCGACCCGGAACAGAATCACACCTTCAACGATCACTACCTCGAAGTGGATTACGATCTCTCCGATGTGATGTTCGTGTGTACCTCCAACTCCATGGACATTCCTCCCGCCCTGCTGGACCGGATGGAAATCATCCGTATCCCGGGTTACACGGAGGACGAGAAGGTCAATATTGCGCTGCGTTATCTGTTGCCGAAGCAGATCAAGGCCAACGGCCTGCGCAAGGATGAGCTCAAGTTGCCAGAGGACACCCTTCGCGACCTGATCCGCTATTACACCCGTGAAGCCGGTGTACGTGGCCTGGAGCGCGAGATTGCCAAGATCTGCCGCAAGGTGGTGCGTGACCATGTGGAGAGCGGAGAGAAGGTCTCTGTCACTCTCACGCAGGACATGCTCGAAGATTACTCGGGGGTCAAAAAATTCAAGTACGGCCTCGCCGAGGAAAAGAACGAGATTGGTCAGGTGACCGGTCTGGCTTGGACCCAGGTGGGTGGCGAACTGCTGCATATTGAGTGCGCCCTCACGCCTGGCAAGGGCCGGGTCGTGAAGACGGGTTCCCTGGGTGATGTCATGCAGGAGTCCATCCAGACGGCATTGACGGTGGTACGTAGCCGGGCACCCGGTCTTGGAATTGCCGATGATTTCCACGAGAAGCACGATCTGCACGTGCATGTACCGGAGGGTGCGACACCGAAAGATGGTCCCAGTGCCGGTATCGGTATGTGCACAGCGCTGGTTTCTTCTCTGACCAAGATTCCGGTTCGCGCCGACGTTGCAATGACCGGTGAAATCACTCTGCGTGGACGTGTTCTTGCCATCGGTGGTTTGAAAGAAAAGCTTCTGGCAGCGCATCGGGGTGGCATCAAGACGGTGATCATTCCGGATGAGAATGTCAGGGATCTCAAGGAGATACCTGAAAACATCAAGGAGTCGCTGGAGATTCGTCCGGTGAAGTGGATCGACGAAGTGCTGGATATTGCACTGGCCTATCCACCCGAGCCCAGGGCTGAAGATTCATCTCCGGAAACGGGTTCTGGCAAGCCGCGTGACGAAGAAGGCGACGCGTCAGAGCGCATAAATACACATTAAAGCCTTGATGAGTTGTTGACATGCCTGAGAGCCCATTGGTATAACTGTTTCGCCGTGAAGCAGCCAATACCAAGGGCTCCCGCGCAGTCAGTCCCTATTCCGAATGCCGGTATAAAGCCGAAAGGAATAAGAAAAGTGAAGAATGGAATTCTCCGACCGCTTATGCGATAGTCGAGAACGTCCGAGAAAAAACAAACCAACCTATAACATCTTCAACCTGAAATCGAAGGGGTTTAGTGTGAACAAGTCCGAACTTATCGATGCAATTGCAGAGTCCGCAGATATCTCCAAAGCCGCCGCTGGCCGTGCTCTGGACGCAATGACCAACTCAATCACCGGTGCCCTGAAAAAAGGCGATCAGGTAACTCTGATCGGTTTTGGTACCTTCTCCGTAAAAGAGCGTGCTGCTCGTACCGGTCGTAACCCGCAGACTGGTGCCGAGATCAAGATTCCGGCCTCCAAAGTGCCTGGGTTCAAAGCAGGCAAGGCCCTGAAAGACGCCGTTAAGTAACGGTTCTTTCTCCGGTGGCTTCTGTCGCAGGAAGCCACCCAAGAAGAATTCAAGGCGCATTCCACACCGGGTGCGCCTTTTTACGTTAGGTCCGCCCTTCGCCGCGCGCTGAAACGAATAAAACTGCACTACCTTGAACAGGGATCCGGGAGAAACATGCTTCAAGATATTCGGAACAATGCCCAGGGCACGATCGCCAAGGTCATCATTGGTCTTCTTATTGTGTCGCTATCCATCTGGGGGATGGACGCCATTGTCGGCGGCTTCTCCGGCGAGCCTGAGGTGGCAACCGTCAACGGCGAGGATATTACCGAGCGGGAGTTTCTCCGCGTGGTCCAGATGGAGAGCCAGCGCCGGCTATCCAGAATGGAAAACCCGGATCCCTCGATGCTTGACGAAGACCAGATTCGCACAGACGTTCTGGATTCCCTGATCCAGGAGCAGGTCCTGATCCAGGATGCCAACGCTCAGGGACTGGAGCTCAATGATGCTGATATCGATGCGTTGATTACCCAGATGCCGCAGTTCCAGGTGGATGGCCAGTTCAATCGCGACCGCTTTGTGGCCACAGTCCGTAATATGGGCATGGGCGTGGGCGAGTTTCGGGAAGCCATGCGCAAGCAATATGTGGTGAACCAGATCCGTGCGGGTATCGTTCAGAGTGGCCTGGTGGCGGATGAGAATGCCGAGCAGCTGCTCCAGATTCAGAACCAGACACGCAGTTTCCGGGTACTGGATATTCCTGCCAGCTCAGTGGCGGACGCGGTATCGGTTTCTGATGCTGACGTTGAAGCCTTTTATGAAGAAAACTCGGGTGCGTTTCAGCAGCCGGAGCGTGTAGACGCTGCCTACATCACGCTTTCGCTGGGTGCCCTTGCTGAGAGCATTGAAGTTGACGATGCGGAGCTTCAGGCCTATTACGAGCAGCAGGCTGCCGATCTGGCCAGTGAGGAGCGTCGGGCGTCCCACATCCTGATCGAAGAGGGCAGTGACGCAGACGAAACCATGGCAACGATCCAGGAGCGCCTGGCGGCCGGGGAGTCATTTGCTGACCTGGCGCGGGAGTATTCCATTGATACCGTTTCGGCCGAAGACGGCGGCGACCTGGGCTATGCCGGTCGTGGCATTTACGCCGAGCCCTTCGAGGAAGCCCTGTTTGCCCTTGAGGAAGGCGAAGTTTCCGAGCCGGTTCGGACATCGTTCGGGGTTCATCTTATTCGCCTCGAGGATGTCAGGGAGTCCGAGGTGCCGTCTCTGGATGAAATGGAAGACCAGCTCCGTCGTGAGCTGGCCCGTGAAAAGGCTCGTGAGCAGTTTGCTGAAGTCCGGGCAGAGCTTGCCGACTCCGCGTATGCCGCCGATGATCTGGCCGGCCCTGCCGAAGAGCTCGGGCTTGAGGTGCGGGAGGCCAACGGCGTTACCCGTGACGGTGGTCAGGCGCCGTTTGACCACGCCGGTCTGGTACGACAGTTGTTTTCCGAAGATGTCCTCGACGCGGGTTACAACACCGAGTTGATCGATGTGGGTGACAACGTGTCTGTCGTTGCCCGGGTGAATAAGTATCATGAAGCCGAGCAGCTGCCCCTGGATCAGGTTCGCGATCAGATCCGGACGACGCTGGAGCAGCGCAAGACGCGGGAAGCTCTTTCTGAAAGGGCTGACGCGATTATCGCTGACCTTGAGTCAGGTGAGAGCCCCGAGGGTATTGGTGAGTGGTCCAGCTATGAAGGGCTGGCACGGAACGCCTCCGAGGCAGGTCCCGCCATTCTCCAGCAGGTGTTTTCTTTGCCGCGCCCGGCGGATGGCGCCCGGTTTGGCAAGGCTGTGATGGCCAATTCTGCCGCGGTGATCGCGCTGGACGAGGTCACGGACGGGCAGGTCTCGGAAGATGGCACCGAACTGAACCAGCTTCGGGAATTCCTGGCATCTCTCGAAGGCCAGAGGGAATACGCCGCGTACCAGCAGTTCCTTCGAAACCGGGCGGAGGTCGAGAGACCCTGATATCCGCCTCATGAAAAAGGCGCCGAATGGCGCCCCGCGATCAACGAAAAGCCCGGTGCGAATGCCCGGGCTTTCTTGTATCTGCTGACCTCTTCTATTGTGGCACTGAGGCTCAGGTCGGTGGGAAGCGGGTGGGCTTGAGGCTTTCCTTGATCTTCTTGAGGTGCCCGAGGAAATCCGCGCCGCGTTTGAGGGTTACGCCGGTTGCAAGAATGTCGATAACGCTCAGATGAATGATCCGAGAGGACATTGGCATATAGACCTCAGTGTCCTCCGGCGCGGTGACGCCCAGCACCACCGTGCAGCTTTCCGCCAGGGGGGAATCGGGGTTGGTGATACCGATCACCGTAGCACCGTTGGCCCGCGCAAGTTGTGCGATATCCACGGTTTCCCGGGTGCGGCCCGTGTAGGAAATGAGCACGATAACATCGCCCACGTTTGCTCCGGCCGCCACCATGCGCTGCATCAGGGCGTCGTCGTAGGACATGACCGGGATATTGAAGCGGAAAAACTTGTGCTGGGCATCCATAGCCACAGCAGCAGATCCGCCCATGCCAAAGAAATTGATCTGTTTGGCCTGGATCAGGTAATCAATGGCCGTTGCCAGGGCTTTCGGGTCGAGCGCTTGCCGAGCCTTGTCCAGGCTGGCAATGGTACTGAGCATGATCTTGTCTGCGAATTCGGCAACGGTGTCGTCGGGCTCCACGTTCTGGCCGATATAGGGGGTGCCGGTAGCGATACTCTGGGCGAGGCGAATCTTGAAATCCGGGAAACCTGTTGCCGAGAAACCCCGGCAGAAACGGTTAACGGTGGGTTCGCTGACGTCGGCGGCTCTCGCCAGGGCAGCTATGCTGTAACGGGTGGCCGCGCTTGGGTCACGGAGAATGGCCTCGGCCACTTTCCGCTCGGATTTGTTAAGGGTCTCCAGCCTGGACTGGATGTCCTCAAGCAGATTGTCGTCACGGTGCGCCTGGTTCGCGGCCATCAATGGTACTCCCTGAATCATGGGCGGTCGTTGTCTTGAAAACGCGGTGATTATACCGCTTTTTTACCGGTTTTGGGGTAGTAAAAGTATCACGAAACGCAGTTTTTTCTTGGAAAAACGATTTTTGGATGTCATTATTTGGTTAAAATTACTACATTGAGTTCTGTCGTCGAGTTTTTGCGACGGACTGCCCACCAGAGAGAAGGAACCAATGGTCAACAAGATCAATACCCGTTGTGACCTGATGCTCTTCGGAGCCTTGGGTGACCTTGCCCAGCGAAAACTGTTTCCGGCGCTGTACCAGCTTGAGCGCGCCAACCTCTTGGCGGAGGGGAGCCGGGTCCTGGCCATTGCCCGCTCAGATGCCGATACCGAGACCGTGCGCCAGCAGTTGTTTGACAAGCTGAAGCAGTACGTAAAGCCGGAAGAGTTCGATGCTGGACTGGCCGAATCCTTCCTTAAGCGGGTCGATTACCAGATTTTGGATTTTAACGAACCCGACGCTTTTGGTGTGCTCAACGAGTGGCGTGATGATGCCAATAATGAGCTTATTGTTTATATGGCCACCCCGCCGTCCATGTATGGCGTCATAGCCCGAAATCTGCGGGCCGCCAGTTGCTGCACCGAGAAGACGCGGGTAGTGGTCGAGAAGCCGATCGGTCACGACCTGGAGTCGTCGAAGGTGATCAACGATGAGCTTGGCGAGGTCTACAACGAGAACCAGCTGTTCCGGATTGATCATTACCTGGGTAAGGAAACGGTCCAGAACCTGATCGCTCTGCGTTTTGCCAACAACCTGTTTGCCTCCCAGTGGGACCAGAACCACATTTCCCACGTGGAGATCACGGTGGCCGAGAGCGTTGGCATCGAGGGACGGTGGGGCTATTTCGACAAAGCTGGCCAGATTCGCGATATGATCCAGAATCACCTGCTTCAGCTGTTATGCCTGATCGCCATGGACCCGCCCTCGGACCTGTCTGCCGACAGCATCCGGGATGAGAAGGTCAAGGTTCTCAAGGCCTTGAAGCGCATAACGCCCGATATGATGGACAGTTACGTGGTGCGTGGCCAGTACACCGCCGGCACCAGTAACGGCAGGCCGGTGCCCGGCTATCTGGAGGAGGAGGGGGCAAACAAGGGCAGCGCTACTGAAACTTTCGTTGCCCTGAAAGCAGAGATCGACAACTGGCGCTGGTCAGGTGTCCCGTTTTACATTCGCACTGGTAAACGCCTCCCCGAAAAGCTGTCCCAGATCATCATCCACTTCAAGCCTGCGCCGCATTACATTTTTGATCCGGACCAGAAGCACCTTGCCAACAACAAGCTGATTATCCGTCTTCAGCCTGACGAAGGCATGGCCCTGAAGATCCTCACCAAGGACCAGGGCCTGGATAAGGGCATGCGACTTCGTCAAGGCCCTCTGGAGCTCACCTTTTCTGAGACCTTTGTTACCGATCGGATTCCCGACGCCTACGAGCGTTTGCTTTGGGAGGTAATGAAGGGTAACCAGTACCTGTTCGTGCGCCGTGACGAGGTGGAGTATGCCTGGCGCTGGGTCGATCAGGTTATTCGGAACTGGAAGGATGGCGGCGAGCCGCCAAAACGTTACGCGGCGGGAACCTGGGGCCCCGTTGCTTCCATCGCCATGATTACCCGGGATGGCAGGAGCTGGTATGAAGATGTCTGATCTGCGTTTGCCCGAGGGTGTCAGTGATCGCTCAGGTGAAACCGCTGATGGCGTGGCCCTGGATCTTGCTGATGCCGTGGCGGGATTTCTGGCGGCCCGCCTGAGAGAGGTGCCCAGGGCGAGCCTGGTGGTATCCGGCGGTTCCACGCCGCTGCCATTTTTCAGGGCGCTGTCCGGCAAGGATCTGGATTGGGGCAGGGTAGACGTTCTGCTGGCGGATGAGCGTTGGGTGGAAGAAAACGATGACGCCAGCAATACCCGCCTGGTTCGGGAGAACCTGCTGCAGAATAAGGCGGCCTCGGCCCGGTTCCTGTCGCTCAAACAGCCTGGTGCGACACCCTCAGAGGGTCTTGAGCGAGTGAAGGCCGAGCTCGTGAACCTGGCCCTGCCCATCGACGTGCTGATTCTTGGTATGGGCAACGACGGCCATACCGCCTCACTGTTTCCCGACGCACCCGAATTGGAAAGTGCGATGAATCCTGAATGCCAGGAAATCGTTGCGCCCGCCACGCCCGCGTCGCAGCCGCAGAAACGCATCACCTTGACCTGGCCACCCCTGAGGGATGCCCGATTTACCGCGTTGCATCTGAAGGGCGAGGACAAACTGCAGACACTGGACCGTGCTATGTCTGAACCGGACAAGGTGCTCGAGATGCCAATCAGAGCTTTCCTGAAACCAGGCCTCCAGGTGTTCTGGAGTCCCTGAAACGCCCGACATTTGTTATGGAGAAAACCGTGAGCCAACTTTCCGATTACCATCGCGAGCGCGTCAGGGCAGTACTGCAATCCTCACCCCTGGTGCCGGTCATCGCCATTCAGGACCTCGACGACGCCGTGCCCCTTTGCCAGGCTCTCGTTGATGGCGGCATCAACGTCCTCGAAATTACCCTGCGCACTGAACACGGCCTAAAAGCCATCGAAGAAGTCCGCAAAGCCATCCCGGATGCGTGGGTCGGGGCGGGCACCGTTACCAGCATTGCCCAGTACCGACAGGTAGAGGCCGCTGGCGCCCAGTTCGTAATCACCCCGGGCGTAACCGAAGCCATTCTGGAATTCGGCCTGACCTCCGAAGCCCCGCTGTTGCCGGGCATTGCCACCATCTCGGAAATGATGATTGGCTATAACCTCGGCTACCGCGAATTCAAATTCTTCCCCGCCGAAGTCGCCGGCGGCATCCCGGCCCTCAATGCCTTCAGCGGGCCATTCCCGGACGTTACCTTCTGCCCAACAGGCGGCATCCGCCGCAACACCGCGGCAGACTACCTGGCCCTCGGCAACGTCCAGGCCGTTGGTGGCACCTGGTTGACCCCTGCAGATGTGGTGGCGGCTAAAGACTGGGCGCAGATTACCGGGATTGCGCGGGGGAGTCTGGCGGACCTCTGACTTTGGTCTTGTTCTCGTTCTTGTAGCCTGAAGGTTTCGGCATTTGCGCGCTTCTGGGCGGGGCTGACGGGAAACGCTACGAGCACATCCATGTGCGCTTGGCGCTGGCCATCCATGGCCAGCGACATTCCCGTCAGCCCCGCCCAGAAGCGCTTAGCAAAACTTCCGATAACGCGAGTATTCGTCGCAACTTTGTAGGTCTCAATAGTCGAGAAACTGTCACGCCGAGAAAACTGCAACATTCTGAACGAGGGAGTGGGGTTCCCCTTTCCAAAAATGTCTGTGGCCAAGGATGGCCACAGCCAAGCGCACATGGATGTGCTCGTAGCGTTTTTTTGGAAAGGGGAACCCCACTGCCGATTCGCACATTGCCGCAGGCTACAAGGCCACGCACCAATCGACTAAGGGCTGGAAAGAAGGCTTACAGTCAGCGAATATCAGAACCAACCCGAACAATCTTCATGGTATTGGTACCACCCTGGGCATTCACATAGTCACCCTTGGTAATCACCACCAGATCCCCTTCCTTGACTGCACCCTGATTAACCAGCTCCGACACCGCCAAAGCGTTGGTCCGCTCGTTCGGAATCTTGGCAGAATCGAAAGGCACCGTCTGAACGCCACGGAACATAACGACCCGATGCTGGGTGGAGTGATGGCGCGAAAACGCAAAGATTGGCAGGCTCGATTTGATGCGAGACATCAACCTTGGCGTGGCACCCGTCTCGGTCATGCAGATAATGGCCGAGACACCCTCAAGGTGGTTCGCTGCGTACATGGCGGAAAGAGCGATAGCTTCATCAACTTCCTCCATGCTCTCGTGAATCCGGTGTTTGGACTGATGCATCGACGGATGCTTCTCTGCGCCCAGGCAAATGCGCACCATGGCTTCGACTGCTTCCTTGGGATAATCACCCACGGCCGTTTCCGCAGACAGCATCACTGCATCGGTATAGTCCATCACCGCGTTGGCAACGTCTGAGACTTCGGCTCGCGTTGGCATGGGGCTGGTGATCATCGACTCCATCATCTGCGTGGCCGTGATCACCGCGCGGTTGAGAACGCGGGCGCGGGAGATGATGTGCTTCTGTACGCCCACCAACTGGGCGTCGCCGATTTCAACGGCCAGATCGCCACGGGCAACCATCACGGCATCGGATGCTTCGATTACCGCGTCCAGGGCTTCGACATCGTCGGCAAGCTCTGCCCGTTCGATTTTGGCGACTAGGCCGGCGTCAGAGCCTGCTTCCTTAAGCAGGCGCCGGGCGATGTGCATATCCTCGGCGGTGCGAACAAACGAAACCGCCACGTAATCCGCGCCCAGTTTGGCGGCTGTGACGATGTCCTGCTTGTCCTTTTCCGTCAGTGCCTCAGCGGACAGGCCGCCGCCGCGCTTGTTCAGGCCCTTGTTATTCGAGAGCGGGCCTCCGATAAGCACGGTGGAAGTGATGCTGTGGTCGCTGACCGACTGCACTTCCATCTCAATGCGGCCATCGTCCAGAACCAGAATGTCTCCCGGTTCCACATCTTCGATCAGTTGCTCGTAGTCGATGCCGACCTTTTCCTCGGTACCCGCCTCCTTGTCCATGGCAGCGTCCAGGATAAACGTCTGGCCTGCCTTGAGGGTGACCTTGTTCTCCGAGAACCGTGCGATGCGCAACTTGGGGCCCTGCAAATCGGCCAGCAAAGCGACAAACCGGCCTTGGGCCGCTGCTGCTTCGCGAACCCGGCGAGCGCGGCCGATGTGCTCTTCGGCGCTGCCGTGGGAAAAGTTGAGTCGGGTGACATCCACACCGGCGGCGATAATGGCCGCGAGGGATTCCGGTGAATCGGTGGCCGGGCCGAGAGTGGCGACAATCTTGGTACGCCTGAGCATGGTTGGTGTCCTTTGGTTCTTCAAAATGGTCTCGAAAAGAGTAGCGGAATCAGCTGAAACGGCCAGATTTACTGGCCGGCCTCGAAGAGGGCGAGGGCATTATCCAGCATACGATTCGAGAAGCCCCATTCATTATCGTACCAGGCCATGACTTTTACGTGACGACCCAGGACGCGGGTGTGGTTGGCATCATAGATGCTGGAAAGTGCGTTGTGATTGAAGTCGATGCTGACCAGTTTCTCGGTATTATAACCAAGAACCGGGTTTTTCTCGGCCGCTGTTTTTATCGCCTCGTTTACTTCGTCAACGGTCGTTTCGCGGCTGGCGATAAAGCCAAAGTCCACCAATGATACGTTGATGGTGGGGACGCGAACTGCGAGGCCATCAAGCTTTCCCTCAAGTTCCGGAATAACCTTGCCAATGGCGGCAGCCGCGCCGGTCTTCGTTGGAATCATCGATTGAGTGGCAGAGCGAGCGCGGTAAAGATCAGAGTGGTACACGTCGCTCAGTTTCTGGTCGTTGGTGTAGGAGTGGATGGTGGTCATCAGGCCACTCTCGATGCCGATGGCCTTGTGCAAGGCTTCGACAACCGGTGCCAGGCAGTTGGTAGTGCAAGACGCGTTGGAGATAATGTCGTGATTGGTGGTCAGGGTTTCGTGATTCACGCCGTAGACAATCATGGCATCCGCATCGGGGCTGGGTGCAGAGATGATAACCTTGCGCGCGCCGGCTTTCAGATGAGCTGCCGCCTTGTCCCGTTTGGTGAAAAGCCCGGTGCACTCGAAAACAACATCGACACGGTGATCTTTCCAGGGCAGTTCTTCGGGGTTGCGCAGTGCTGTGATGGCAATGCGGTCGCCGTTCACTGTCAGCGATTCTGAGTCGTGGCTGACATCTGCCTCAAATCGACCATGAACACTGTCATACTTGAGCAGATGGGCGTTGGTTTCGGCGTCGCCAAGGTCGTTAATGGCAACAACCTGTAGCTGGCTTCGGTAGTTATTTTCATACAATGCTCTGAGAACATTGCGACCGATGCGGCCAAAACCGTTAATTGCGATACGGATTGTCATTGTCTGACTCCTTGGGTGGTCTTTTTTTGTTCGTTAAACCTCAGAAATGTAGTAAATATAACAACAAAAAAAGAAGAAATGAACGATGAAACGGTGGAAATGCCAAAAAAAGGAAGTAAAATTACGTCTAAAAACGACCACTCTAATAAATTACGCAATGGAGCCCACCATGCACCCGACCGTAGATAAGGTTACCCAGAGAATCATCGAGCGCAGTCGCCCAACGCGGCAGGATTACCTGAACCGCATGAATGCCCTCAAAGCCCAGTCTCCACACCGGAGCTCTCTGTCCTGCGGCAATCTGGCCCACGGTTTCGCGGCCTGTAATCAGGGCGACAAAGACACCCTGAAATTCATGAACAAGGCCAACGTGGCCATGGTAACGGCCTATAACGATATGCTTTCGGCCCACCAACCCTACGAAAAGTTCCCGGATATTATTCGGGAGGCGGCCCGTGGAATGGGGTCGGTGGCTCAGGTGGCCGGGGGCACGCCGGCCATGTGTGACGGCGTAACCCAGGGCCAGCCGGGTATGGAGCTGAGCCTGTTCTCCCGGGACACCATTGCCATGAGTACGGCCGTGGCCCTCAGTCACAACATGTTCGATGCCACGCTGCTTTTGGGGATCTGCGACAAGATTGTGCCTGGCCTTCTGATCGGCTCGCTGAGCTTCGGCTATCTCCCTACCATTCTGGTCCCCGCAGGGCCGATGCCTTCAGGGCTCCCGAACAAGGAAAAGCAGCGGATTCGCCAGCTTTACGCCGAGGGCAAGGTTGGCAAGGAAGAATTGCTGGAGGCCGAGAGCAAGTCCTATCACAGCCCCGGCACCTGTACGTTTTACGGCACCGCCAACAGCAACCAGCTGTTGGTGGAAGTCATGGGCCTGCATATGCCGGGGTCTGCGTTTGTGAACCCCAATACGCCGCTCCGTGATGAGCTTACCCGGGCGGCGACCGAGCAGGTGATCAGGCTGTCCAAGCCTCACGGTGGCGAGCTGGGTCTGGGCGATATGGTGGATGAAAAGAGCATCGTCAATGCTCTGGTGGCGCTGCTGGTTACTGGCGGTTCCACCAATCACACCATTCACTGGATAGCGATTGCCCGGGCGGCGGGGATCATCATCGACTGGAACGACTACGCCGAGCTTTCCTCCGTGGTTCCGTCCATGACCCGGATCTACCCTAACGGGCAGGAAGACGTGAATGCTTTCCACGAGGCTGGCGGAACGCCGTTCCTGATCAGGGAGCTGCTGAGCGGCGGATACCTTCATAACGATGTGAACACAGTGGTTGGCTATGGCCTTGAGCGCTATACCGAGATGCCGGAGTTGTCGGATGAGCAACTGGTGTGGAAGCCCGCGCCGGAAAAAAGCCTTCGCCCGGATGTGCTCAGCCCGGTTGCCGAGCCGTTTGCACCCGATGGTGGGCTGAGGGTGCTTGATGGCAACCTCGGTCGGGGCGTTATCAAGGTCTCTGCCGTTGCCCCGGAGCACCGTAAAGTTGAAGCGCCGGCCGTTGTGTTCAACGACCAGAACGAACTCAAGGCAGCCTTTGAGGCAGGGGATCTGGACAGGGATTGTATTGTGATCGTGCGTTTCCAGGGTCCCAAGAGCAATGGTATGCCAGAGCTGCACAAGCTTACCCCCTACCTTGGCGTGTTGCAGGATCGCGGATTCAAGGTTGGTCTGGTGACGGATGGCCGTATGTCCGGTGCGTCGGGCAAGGTACCTGCGGCGATCCATGTCTACCCGGAGGCGCTGGACGGTGGCCCGCTGGCCAAGGTCAAGAATGGCGACATGGTTTGTCTGGATGCCGAGAGTGGTGTTCTTGCCATCCGCGTGGATGATCAGGAGTTCGCCGGCCGGGAATCTGAAAAAGCGGACCTGACCGGGTATCATCGCGGCTACGGTCGGGAGTTATTTGGCTGGATGCGACGCGCTGCCAGCAATCCCGAGGAAGGGGCCAGCTTTTTCTGGAATCACGAGGCATGACAGCAACACGCTATTCACTGGTCGGTGATATTGGTGGCACCAATGCGCGTTTTGCCCTGGTAGAGCAGGGAACCGTGCAGCCTCGCGCCATCAAGATTTTGCCCTGCGGAGAATATGCGAACCTCGATGACGCAGTGCGGGATTACCTGGCTAGGGTTGGGGTTTCGGAGGTCGACGGGGCCTGTCTGGCTGTTGCCTCACCGGTTCGCGGGACCCAGGTTCGGATGACCAACAACCACTGGCTTTTTGATACCGAAGAAGTCCGAGCACAGTTTGGCTGGTCCAGGTTCAAGGTGATCAACGATTTTACCGCCATGGCCCTCGGCGCTCCTCACGTTGCGAACGACCATCTGGTGCATGTTTGCGGCGGCCCCGGTGACAGCCGGCGCCCCAGGCTGGTGATGGGTCCGGGAACCGGGCTCGGCGTTTCAGGGCTGGTGCCCATCGAGCATGGCTGGGTGCCGTTGATGACCGAGGGTGGCCACGTGGATTTCGCGCCCACGGACGATGCCGAAATGGCTGTGCTGCGGATTCTGAAGGCCCGGTTTGGCCGGGTTTCCGTGGAACGGATCCTGTGCGGTCAGGGCCTGTTGAACCTGTATCAGGCCCATGCAGAGATTCAGGGCGTTGCGGCGCCACTGGATGCGCCGGAGAAAATCACCGCGGCTGCGGTAGAAAACACCGACAGGCTGGCCCGCCACACGCTCAGCCATTTCTGTGAAATTCTCGGTCGGGTAGCCGGCAATGGCGTTCTGACCTTGGGTAGCACGGGTGGTGTCTTCCTGTGTGGCGGAATCCTGCCCCGTTTCCTCGAGTTCTTTCTCGAAAGCCCGTTCCGCAACGGCTTTGAGGATAAAGGAAGAATGCGCCCGCTACTGGAGTTTACACCGGTCTATGTGGTCACCGAGCCCTACACCGGCCTGCTGGGGGCTGCCGAGGCACTGGGCAATCCGGAAGTATGAGGCCGGATTGCCGTTACTGGATCAGAGGTAGTGCACCATCTGGCGCTGATCAAAACGGTACTGGCGGTTATAGACGCCGTTTTCAGCCCGTCGGCCGGCTGCCAGTACCATGGTTACCAATCCTTTTCCGGGCAGATTAATAAGCTTCTTCACGCGATGCTCGTCAAAACCCTCCATGGGGCAGGAATCATACCCGTGGGCGCGGAGCGCAAGCATGAGGTTCTGGGCAGCCAGGGCTGTGGATTTGGTAGCCCAGATTTTCATCTCGCAATTGGAGTAGGGCCCCCGGGGCACCGGCCTGGTAATTCCCACCGCAAGGCCTGCCGCTTTTTTGGCTAAACCCAGAATACCAAGCGGCCCCTGGTTGTAATGAATCGGGGCAACTTTGCGATAGTATTTTTCAACGATGGGCGGCAGTTTTTCTTCTGGCCAATCCTCAAGAGCTTGCCGTGCATGAGCCCGCCAGCTATCCGGTCGGGCAACCACTACGATCAGCGCAGCGGCGGTTTTCGCTGCATTCTGGCCAAGACAGGCGTGGGCGAGTTTTGCCTTAAGCTCCGGCGTGCGGACAACGAAAAATTCCCAGGGCTGGAGGTTACTGGAATTCGGAGCCAGGGTTGCCAGTTCCAGGCAATCTTCAAGCACGGCCTCAGGAATCGGCTCATCGGTAAAGCGCCTGATGGAGCGGCGCGTGCGAACAACTTTCCGGAACTCTTCGATATCGATTTCCGGCAGCGGGAGAGAGCCTGCTTTCGCATTCATGATGTGTCCTTCGAGACTTGTTGTGTCGTGATTGTGCCTCTATCGTTACGGGAAATGACGGTATATGCAATCACCCTGATAACGGAACGCTCATGACAGAGGATCTTTCCCGGCTTCCCTTCGATGACCTGGTTCGACGCGTGCGGGCGTGTACGATTTGCGCCGACGTTCTTCCACGCGGGCCGAGGCCTGTCATACAGATATCTGAAAGCGCCAGAATTCTCGTAGTCGGGCAGGCCCCGGGCAGGCGCGTGCATGAGACCGGGCTGCCCTTCAACGATCCCAGCGGCGATAGGCTTCGGCAATGGATGGGGGTTACCCGGGATACCTTCTATGACGAGCAGAAGCTCGCGATCCTGCCGATGGGGTTTTGCTATCCGGGCACAGGCAAGTCCGGAGATCTTCCACCGCGGCCGGAGTGCGCTCCAGCCTGGCGGAACCTGCTGCTGGATCGTCTGCCGCAGATTGGGCTCACGCTGGTAATTGGGCAGTATGCGCACGCCTGGCATCTGGCCGACTGCCGAAAATCCGTAACAGCCAACGTGCAACATTGGCAGGACTACTGGCCAGAGGTTCTGCCGATGCCTCATCCCAGCCCGAGAAACAACCTGTGGCTGCGTCGCAATCCCTGGTTCGAAAGTGACGTTGTGCCTGAACTGCAGCGTCGGGTGGCTCGTCTTCTCGCACCCGAGTACGGATAGCCGGTGTGCTCAACCGGCAACGTCCGCTGGAGTCTCTAGTTTCATCGGTGTTCATTTGGCAGCAACGTCCCACTGCTTGAGCAGATCCTCGTATCGGATGGTTTTGCCCGGCGGTTTCTCGTTGCGCAGACGTGGTTTGGGCGCGCCCGGCTGCGCCAGCCACCAGTCGGCGTCCTTTAATTGCTCTTCCTTTGCCATTTTCGGGCCGCAATCACCGGCCAGGAAATTACGCTCAATGACCGACAGAGTCCTGTCCTGCGCTGCGGCCAGGTTATCGAGCGCCTGCTGAGGAGTGACTTTGCCTGTTACCGCATCGGCGATGTTAGGCCACCATAGTTTGGCCAGGCGGGGATAGTCTGGCACGTTCACACCCGTCGGCGACCAGGCTGTCCTGGCAGGACTCCGATAGAATTCGACCAAACCGCCCAGTGTCGGCGCTTTTTCTTGCATTTGCGGCGACTCCAGGTCTGAGAGGCGAATTGGGGTGAGGCCATAGAGGGTCTTCTGCAGTGATACCGTACGCGAGACGGTAAATTGAGCGTAAAGCCAGGCTGCTTTCTGCTGGTTCGAACCCATGGCCCTGGGTATGGTCCAGGCGCCAACGTCCTGGTATCCCAGTTTCATTCCCTCTTGCCAATAGGCGCCGCGAGGAGAGGGCGCCATGCGCCATTTCGGTGTGCCGTCTTCATTGACGACGGGTAAACCCTCTTTTGCCATGTCGGATGTGAAGGCGGTATACCAGAAAATCTGCTGTGCTACCTGGCCTCTGGCCGGCACGGGTCCGGCTTCTGAAAACGTCATGTTTGCGGCTTCAGGAGGCGCGAAGCGCTGTAACCAGTCTATGTATTTTGCCAGTGCGTAGACCGCCGCAGGACTGTTGGTGGCGCCGCCGCGACTGACAGAAGAGCCAACAGGATGGCAGCCTTCCATCCGAATGCCCCATTCATCGACGGGCAGGCCGTTGGGAATACCCCGATCACCCGCGCCTGCCATGGAAAACCAGGCGTCGGTGAAGCGCCATCCCAGGGAGGGATCACGCTTGCCGTAGTCCATGTGGCCGTAAACCCTTTCACCATCAATTTCCCGAACGTGTACCGTGAAAAATTCTGCAATATCTTCATAGGCAGACCAGTTGACGGGCACGCCAAGCTCGTAACCGTAACGCTCCATGAACCGAACCCTCAGTTCCGGGCGTTGGAACCAGTCGTATCGGAACCAGTAAAGGTTGGCGAACTGCTGATCGGGCAACTGGTACATCTTCCCATCCGGCCCAGTAACAGATTCCAGCCCAATGAAATCTTCCAGTGACAGGGTAGGCAGGGTAAATGCCTCGCCCGCGCCCTCCATGTAATCGCTGAGTGCGAGAGCCCAGCCGCTGCGGGAGTGGGTGCCGATCATGTCTGAGTCGTTAACGAACGCATCGTATCGGCCCTTGGCAGCCATGATTCGCTGGAGATTGATCTGGCGAATGACTTCGCCCTCTGGCCTTCTATCGTGTGTTACCGGAATCTCCGTCAGCTCGGAAAAAGCAGGTGCCAGGACTTCTGCCTCGTAATCGTGGGTCGGCAGTTGTTCGGACAGAACCGAGATCTCTGTTCCCTTTAGCTCAGAGGCTGCATGGGCAAACCAGGCCAGCTCTTCCGCCTGTTCATCCGCGGACAGAGTTGAATCCGGGAAATGGTCTTCGATCAGCGTGCGGATCTGCGACTGCTTCTCCCCAGAGAGCGACTCGAAAAGAGGCCCGGCGGTTACCGGTGGGCCAATCAGTAGTGTCAGCCCTATTAACAACGCGAGTTTGTTCATGATTGTCTCTTGTTTTTGTTGCTTTTCGTACAATTTACGATCATATGGTTCGCTAAAAGGTTCGTCAACGAAAAAATTTAGGATTAGGCTATTTGAGATTTAATACCATTAATACAACAAGTTAAAGTCATTAAATGGAATTTTTGCCTATGTGCGGCACGTCTAAACGAAAATTTTTTCGATCATAAACTTTTCATTTGGAATTTTGAGCGCTAAATTTGTGCTGTTTCGAACTGTTTTGTCTTAAAGCGAAAATAAATCGGTTCGTTAACGCAGTTGGCTGCCACGCGCCTGGCCGGGGCTAAGGCTTTTGGCGAGGTGTTTCGGTTGGCTGGCTAAAGTTCAGCGCTAACAAAAACAGGAAATTAACATGATCGAAAATAACAACGTTTTTATATCGTCCAACAACCGCTCTTTCCGGAAAGCCCCAATGGCAGCCGCACTGGTATTGGCGGCAGGTGTCTCCTCTCCAGTCATGGCGGAAGTTTCTTTCGAGTCCGATAATGGGTGGAAGGCGGGCTTCAACGGCCATATTCCGATCTTTGCGGTGTTCGGAAACTATGACGAGCCAACCGATGAGGATTCTTTCACCATCACAACCGGTTTTAACCCCGCAACACTGCAAACGAACATCTATGCGCCCACCCAGAACGGCTTGGAGGTGTCAGGCCACTTCCAGATGAATGCCAATATTGCGCCCGGTGATGCCAATACGGAGTTCCGCAGTCGGGTCTCGGAGATTGCAGTGGCAGGTGATTTTGGCAAGGTTAATATAGGAAAAGGCTTCGGGATCTATGGGGTTCCTGCCATTGGTGATAACGGCAGCGCGTTGGGTGTCGGCCTCATTGGCGGGCCAGACCAGGTGGCGGCCACCGCCGGGCGCATCGGTAACGGGTACTTTTACGCCAACTTCACGCCCCGTGTGATGTACACCTCCAACAACTTGGGTGGCCTGCAATTCAAGGTTGGTCTGTTTAGCCCGTCGAAAGTGGATGGCGTTACTGATGCCGAGTACACCATGCCCCGCATCGAAGCGAACGTGGTCTATTCCGGCGACAACTTCTCCCTTTGGTCCAGTGGCTTTACCCAGGATGTGGACTCCAAAATCGGCACCTTCGATGACTACACTATGTCTGGTATCGATTTCGGTGGTTCCGTCTCGCTGGGTGGTCTGAGTGTTCGTGGCAACTACGGCATCACCCAGGGCACAGGCAACGGTGTGTTTGCCGCGCGCCTGGACCCGAACGAAGAAGACGCAAGCCAGTGGTATGTTGAAACAACCTATCAGATCAAGCGGACCACACTGGGTGTCAGTTATGGTGAAGGTGAGGACGACTTCATCGCCGGTGATGGTGACGATACCGATCTGACCATGCTGTTTGCCCGCTACGCAGCAACAGACCACCTCACCCTGATGGCGGAATACACGACACTGGGCACGGGGAATGGTCAGGGCGAATACGATGCGATCATCTTTGGTTCGCAACTGACGTTCTGATTGTCTCAAACAGAGGCAAGCATCCTCGGAAGTCGGTGCTCAAAAGGTTGAGGTTAATTCCTCAACCTTTTTTATTGTCCGAGATTCCGGAAATGTATGGGAGGGCAGGCAGAGGAGGCTCCTAAAACCGCGCGGAGCCATGGATGGCGGAGCCGAGCGTACAGGGAAGTATTTACAGCGTGTTTTAGGAGTCTCCTCTGCCTGGCCGACTTCTCCCAAGCCAAAAATCCCTGGCCGTGGAAGCGCCGAAAAAAGCTCCGGGCGGAATTATCCGGCCGGAGCAAGGATGCCTGAGAGAGCTTCAGGCGCTGTGGTGGAGAGCAGTTTTGCGAGTTTCAGTGGTGACAGTTTTCATCAGATAACGTTCCAGGGATTCGATATCGGAGTCGCTGGCGTATAGCCCCTGTTTGGTCCTGCGCCAGAGAATATCCTCCGACGTCATGGCCCACTCGTTCTTGACCAGGTGTTCGACCTCACGTTCATAGAGAGTTCCGGCGAAATGAATACCGAGGTCTTCCATAGACGTGCAATTTCTGAGAATGTCATAACTGGTTGTGCCGTAAGTGCGAACATAGCGGCTGATGACCTTCTCGGTGAGCCATGGATAGTCGCGACGCAGAGTTTCCTCCAGAGCCTCGTGATTGGCAAAGTCACCGCCTGGTAAAACCCCTTTCTTGGTCCAGCGTCCGCCGGCTTCGGGAAAGAACTGGCACAGTTTGTCAGTCGCGGCTTCGGCCAGCTTGCGGTAGGTCGTTATCTTGCCCCCGAAGACTGAAATCAGCGGTGCCTTGCCTTTCTCGCTGTTGATCTCAAAAGAATAATCCCGCGAGGCTTTCTGAGCGTTTTCCTGCTCATCATCCATCAGAGGGCGTACGCCGGAGTACGACCAGATCACATCTGAAGGTACAAGTTGTCGCTTGAAGTGAGAGTTCACAATGTTGAGAAGATAATCAGTTTCCTCGGGCGAAATCTTGGCTTTTTTAGGGTCACCCTCGTAGTCCACGTCGGTTGTGCCCACGAGCGAAAATTCATCCTCGTAGGGAATAACAAACACTATCCGCTCATCTTCGTTCTGGAGAATATAGGCTTCGGTTCCCTTGTTCAGCCTCGGAACAACGATATGACTGCCTTTAACCATGCGAATCATCTTCGGGGCGGGCATCGACAGCGTTTCTCCGAACAACCGGCTCACCCAGGGGCCCGAAGCGTTCACTATTGCCTTTGCCGAGACGGTTTTCTCGGTCTCATCGGTCATGTCACGGAGGGTCACTTGCCACTCTCGGGAGCCCTGTTCGGCTTTGACGCATTTGGTGCGTGTAAGAATCTGCGCACCGAATTGCTGGGCTTTTTTTGCGGTCAGAACCACCAGGCGGGCATCGTCAACCCAACCGTCCGAGTACTCAAAGCCCTTGGTGATATCGGGTTTGAGCGGATCGTCTGCCCCGAATTTGATCGAGCGAGAGCCCGGCAGGATCTCACGCTTTGCCAGATGGTCATAAAGGAAGAGGCCGGTTCGAATCATCCATGCCGGGCGCAGGTGAGGGCGGTGAGGTAGCCGAAAGCGCATTGGCCACATGATGTGTGGCGAGTTGCGAAGCAGAGACTCGCGTTCAGCCAGTGCCTCCCGGACCAGTCGGAATTCGTAGTGCTCAAGATAACGAAGGCCGCCGTGTATCAGCTTGCTGCTGCTGGATGAGGTAGCCGAAGCCAGATCATTCATTTCACATAGCAGGACTTTCAGGCCTCGCCCGGCTGCGTCCATGGCAATGCCGGTGCCGTTGACTCCGCCGCCAACGACAATAACGTCAAACTGTTCGTGCTCCATAGTCATTGTTGGTCATCTCCTGACGCCACTGGAAAAGACGCTTTGTTGTGATGCGCACTTTTCAATGTTCAATAAGCGGTATGGAACTATTATGCGAAAGGCAAGGATATTCGTAAAGGAAAAAATAGAAAAAAAACGAAAAGAACGAGGCGATCACATTTTCGAACAGGAGGGACCGAAAAGAAATCAGACGATATGAAGCTGTACGTTATGCTCGGTCAGCAATTGGCGGATCTCGACAGGAGGTTGCTGGTCGGTAAACACGTGGTCAGCCTGGGAGATGCTGCCGAGACGGACCATGGCGTTGCGCCCGAACTTGGAATGGTCGGCGGCAAGAAGAACCTGGTTGGAGTTGGCAATGATTGCCTGGGCGACGCGGACTTCGCGGTAATCGAAATCGAGCAGGGAGCCATCGTTATGAATGCCGCTGATGCCGATAATGCCGAAGTCCATCTTGAACTGATTGATGAAGTCCCGTGTGGCTTCACCGACGATGCCGCCGTCGCGGTTACGTACTTCCCCACCGGCAATGATGACATGGAAGTCTTCTTTGGCGGAGAGAATAGATGCGACGTGCAGGTTGTTGGTGACGATCTGCAGGTTGTTTTTCTCAAGCAGTGCCTTGGCAATGGTTTCGGTGGTGGTGCCGATGTTGATGAACATTGAGGAGTTGTCAGGAATAAGCTCCACGAGTGCTTCGGCAATTCGTTCCTTGGCTTCAAGATCCATGATCTTGCGGGCCTGATAGGCGGTGTTCACGGTGCTGGAGTCAATGCCGGCTCCACCATGGTGCCTGCGGAGTTTCTTCTGTTTGGCGAGTTCATTCAGGTCCCGGCGGATGGTCTGAGGCGTTACCTTGAACTGGTCTACCAGCTGTTCGGTGGTGACGAAACCGTTCTGCTGGATCAGCTCCATAATCAGATCCTGTCGGCGACGCTGTGCCATTAAAACCTCCTCCGCTCTGTCATTTTTCTCATGCGAAATATAGTGCGTCCGAAAACATTCCCAAAGTTTAGTGGTTTTCAGCGGGTTATGCAGCTTTTTTACCGGGACAGGTTGGCCAGATGCGCGCTTGCCGTGAAAACCACTTGGCATTTATGTTCAAAAAAGTAAAAATACGAAAAAATAAGAAACCGAGGTCGAAATTCTATGAGCCAGTACATACTCTCCATTGATCAGGGAACTACCAGTTCCAGAGCCATACTCTTTGACCTGCAGGGCAACATACACGCCACCCGCCAGCAAGAGTTTCCGCAGCATTTCCCGGCCAGTGGCTGGGTAGAGCACAATCCGGAGGATCTCTGGTCATCGGTTAAGCAGACCTGCGACGCGGTGATGGCTGAGGAATGTGGTGATCGCGATGAAGTGATCGCGGTGGGCATTACCAATCAGCGCGAGACCACTGTGGTATGGGATCGTCAAACCGGGGAGCCCGTATACAACGCTATTGTCTGGCAGGACCGGCGGACAGCCTCCTACTGCGAATCCCTGAAGAGTGAGGGGCTTGAGCCGTGGGTCAGCAGCAAAACCGGGTTGTTGGTTGATCCGTATTTCTCGGCCACCAAACTACGCTGGATTCTGGAAAATGTCGCTGGAGTCAGGGAGCGTGCGGAGCGCGGAGAGCTTGCGTTCGGGACGGTTGATAGCTTCCTGTTGTGGCGGTTGACCGGTGGCCGTGAGCACCGTACTGACGCCACCAATGCCAGTCGTACGCTGCTGTTCAACATTCACAACCAGAAATGGGATCCGGAGCTTCTGCAACTTTTCGATATTCCCGAATCGCTGTTGCCGGAGGTGATGGATTCCGCCGATCAGTTCGGGCGGATCACCGAGGGCGGGGCACTCAACGGCACCTCGGTATTGGGGGTGGCCGGCGATCAGCAGGCGGCCCTGTTCGGTCAGACCTGCTTTGGCATTGGCATGGCGAAAAGCACCTACGGCACGGGTTGCTTTCTGATGCTCAATACTGGCGACAAGGCTTTGCAGTCGAAGCACCGTTTGCTTACGACGGTGGCGTACCGGGTAAATGGCAAGCCTACCTATGCCCTTGAGGGCAGTATTTTCATTGCCGGGGCCACCATTCAATGGCTGAGGGACGGGCTTCGGCTTATCCGGGATGCCTGTGAAACAGAGCCGTTGGCAGAGGGGACGCCGGTCGACCACGGCGTCTATCTGGTGCCTGCGTTTACCGGGCTTGGGGCACCTTATTGGGACCCCAACGCGAGAGGCGCGATATTCGGCCTGACTCGTGATACCGGTATCAAGGAGATTGTGACGGCAGGTCTGCAATCGGTCTGCTACCAGACCAAGGATCTGCAAAAAGCCATGGAAAAGGACGGCATCCGCCCAGTCAACCTCAGAGTCGACGGTGGTATGGTGGCCAACAACTGGGTCCTCCAGTTCCTGGCAGACATTCTCGGCGCCCGGGTGGATCGACCTTCACTGGTTGAAACCACGGCGCTTGGCGCCGCCTACCTCGCCGGTCTGGAAGCCGGGGTCTATGGCTCTCTCGAGGAGCTTTCGGACTTGTGGCGATGCGATCGGAATTTTGAGCCGGTTATGACTAAAGAGCATCGGGATAAGCTCTACGACGGCTGGAGCCAAGCGGTGCAAAAGCTTTGACACAACAAAGCGGCCGCGGCAACGAACGTCAGCGAACACCCATTTCCCGCAGGCGCTTATAGAGGGTGTTGCGGCTGATGGACAGCTCTCTGGCCGCCTGCGAGATATTGCCGGTGCATTTCCGGTAAATTTGCAGGGTTCTAGCAAGGGTGTCCTCGGTTTCTGCTTCGGAACCAGCAACTGGCTGTTCCTGCATCGGTGGATCGCTCTGTTCAAGGGGGTTGGCCTCGAACTCTGCAAGAAAATCTTCTGGCAGGTGCCAAACCTGCACCTGCTCGCCGTCGGCAATTGCGATGGCGACCCTCAGCACATTTACCAGTTGGCGGATGTTACCGGGCCAGGGGTGGGCTTCCAGGGCCGAAAGGACTTTCGGTGAAAGTTGCTCAGACTGACCCGGATCCCGGTGCCGGGCATACAGGCTCTGTATCAGGATCCGCCTGTCGGCACGGTTTCGAAGGGCTGGGAGTTCGACGCACAACCCGTTGATGCGGTAGTAGAGGTCGGCCCGGAAGTGGCCGTTTTCAATCCGGGTGGTCAGCGGTCGATTGGTTGCCGTAACCAACAGAATATCGACCGGGACGCTGTCGGTGGATCCCACCGGTGTAACGAC
Source organism: Marinobacter sp. DSM 26671 (assembly GCF_900112835.1). Lineage (NCBI taxonomy): Bacteria > Pseudomonadati > Pseudomonadota > Gammaproteobacteria > Pseudomonadales > Marinobacteraceae > Marinobacter > Marinobacter sp. DSM 26671. The sequence continues at coordinate 240,225 of NZ_FONF01000001.1, read as the reverse complement.
CCTTTCCTGGAGAACACGCAATAGACGCGACTGCGCAGAAAGAGGCATTTCGCCGATCTCGTCGAGGAACAGAACGCCCTTGTGCGCTTTTCGTATGAACCCCAGTGATCCCTGCGCCCTTGCGCCGGTGAAAGCACCGGCTTCATAACCGAACAATTCCGATTCGACCAGCTCCGGCGGAATGGCTGCGCAGTTGACCGCGACCAGCGGCTGGTCCTTGCGGTGGGATGCGCGGTGAAGAGCTTTCACCAGCACTTCCTTGCCTACCCCCGTTTCGCCGGTGATGAGTACCGGTAAACCCCGCTCCAGAACTTTGAGACTTTGCGTAGCACAGCGTTTGACCGCGGAATCGCCGTAATCAAGATTGTCGATGTCGAGCGGTCGGGCGGATTGTCGGAGGTCCTCCGGTACTGGAGACGGCTTTGTTTTTCCGTTGGCGTCGGGGATTCGGGTGGGGCGTTTGATCCGGGCACTAAGACGGACCTTGCTCCGGGTGGTCAGTTGCAGGGTTTCTGTTTTAGGGTGGCCGAGGATGTGATTCCGGTGGCGGGTGAATAGCTCATCCAGCCTGGCTTCGACGGTGTTCATTCCCAGAAGCTGATCTGCCCTCTGGTTGCTGGCGATCACCTGACCGGAATCATCACACACGAGAATGCCGGACCAGGGGCTATCGAAGTTGTCCGCCGTTGTATTCAGGGTGATCTGGAAGTGATCCGGCCCGAACTGACGATTGATCAGGCGGTTTTCCACAGATTGGGACAGCAGTCGCACCATGCCTAACGTGTGAGCCTGAGGCAGATAGGCGTCGCTAAACACGCTCAGAACACCCGCGATCTGGCGGTGGGCATCGAAAATCGGTGCGGCAGAGCCGATGATGCTCCGGTTTGTTTTCAGAAAATGTTCATTACGCTGAATCTGAACGGGCCCCCCCACCGCAATTGATGTGCCAATAGCGTTGGTACCGCAGTTCTGCTCTTGCCAGTTTGCACCGGTCTGGAACCAGGGTTTGAGACGGGTCTCGGTGATGCGTTCATCACCCCAGCTGCTGAGTACGGTTGCGTGCTGATCGGCAAGCAGGATGAGACATCGGCTGTTTGATAGGACGTTTCGGTAATAGGGCAGAACTTCTGCTTCGGTCACCGAAAGCAGTTCGCTGTGCTGTCGATTTATCTCCTCTAACCTCGCGGGCTCTGGTCTCAACGGTGCTGGCTCATGATCGTGATCAAGGCCCCAGGCAATACAGCGGTTCCAGGAATCGGCAATCACACTTCGATAATCCGAATATTCGTTTTTTCTCATCAGGCGTCACTCAGTTTTTCGTTTGTTGTTCTGGTTGACGATTCGAGCAGCAAAGTGGAGCAGGCCTGTCCTTGCTGTTGCTCAATAATCTGTGCAAATGCTGTTCACGTCAATGTTCATTTTGAACAAAGTATTGCTAAACGAGCATTGCTATTTTCGGATAGGAAATCGTCATGAAAATTTAAAGTCTTGAAAAACAGTGCTGTAGGTAGAGATACCTACAAACCTTAAAGAAGTGGTACACCGTTTGCGTTAGTGGATTCGAAATCGAATTTTCGCGGTCGGTGTATGCCGGTCCCGAAGCGCGTTTCCATAAGAACAAAAAGGAAAGCCTATGTCCTTAACACTGGAGAATCTCTCCCGTGAGGTCGACGGTGTCGACTACATACGGGATGCCAACCTCACCTTTGAGGCAGGTTCCTTTAACGTTCTGCTCGGCCGGACACTGGCCGGAAAGACCTCGCTGATGCGATTGATGGCCGGGTTAGACAAGCCCGATAATGGCCGTCTGATATACAACGGCGAGGACGTAACAGGGCAGAGCGTACAGAACCGTAATATTTCGATGATCTACCAGCAGTTCATCAATTATCCCAACCTGACGGTCTACGAAAACATTGCTTCGCCCCTGCGGCTTGCAAAGATGACCGAGTCCGAGATTGATCGTCGGGTGAAAGAAACCGCGTCGATGCTCCGGATTGACCCTCTGCTGAAGCGCTATCCCCTGGAACTGTCGGGTGGTCAACAGCAGCGAACGGCCATGGCCCGGGCGCTGGTTAAAGATGCCACCCTGGTGCTTTTCGATGAGCCACTGGTCAACCTTGATTACAAGCTGCGCGAAGAGCTCCGGGCGGAACTGCGGGATCTGTTCCGCGAGCGCCAGTGTATTGCGGTGTACGCAACCACAGAGGCCAATGAAGCCCTTGCACTCGGCGGTACAACAACATTACTGCACGAGGGGCAGGTCGTTCAGACCGGCCCGGTGATGGATGTCTATCGGGCACCGGTGAACACTCTCGCTGCACAATTGTTCAGCGAGCCTCCAATGAACATGATTCGTGGCCGGGTTTCCGAAACCGAGGTGACCTTCGACGAATACTCCCACCACGCGCTCACGCAGGAATTGGCGAAGCTGAAACCGGGTGATTACTGGTTCGGGATCCGTCCCAGCCATATCGGTCTGGTGCCCACCAGTGATGATGACCTGGAGATGTCCATGGAGGTGGAGCTCAGTGAGATCAGTGGTTCTGAAACCTTCATGCACGTTGAGAACAGCCACTTTGAAATGGTGTTGCAACTGATGGGCGTGCATCAGTACCACACGGGTTCACCCATCAAGGTGTACCTGCCAATCAACAAGCTTTTCGTTTTCGACAACGACGAGCAACTGGTGCACACACCGTCCCAGGTTTCAGGAGGGTCTGTCTGATGGCTGAAATTCAATTGAAATCACTCGCCCACAGCTACAGCGATATGCCTACCGGGCCGGATGATTACGCGATTCGCCAGCTTGACCATGTCTGGCACAAAGGTGGGGCATACGCTCTGCTCGGTCCGTCGGGCTGCGGAAAAAGCACCATGCTGAACATTATTTCCGGTCTTGTTCAGCCTTCGGAAGGTGATGTTCTGTTTGACGGCAAGCGGGTCAATGAACTGTCTCCCCGGGACAGGAATATCGCCCAGGTTTTTCAGTTCCCCGTCATTTACGACTCAATGACGGTATACGACAACCTGGCGTTCCCACTGAAGAACAACAAGGTGCCAGCCTCCAAGATCAAGGCCCGCGTCCATGAGATTGCAGAGGTCCTCGAAATAGAGGACAAGCTCTACAAGAAGGCGAAGAACCTGACCGCGGATGAAAAGCAGAAGGTATCCATGGGCCGCGGCCTGGTTCGGGAGGACGTGTCCGCGATTCTGTTCGACGAGCCACTGACGGTGATCGATCCGCAACTCAAGTGGAAACTGCGCCGCAAGCTAAAGCAGATTCACGAGCAGTTTGACATCACCATGGTGTATGTCACCCACGACCAGCTCGAGGCCTCCACCTTTGCCGACAAGATAGCGGTGATGTACGGCGGGCAGATTGTCCAGTTTGGTACGCCGACCGAGCTGTTCGAACAGCCCAACCATACCTTCGTGGGCTTTTTCATTGGCAGCCCCGGCATGAACCTTATTGAAGTGCAGCGGTGTCCCCGGGGCGTGTGTTTCGGAAGCACAGTTGTGTCACTCGAGCCCTGGCAGGTAGATGTCTTGCAGCGGACCAGGTCCACCAACATCAAGATCGGAATCCGTCCCGAGTTTGTGGAAGTGTCCTCTGTGGCTTCAGACGACACCTTCGAGGCCGAGGTCCTGGATGTAGAGGACCTGGGTACCTACAAGATTGTTACCGTTCAGCTTGACCATGAAAAAATGAAAGTCCGGCAGAGCGAGGAGTTCGCCGCATCGATTGGCAGTAAGGTTCACCTCTCGTTCCCGAGGCAATGGCTGAAGCTGTATGTGGATGAATTCCTGGTACAGGAGCAACAGTGATGCAAAAGGTACAAAACAATAGAGCCTGGTGGCTGGTGCTGCCGGTATTCCTGCTCGTTGCCTTCTCGGCGCTGATTCCCCTGATGACCGTGGTGAATTACTCGGTCCAGGATATTTTTGGCCCGGGCCAGGCGTTCTTTGTAGGCACAGAGTGGTTTAAAGAGGTACTGACTGATGAGCGCCTGCAGGATTCCCTGATTCGTCAATTTATATTCTCGGGTGCGGTACTGCTGATCCAGATTCCTCTGGGTATCGGTGTTGCCCTCATGATGCCGAAATCCGGTATCAAGGGTTCCCTGTGCCTGATTCTTCTGGCCATTCCACTGCTGATTCCCTGGAATGTGGTTGGCACCATCTGGCAGATTTTTGCCCGCGGCGATATCGGTCTGTTCGGATGGGGCATTAACCAGTTGGGTATAGATTACAACTACACCGGAGACACCCTCGATGCCTGGCTGACGGTTCTGTTGATGGACGTCTGGCACTGGACGCCCCTGGTGGCCCTGCTCTGCTACTCCGGGCTGAGGGCGATTCCGGAAGCTTTCTACCAGGCGGCTGAGATCGACCGCGCCTCGAAATGGGCCGTGTTCCGGTATATCCAGCTCCCCAGGCTTAAAAGCGTTCTGATCATCGCGGTTCTCCTGCGGTTCATGGACAGTTTCATGATTTACATAGAGCCTTTTGTGCTGACTGGTGGTGGTCCCGGCAGTTCCACGACCTTCCTGAGCCAGACTCTTACAACTATGGCCATCGGGCAGTTCGATCTCGGGCGCGCGGCCGCGTTCTCGCTGATCTATTTCCTGATCGTCTTGCTGATTTCGTGGCTCTTCTTTACCGCCATTACGCACGCCGACAAAGAAAAATAAGGAGAGTGTGATGAGACAGACACGTTCGAAAAACGTCGGGATTACGCTGTTTATTCTTTTGCTTCTGACTCCGATCTACTGGTTGTTGAACATGTCGTTCAAGACCAACCAGGAAATTCTGGGCGGGCTTACCCTTTGGCCCCAGAACTTCACCCTGGATAACTATGCCGTGATCTTTACGGATCCCAGCTGGTACAACGGCTACATCAATTCGATGATCTACGTGTCGATCAACGTGGTCATCACGTTACTTGTGGCCCTGCCTGCCGCCTATGCGTTTAGTCGCTACAAGTTCCTGGGTGACAAGCATCTGTTTTTCTGGCTGCTGAGCAACCGGATGGCGCCGCCGGCGGTCTTCCTGCTGCCTTTCTTCCAGCTTTATTCATCCATTGGCCTTTTCGATACCCACATTGCGGTGGCACTGGCTCACTGCCTGTTCAACGTGCCCCTGGCTGTCTGGATTCTGGAAGGGTTCATGTCCGGTGTTCCCCGTGAGTATGACGAGATGGCCTATATTGATGGCTACAGCTTTCCGAAATTTTTCGTGAAGGTGTTCCTGCCGATGATTCGTTCCGGGATCGGGGTGACGGCCTTCTTTGCCTTCATGTTCTCCTGGGTAGAGCTGCTGCTGGCCCGGACGCTAACGTCCGTGGACGCCCAGCCGATCGGGGCGATTATGACCCGAACCATAGGGGCGAGCGGTATCGACTGGGGTGTTCTGGCTGCCGCCGGTTCGCTCACCATTATTCCCGGCCTGCTGGTGATCTGGTTCGTTCGTAACCATGTTGCCAAAGGCTTCGCCCTCGGACGCGTGTAAGGAGACGTTTTATGATTGCCTGGATGAACTGGACGCCGACCGTCGCCATCTTCTTTGCAGTGATTGCGGGAATTCTAGCGGTAATGACGGTTTACGAAATTGTCTCCCCGTGCACCGAGAGAAAGGGGTTTCTGCCGATAGCCACCACCCGTGGTGACCGGTTGTTTATCGGATTGTTATCGGCTGCGTATATACATCTAACCTTCCTGGCGGTCAGCGATATCACCCTCTGGGTGGCGCTGGCGGTTTCGGTGGCCTGGTTACTGGTGTTGTTGCGTTGGGGATGAATTTGAAGCCGGATGTTCGCTATGTTGTTTTTGCGAACATTCCGCCCGAGAAAATCTGCAAAAACACTTGTAATGATTTCGTAAACGAACTATTTTTATTTTAATGATCGGAATCGATCACGGGAGATTCCGGTGAAAAGAATAGCGACCAGAGCGCTATAAATGCGGAAACGAAACCCGGCTGTTTCGTTCCATTCATAACAAGACGAACGAGGTTGGATATGTTCAACAACAATAAATATCCGAGGACCCTGTTGCTCAGCGCCGCCGTTGGTGTTGCCAGCTTGGGTTTGAGCCTGCATGTCAGTGCCGATCAATATAGTGAAGCAGCTGAGAAGTGGGTTAATGAAGCGTTCAAGAACTCCACTCTGAGCAAGGAAGAGCAACTCAAGGAAATGGAGTGGTTTACCAAAGCCGCTGAGCAGTTTCGTGGCATGGACATCAACGTGGTTTCCGAAACCATAGCGACTCATGAGTATGAGTCCAATGTTCTGGCCAAGGCGTTTTCCGAAATCACCGGGATCAACCTTACCCACACGCTGATTCAGGAAGGCGATGTTATCGAGAAACTCCAGACTCAGATGCAGTCTGGACGGAACATCTACGATGGCTACGTGAACGATTCCGACCTGATCGGCACCCACTTCCGCTATGGAAAAGTGGTGGCTGTTGAAGACATCATGAATGGTGCTGGTAAGGACCTCACTTTGCCCACCCTGGATCTCGATGATTTCATCGGGCTCGACTTTACCACCGGGCCTGACGGCAAGCTTTACCAACTCCCCTCCCAGCAGTTTGCAAACCTTTACTGGTTCCGTGCCGACTGGTTTGAACGTGAAGATCTGCAAAAGCAGTTCAAGGACATCTACGGTTACGACCTGGGTGTACCTGTCAACTGGTCAGCCTACGAGGATATTGCCGAATTCTTCTCGGTGCACGTGAAGGAAATTGATGGCGAGCGCGTTTACGGCCACATGGACTATGGCAAGAAGGATCCATCTCTGGGCTGGCGTTTCACCGATGCCTGGTTCTCCATGGCGGGTGCTGGCGACAAGGGCCTGCCCAACGGTCTGCCGGTCGACGAGTGGGGTATTCGGGTTGAAGAGTGTCACCCGGTAGGGTCCAGCGTCAGCCGTGGCGGTGCAACCAATGGTCCCGCTGCCGTTTATGCCACCGAGAAATACGTGGACTGGCTGCGTGAGTATGCGCCACCCGAAGCCCAAGGCATGACCTTTTCCGAGGCCGGCCCGGTACCTGCTCAGGGTAATGTTGCCCAGCAAATCTTCTGGTACACAGCCTTTACCGCGAGCATGATCAAGGATGGCCTGCCGGTGGTGAACGAAGATGGCACACCCAAATGGCGCATGGCGCCGTCGCCACGCGGGCCATACTGGGAAGAAGGCATGAAGCTGGGCTACCAGGACGTCGGCTCCTGGACCTTCCTGGACTCAACGCCCGAGAAGCGTCGTCTTGCAGCGTGGCTGTATGCTCAGTTCACAGTATCCAAGACCGTTTCTCTAGAAAAAACCATTGCCGGTCTGACTCCGATCCGGGAATCCGATATCGAGTCTGAGGCGATGACTGAAATGGCTCCCAAGCTCGGTGGTCTTGTTGAGTTCTATCGCAGCCCTGCGCGCGTTCAGTGGTCTCCCACTGGTACCAACGTACCGGACTATCCGAAGCTGGCCCAGCTGTGGTGGCAGTACATCGCTCAGGCAGCCAGTGGCGAAGCTACTCCGCAAGAAGCCCTTGATGGTCTTGCGCAGGCTCAAGATCGTGTCATGGAGCGCCTCGAGCGCGCCAATGTCCAGCCGACCTGTGGTCCGAAGCTGAATGAGCCGCGCGATCCGCAATACTGGCTGGACCAGCCAGGCGCACCCAAGCCCAAGCTTGCAAACGAGAAGCCGCAAGGCAAAACCGTTGCTTATGATGAGCTGCTGAAAACCTGGGAAGAGGCGCGCTAAGGCGAGCTGATTCCTGAAGAGCAATGCCTGTCGCAACAGGACCCTTTGGTTGCGGCAGGCAGAGCACCGTTGTCACGGTGGGTTTTGGCCGGTTGCTTATAGTCCCCCCCTTATCAAGCATTTCAAGGTAGCCCCTCCCGGGGTTAACCCTGCCGGCCCTTTTTCTACCGTTTGGCCCGCCTCTGCATGTCGATAGCGGGAAGGGTGTTTCCAATGAACAAAATCTCCGTAATTCATCGTTTGTACGCGGGCTTTGGCCTGCTTTGCGTGATTATTGTGTGCTGGGGAGCGTTCAATATCAGCGTCATGTCGTCCTTTTCAGGAACTACGGACAAACTAACATCGGATGTTTTTCCGCTCAGCGGTTTGATTCAGGAAATGGAAGCCCATCGTTCTGAAACCGCCAAGTATGTGGTGGAGGTAGTCTCGGCCGACGATCCGGAGGCACTGGATGCCAGGCTGGAAAAGCTTTCCAACAGCATTGAGCGACTGCGCGGCAGTGGTGACACGCTGTTAACCACGAACAGTTCTGCCATGTTTCCTCCACTGCAGGCTGTCAACAGGACAGCTCAGTCACAGCTGTCGAAACTTGATCGCAGCACTGACGCGCTGGCCTCTCTCAAGGCACGGGTGTTGTCGGTTTCGGATGCGGTGAATACTGGCCTGACTGAATTTCTCGCCAATAACGGGGAAATCAAACGAACCCTGGTTCGGGAGGGTACCGAACCGGCAGGCCGGGATATTTACATCCGTGATCTGTTTACTACCGTCATGGAGAATCTGGCGAACATCGAGTTGTTGGTCATGCAGATGGTCAGCACCGAGGATGCGCGTCAGCTCGATGCCATAGTCGAGAATCTCCGATTCAATACCCAGACCATCGAGCAGGACATATCGGCCCTGGTTGAGGAGGTACCACGTCTGGATGGTTTGCCGGCACTTGTGACGACGTTTCTGTCTGCGGTAAATGACCAGGCCGGGATAATCAGCCAGTACTCGGGTTATCGCCAGAGGCGGCTAGAGCTGGATAATGTTGCCAGAGAGGTCGAGGAGAAGCTGGCAGCATTGGCGTCAGCCCTGGATGAGGCTGCGAAGACGGTCTCTGATCGTGCCAGCGCCTCGGTGTTCACACTGGATGCAACCGCTCTGACTTCGGAAAAATTGGTCTACTGGTTGTTGCCCGTGGTGGTTCTTCTGACGCTCGCAACCTCGTTCAGGCTGGGGCGAATGATCAGCAGGCCACTGCAGGTGACCCAGGCTCATCTTGCTGCAATGGCCGAGGGTGACTACTCACAGGTTCTCGAGTTTCCTGCCTGCGGCGAATTTATTGATCTCAAGAGTTCTGTTAACCGGCTGTCGGAGGCCATGGCCACGGTTTTGGGTAGTTTGCAACAGGCGGGTTCAGACATCTCGGTGATTGCGTCGGGCAACGCGAGGTTCGCCCGCGAATTCAACGAACGGACAAGGACTCAGTCTGACGAACTTGGTTCCATTGCGGCTGCCATGACTGAAATGGAGGCTTCTGCAAGGGAGGTGGCAAGATCGGTTCGGGATACCCATGATCTGGTTGGCAAGGTCAATCTCCAGGTGGACGACAATCTCTCTGCCGCTAAACGCGGCATGGACTGTGTTGCAGATCTGGAGGTCCAGGCGGAGCAGACCGCAGGGAAGCTGCGTCAGCTTGAGCAGGCGTCCTTCGATATTGGCAGGATTACCGAGGCAATTGATGACATCGCCAATCAGACCAACCTGTTGGCCCTCAACGCCGCCATCGAGTCGGCACGCGCCGGTGATGCCGGTCGCGGTTTTGCAGTGGTCGCCGATGAAGTGCGGGGTCTGGCCCAAAAGACTACTGAGAGCACCGATAGTATCCGGAGCCTCGTAGAAGGGCTTCAGGCAGAAGCGTCGGAATCGGTCAGCTCTATGAACTCCAGCTTCGAACAGCTGCGATCTGTGCGTGAGCTGATGGCCAGCGTTTCCGAGGGCGCAGGCAGAATTGGCTCGGCGATGGAGCGGATTCATCAGGGTGCTGAGCACATCCGCCACGGCATGGACGAGCAGGAAAACGTCAGTCAGTCGGTGGCCCGACAGGTCAGTGATATCAGCGGTTCTGCGGCTGAAGGGCTTGAAAGCATTGATGATTTGGTCACAACCTGTGACCGGTTGGAGGATTCGGTGACAAACATTGAGTCACTGATGGCTCGCTTTCGGATCCAATAAACAAATCGGCAACTGACCAACTTTTGTTTTCATATAACAAATTTGTCTGATCCAACGTTCATTTTCGCTTGAAGATGTTCGTTTACGAATATTAAGATGTTTAGAATGTTCGTTATCCGAAAATAAAATTCACAAACAACAATGATGTGACAGGAACGACACCATGGAACATATAAAAACAGTGACGGCTCGAGAGATTCTGGATTCCCGAGGATTGCCTACAGTGGAAGTGGACGTGGAACTCCGAAACGGCGTGGTCGGGCAGGGCCGGGTGCCATCCGGTGCCTCGACAGGAACCCGGGAAGCGCTTGAAAAGCGAGACTGTGATGACAGGCGCTATAACGGCAAGGGCGTTCTGCAAGCCGTCCGGTGCGTTAACGAATGCATAGCACCAGCACTGGAGGGCCGTGTGGTGTTTGACCAACTGGTGATGGACCGGCTCATGTGCGAAATGGATGGCACGCCCAACAAGGCAGAGTTTGGCGCCAATGCGATTCTTGCCGTGTCCCTGGCCACGGCCAACGCCGGGGCCAATTATCGGCAACAGCCTCTGTACCGGTATCTTGCCGAGCTATACGGCTGCAACGGCCCCAGCATCCTGCCGGTGCCCATGATGAACATCATCAACGGCGGCGCCCATGCAGACAACAACGTTGATATCCAAGAGTTCATGATCCAGCCCGTCGGGGCGCCCAGTTACAGTGAGGCGCTACGCATGGGAGTGGAAACCTTCCATGCCCTGAAGGCGTTGCTCCGCAAAAACGGCCTTTCCACCGCGGTTGGCGATGAGGGTGGCTTCGCGCCGAATTTGCGTTCCAGCGAGGAAGCCCTCGATCTGATTCTGGCGGCCATCGAAAAGGCGGGCTATCGGCCCGGATCCGATGTGGTCCTTGCCCTCGATTGCGCCGCGTCGGAATTCTATGAAGATGGCCATTACAACCTTAAGAGCGCTGGAAAGCAGTTCACTTCCGAAGAGTTCTCGGATTACCTGCTCGATCTGGCCATGAAGTACCCGATCGCCTCGATTGAGGATGGTATGGATGAAAGCGATTGGGACGGCTGGAAGCTTCTGACCGAAAAACTTGGCGAACGCGTCCAACTGGTAGGGGACGACCTTTTCGTCACGAATACCTCAATCATTACCGAAGGCATCAGGAAGGGCATTGCCAATTCAGTGCTGATTAAATTTAACCAGATCGGAACCCTGACCGAGACCCTTGATGCTATCGGAATGGCTCAGGATTCCGGCTACACCACGGTGATTTCCCACCGTAGCGGCGAGACCGAAGATACCTTTATATCGGATCTGGCCGTTGCAACGCGATCAGGCCAGATAAAAACTGGCTCTCTCTGCCGATCAGACCGGGTTGCCAAGTACAACCGCCTGCTGCGCATTGAACAGGATCTTGGCGCTCACGCGTTTTATCCGGGTGTCGGCGCGATACGTTGTGCCCTCGATACATGACTTTCTTTGCGGGAGAAACACCATGAGAAAACCGATTCTGATTGGAAACTGGAAAATGAATGGCAGCCTCCAGGCAAACCAGGCCCTGATGGTGCGCGTCTTACCCCGACTTCGGATGTTCCGTAAGTCTGTTGATCTGGTGGTATGCCCGCCGCATCCGTACCTGTTCCAGGTGCGTGATCTGCTTGGCTATACCGGCATCATGCTGGGCGCCCAGAATGCATCCGGGTTTGTCTCTGGTGCCTACACCGGCGAGGTCAGCGCCACCATGCTTCAGGAAATGGGCTGCCGGTATGCGCTCGTGGGTCACTCCGAGCGCCGACTACTGTTCGGCGAGGGCAACCAGGAAGTGGCAGCCCGATACCGCTCGGTTTTGCAGTCCGGCCTTACACCGGTGCTATGCGTCGGTGAGACTCTGGAAGACAGGGAGTCGGGCCGTACCGGTCTGATTATCGAACAGCAGCTACAGGCAGTGATTGACGAGGTCGGCCTGGCGGCCATGGCTAATGGAATCGTTGCCTATGAACCGGTTTGGGCTATCGGAACGGGCAAAACAGCAACGCCGGAGCAGGTTTCGGAGGTGCATCAACAGATCCGTCAGTTCCTCGCCAAAAGCGCGCCCGAGTCAGCCGACGACGTCAGCGAGGAGCTGCGGGTGATATACGGGGGCAGCGTTAAAGTTGCCAATGCCTATGAACTGTTCAGCCTTGCCGACGTTGATGGCGGCTTGATTGGCGGTGCCTCACTGCACGCGGATGAATTCGGAACGATCGCCGGAGCCCTGGCTGAGGCTTCCGGAATTCTGGCCGGCGAATGCGAAACCCACTGATGGAGATGTAAATGGATCCAACACGCTGGATGCAAACCACGTTTTTCCCGAAAGAAACCGATGTGCCGGAGGAGTTCCGTGAGGGAGGCGTGAACTTAAATCATACCCTGGTTGGCGGCGAACTGCGTCCCTGGGACGGTTCTTATGCAGAGGTTCGCAGCCCGATTTGCTCAGCAGCGCAAGGCGACGGAGTTCCTCAACCTCTGCTGATCGGGCGGACGCCTCTGATGGATGAGGCGGCTGCTCTGGAAGCACTGGACGCGGCGGTTCAGGCCTACGGTCAGGGAAGTGGCGACTGGCCCAGCATGTCTGTCGCCAACAGAATCGAACATGTCGAGCAGTTCCTCGCGGAGATGCGTAACCATCGGGAGGCCGTGGTAAAGCTTCTGATGTGGGAAATCGGCAAGACCCGGAAAGATGCCTGCAAGGAATTTGACCGGACCTGCGACTATATAAACGATACGATTCATGAGCTTAAGGTGCTTGACCGCCGGTCCTCGAGATTTGAAATCGTCGGTGGCGTGGTGGCTCAGACTCGTCGCCTACCGGTAGGGGTAGCCCTCTGCATGGGGCCGTTCAATTACCCGCTCAATGAGACTTTCACGACGCTGATTCCGGCGTTGATCATGGGCAACACGGTGGTTTTCAAACCCGCCAAATACGGTGTGCTGTTGATTGGCCCGCTGATGGATGCATTCCGGAAGTCGTTTCCGCCAGGAGTCATCAACATTATTTTCGGACGGGGCAGGGATACGGTTGGGCCATTGATGGAAAGCGGCAAGGTCGACATGTTCGCCTTTATAGGAACCCACCGGGGTGCGTCAGCGCTCAAACAGATGCATCCGAAACCGCATCGCTTAAAGGCAGTGCTGGGCCTGGACGCTAACAATCCGGCCATCGTGCTGCCGGATGCGGACTTTGAGCTTGCCGTGAGTGAATGTATCAGCGGAGCGCTGTCTTTCAATGGTCAGCGCTGCACCGCCCTGAAACTGCTGTTTGTCCATGATTCCCTTGCGGACCAGTTTGTCAGCAAGCTATCGGATGCGGTCAATGAACTGGTTGCGGGCATGCCATGGGAGCAGGACGTATCGCTGACGCCATTGCCCGAGCCGGGCAAGATCGGGTTTCTCAGGGAACTGGTAGACGACGCAATCGCCAAGGGCGCATCCGTGGTCAATGAGTGTGGTGGCGAGGTCAACGGCACGTATTTTCACCCTGCCGTGCTTTACCCGGTCACTGCCGAGATGCGCATCTATCATGAAGAACAGTTCGGGCCGGTCATTCCTGTTGCTGCTTTCTCGGATGAGCAGGAAGTGATTGAGCACGTTCGGGATTCCAGCTTCGGGCAGCAGCTAAGTATCTTCGGTTCGGATTCCGACACGGTGGGCAGGCTGATTGATCTGCTTGCAAATCAGGTGGGTCGGATCAACCTCAATGCCCAGTGCCAGAGGGGGCCCGATACCCTGCCATTTAACGGACGCAAAGACTCCGCGGAAGGCACACTTTCGGTATCGGATGCCCTTCGGGTGTTCTCGATTCGCACAACCGTGGCCACCAAGTCCAGTGAGAGCAATCGGGACCTGGTGACCGGCATTGTGCGGGGACGAAGCTCGAAAATACTGACAACCGACTATCTGTTCTGATCGCCGGACCCTCTGTCTTGGATCTAGAGCTGGAGGGGCTTGCCAGCCTCCCGGCGCCGCTCTTCCCATTCTTCCCGGGTCTGCGCCGCCTGGTCACCCGGCATTGAATCGATGATGCTGAAATAATCGGAACTGTATTCGTCAGCAATGATTGTGTTGCGCGGTTTTACCTTAACCACATACACCGTCTGGACATTCTGGTGATCGAATTCGCGCCAGTACTGTTCGTCTTTTAGGAAAGTGTACCTGTGTCCCTCCAGGGCCCGGATCAGGCTGGCGGTATTGGTGGTACCGGCACGTTCCACCGCATCCTTGTATTGATAAATAATGCTGTAGGCCGAGGCCGCAGCGGTGGATGGTCGCATTTCATATCGGTTTGAGAAGGCTTCTACAAACTCCTTTCCTCTCGGATAGTTCAGCTCGTAGGGTACGTTCCATACCCAGGGCGAGCCGCCGATAACGCCCTCCATAATGGTGGGACCTACCTGCCGAGCCATGCCCAGGGTCAGGTTGGGCACAACAATCTGCATTTTCTTGGTAAGGCCCATTTCGTAGGCAACATTCAGTGCTCTCACCATGTCGTCGCCGAACAGGACCATCATCAGAACCTTGGCGTTACTGGCCTCTGCCTGCTCCAGCGCCTCCCTGAAATCGGTAATCAGTGCCCGGGGGAAAGGGGTTTTCACGCCCTGATGGCGGTCAGTGTCTTCGGTTCCCGAGAACTTGCGAACAGACTCCTCCACAGACCAGCCCCAGGTGTAGTCGGCGGTAATGTAGAAGTAATCGTCTTCCGCATGATTGGTGGTCAGATACTGACTGAGCGCCTTTGCAGTCATCCAGGCGTTGTAGGGCTCACGGAACATGTATGAATGCCCTTCGGCGCCGGTGGTGGCGTTCGAGTAGGTCAGCGTGCCGAAGTAGATCCGGTTGCGATCGCGAGCAGCTTTGCCTGAGGCAATGGCAACGGCGCTGGACACACCGCCGAACACCATCTGGACGCCTTCACGGTCGATGAGTTCTGCGGTGTTCTTTGCGCCCTGGGCAGGGTCACCGCGGGTATTTCTGATCACCAGCTCCAGCTGACGCCCCATCACGCCACCGGCTTTATTGATTTCATCAAGCGCCAGAAAGGCGCCCAGACGTTGTTGCAGACCCTGATCCTTGTAACGACCGGTCTGCGGGTAGTTCAGGCCGATTTTAAGGGTTTCGGCATACACAGTAGTGCTCGCCAGCAACAGCAGACAAGCAGAAAAGAGTACTTTTCTGACGTTCATTCAGGTTGGCCTCCGGAATTGCAGCGCCAATGGGGAAAAGGGCTGCCAATCATTGTTTTGATTATTTGTTAAGCAACGCTAGTGTCTCTGCTGATTATGAGGCCAACAATGGGACAAAAGTGGAATTTTGGGTAACAAATTGTAGGTTAGTGATCTGCATCTTGTCTGGCCTATGTTGTTCCCATGAATCGGTTCGGCTGCAGCCGAAGAAATGGATATACTTTCCGGAATTGCCCGGTGTGGGCTTCGCTGCAGCCAATGGAGTTTTGTGGGTCTTGGTAACTATAAAGCGCAGGAAATTCGGACTTGGATCGACTCTCTCGTTTCTTTTGGCGGCAATGGGGCTTGTCATCGTCCCGATGTCGGCCAGCGCCGAGTGGTATCGGTTTTCGGATACTGCAATGACCACGCCTATCGAACTGGAGTTCTGGGCGGAGGATAAAGAGCTGGCGAACCGGGTTGGCAAAGAGGTGCTGGCGGTTTTTCATCAGGTTGATGAACAGATGAGTCGCTATCGGGAAGAGTCGGAGGTCTCCAGGCTCAACCTCAATGCACCCGACGGGCCAGTAGAAGTCAGTGACGGGTTGTTCGAGGTGATTGAAAAAGCACGGGAGGTTTCTCTACTCAGCCAGGGCGCCTTCGACATCACCTTTGGCTCAGTGGGTTACCTGTATGACTTCAGGGCCGGCAAAAAGCCCACGGACGAGGAGCTTCGATCCGGCTTGCCGCGGGTGAATTTTCGGGATGTGATTCTTGATGAGGATGATCAGACGGTCGAATACCGGCAGGCAGGGATTCTGGTAGACCTCGGTGGCATCGCCAAAGGGTATGCAGTGGATCTGGGAATCGAGCGTCTGGTCAGTTTTGGCATTCGCCATGCCCGGCTGAGTGCTGGCGGCGACATGCGACTGTTAGGGGACAAGCGGGGCCGGCCCTGGTACGTGGGCATTCGGGACCCCCGTTCAGAAGGGCGCAACGCGGTGGTTTTGCCGCTCGAGGATGTGGCAGTGTCCACCTCCGGCGACTACGAGCGGTTCTTCGTGGATGAGGCGGGAGAAAGGGTTCATCACATCCTGTCGCCTGAGACCGGCAAATCGGTCCAGGGTGTCCAAAGCGTGACCATTATCGGCGAGGATGCGTTAACAACCGACGGCCTCTCCACGGCGGTTTTCGTGCTCGGGCCCAAAAAGGGACTGGAGATGATTGAGCGTTTGAAGGGTATCGATGTTGTGGTTATCGATGATCAGCGCATGATGCATGTTTCAGAAGGCCTCGTTCCGCCCCAATCAGACTAGGGGCGGAACGAGCAGTTTCTGTCAATTTCCGATAGTGCCGTTCACGACATTCGAGAACGCAATCAGGCTGTCCTGAGATGTCCCATTGCCCAGCCCGTGGCCGTTGAAACGGGTGCCGAAGTCACCCTGCTCCCCGTGCAATGCCATGTAGTTGAGCAGCACGGTCTGAACCAACTGGTTGACGTTGTTGGCCGCAGGACTGGAGGCAGTTTCCACCGACGCATCAGAGCGCATGAAGCCGATCTGCCTGCGAATCGGAGTGGGGCGGCCCGCCGGGTTGTAAACCAGGAAGAATGAGGCGGCCGTCTGCTGGTTGTCGCCGGTCCATTCGCCCTTGCCACGACCGTCCATGGAATCGTCGATTCGGCCGTTGCTCGACACCGAGCCGTCACTGAACACATAGAGCATCAATGGCATTCCTACCCGGGCGGCGTATTCCAGACAGGCGCCCATACATCGACCGGCCTGTTCATCACGACGCTCGCCGGTTCCGCGCTCACCCGTATGGTAGTCGTAGCCGCCCATGGTGATCGTGCCGGCGCCCGCGTAGCCGTTCAGCACCAGCTTCATGACAGACGCAGTTTTGCGGAACTCACGGTTATTATTGAACTCATCGCGGGTGAAAATGCCGGTAGGGCCCACGATTTCGAGGTCCAGCTCTGGATCCAGTTCTGCCGGATTGCCGAAGCGGTCTGCCAGGTCTGCACTCTTGATGTAGCCGCAACGAACCAGATCCTTGACGACGTCGTCTGTAGAGATGCCGGTGTTGACCTGATTCATCTTGGCGTCGCTGATGCGCTGAATGGATTCCATCACGGCGACCGCGTCTGATTGATCCAGAATGCCGATCAGGTCGCCCACATCCACCAGGCCGGTAACGTCTGATGGCCGGTCAATCTTGGTGGGGCGAACCTCCGGATTGATCAGGTTCATCGGTGCCAGCGAGTTACCGCCGGATTCCGAACTCTGGGACCCTATGAGGGAGAGCAGGGAGCCGTCGGCACCCGCGTGATGGATGCCGTACATCGGGTTGTGGGGGTTGTTTCCGGTGTCGTTTTCCGAGCGGGCCGCAATAATGGCGCCGTCGATTCCAGCTCGGGTGCCGGCACTCGTGCTCTGGAGAATGCCCCGCAGGAAACCACTGTCCGAATGGAACGCCAGGCCCAGCTCAGTGTTCACGAACGCCGGGTCGTTCGGCAGCATGTCACCTGGTAACCCGAGTTTGTTGTAGCCCGCGGTGCTCAGGAAATCCATTTGCCCACCGGATTTGCCCATCAGCACGTTAGAGCCGGCAATGTTGGCGCCTCCTGCCAGGTCAAAGCAGATAAACGGAATCTTGCCGGCACCCTGAACCGCGATGCCACAGCTTGCTTTCAGCGTTTCCAGATCCGAAGAGAGCGCCGCGGATGCTGTTCTCGGATTACCGAACAGGCTGAACAGGGAAGCACCGAACACCGTCGCTGAGCCTGCCATCAGGCCCTGTGCGATGAATTCGCGCCGGGTCCGTGGCTTGCCGTGATCGTCGTGGAGTAGTGGGCTGCCGTTGGCCAAAGGCTTTTTACGGGATTTGCGTATAAACATGATCGGCTTCCTCTACTGAACCAGGGTGGTGGCGCTGCCAAGCACGGCGGCACAGCTTGCTTTCACGACTGTTTCTGTGCGGTCAGGCTCACACCCTGCATCACAGCTGGTCAGTCTATTCATGAGCTCGCTGAGCTCTGTTTCGATTGCGCTGTCACCAGGCTGTGATGCCAGGTTGCTGCCTACAAAGCGCGACAGCAATGGCCCGGTAACCAGGCTCTTGCCACCGAGGTCGAAGGCGGTGCCGGCCGGGGCGGAGAAATCGAACCCTGGGAACATCTGGTCCCGAAGCTGCGCATTTGAGACCAGGGCATCGCAATACTGGATGGCCATCTGGGTTACCGCCATCTGATGAGAGGACAGGAAACCCTGAATAGTCTCTACCGTAGGCAATTGCTGTTTTACGGTGGTGTATGTGTTGAATACATCCGGGTTGGTTGTGGGAACACCGGTCATACGCGACATGGACTCGTTGATCTCGTCAAAGGTCTTCAGACCGATCTGCGATGATGGCGGCAGGTCAGCGGGTTCCGGCTGCGGCGGCAGCGAGGGTTCGGAGCGGGCAAAGTTGTTTCCGCCCAGTTGGTCGAACGTCAGGAAGAACTCATCGTTTCCGGGCCCATTCTCAAGAGCGATGATGGTGCCCAGGGAGGAGAGAGGTTGCCCAGTACCCGGTTCATAGCTGCCACTGTCGAGGGTAACGTCCAGATTGGCCCAGGCCTGTCCCACCGTTGCCTCCTTGCCGTTAATACCCAGTCGCATGCCACGCAGCGGAATATTTGATGGCTCGACGGAGTCATCAAGGCTGATAAAGAAGGGACTGGTGAATCTGTAGGCGTAGCTGTCGAACTGGCTGACTTCGAACACGATGAAGCTCTCGGGCAGGTCGATCAGGTGAGAGACCCCGAACAGAAGGTAGAACTTCTGGCCCACGCCCACCTCAAAGTTGGCCTGGACCTGTTCCGGTGTCAGCGCCCGATTGTGGATGGCGACCATCCGGATCGCGCCCTGCCAGGGCGAGTTGCCATCGGTCTCGTTGCCCAGGACCAGGGCAAAACTGTCGTCCCATTCGGTCAGTAGTCCGCCGTCGTCCGGATCAACATCGCCGGTTGGAACGCCATTCACAAAGATCTGGCGACCGGTCGCCGGGGTGTAGTTAACCACTACGTGCTGGAGCGTTGCCTGCAGGAGCATGTCGGCGTCCTGGGTTGCGAAAGGCGTGTTTTCGTCACTGGTGGTGCTGCGATGCAGTACCTCGTAACGCTGGAGCGACTGGCTCAGGGTGACGTTGCGGGTGGTGGATGAGCCGGAGTAGGTCACGATCCGGGCATCTTCCTGGGTAATGTTGCCCGGGGCGACCCAGGCCTCGATGCTGTATTCGCCGGAGGCGGTCAGCAGGGTGTGCAGCTTCCGGCTGGCGGTGGTGCTGCCCTGGGCCTTGCCCGCGGGGATCATGAAGCCCTGCTCGTTTTCGCCCGCCGGGCCAAGGTCGATGCCCCAGCCGCCAACCCAGTCAACGTTTCCGCTCAGGGTCAGATCCAGCGCTGGCGATACGCCGCTGGTATCAAAGGCAGTCTGGCCTTCACCAAACTTGAATTCGTACAGGGCAATCACGTTGTCTTCAAACCGGCCGCCGGAGTTTGCGAGCAGGCCGTCTGCCTGCAGGTTGAGTGCCTTGCTGGCAACGATTGCCGGGTCCACGGGTTGGGCGCTCAGATCCTGGACCATTTCAAGAATCTTCAGTTCCATCAAATCGGCTGAGGCTTCGCAGTCGTCGTCCCAACAGTTGTGGAAGTCGTAGCGCAGACGTTCAACCAGTCGGGATGCGCCCGGATTCATAGGATCAATACGGCTTTTCGCCTGATCGTAGGCAGTAGTGACATCGGCGCTGGCAATGTAAGGGGTTTGCCCACCATCAGCATGGCAGTCGCTGCAATACTGTCTGAGTTCGGGGTATACCGTGGTGGAAAACAGGCCAGTGTCGGTTGGAAGGGCAACCGTGGCACCCGGTTCTTTGAGCGCCGGAGCGCGAAGTTCCACGGTTTTGGCAGAGCCTTCTGACCCGCCTGCCCAGTTGGAAATATAGGTGGTGAGAATGTCCACACAGGCTGACGTGCTCCGGAGCCAGCAATTGTGGCCACCTGCCACCTTTGTCACCATCGTTGACTGGGATGGATCTGAAAGATTAACAATAGAGTTCGCCTGTGCGTAAGCAAGGTTAACGTCAAGCTCATTGACGAACGTGGGCGCCTGGCCATTGGAGCCGTGGCACGCGCCGCATTTATCCTGGGTGACCAGGTTGTCCCACACGGTGCGTTTGAAGTTGGCTACATCATCCGTCGAGGGGGGAGGCCCGTTGTAGGTAACCGTGCCGGAATTCTGGGAGGTATTCGGCAGTTGTTCCGTGGATTCGCCACCACAGGCTGACAGCAGAAGGGCCAGGGCAGTGATGGCAAGGACCGATTTGAGGGAGCTCATTGAAATTCCTTTAAATGTTTTCATAGCGTCCTCACTCCCCCATGCAGTACACGGCGGATTCTGCAAATACCCGCTTCAGGTCGTACCCCTGACTTGCGAAGCTGGCAACCATACTGCTTACCTGCGAACGGTCTGCGCTGTCGGAGGGAGGTCGCAGGCAGACATTCTCGAACACCTTCTTGACCTGGCACTCTGCGAAGGCCTCGGAATTCGCGAATTCCATACCCAGGCTCTTGGCACCGCTGCCGGAACCCGGGAGTGAGGGATCCCATCCCAGTCGGCGATTGGCGCCCTGGCGCCAGTAGTTATCCCAGCTGTCGTCAGGTGTGACATAGCCCTGCTCGAAGGTTGCAGAGTTGATGTGGTACTTGGCCTGAACCCTGGAGCCGGTTTCTGGATCTGTTTCGCCAATGGCGTTGTAGACCAGCCTGCCCAGCTCTCCATCGGGGTCGGTGTTGGCATCATACTCGTAGTCGTAATAGGCAAACGCCTGGGTCATGGGGTCCATGCCGGTGTGGCACCCCACACAGTTGTTCAGGAAGACCCGGCTGTCACCACCCGGGCTGCGGGAAACATCCTGGCGAATGCGGTCCGTGGGCAAGGTAACGTCCGCAACCTGCTCCAGGTCGTTGCACATATGATTGATCAGTGTGAAGCGGAACATTGCCCGGTTGGTGCCGGCACTGAAGAAAGCCCGGGCGGAAGCTCTTGATGTGATGACGCCGGCGGTGGCCGAGGGAGGAAGGCCCGTATAGGTCGACTGGTTTACCCGCTCCAGGTTGTCCTTAAGGCTGGCTCCACTGTTCTCGAGGGATTCATAGTGGTTGTTGTTGCTGGTGGAGTAGTTTGGCAGGTTCAGGGATGGATTCCCGATGTAAAGAACATCGTCATACAGAACTTTTCGGAAGTCTTCCCCGTCCCGCACCAGGCCGATCACCGTGGCAATGTAATCATTGAGGGGCACGAACTTTGACATCGCCTCGTTGGTCCAGGGGGCTGCAAAATTCTTCAGGGTTACGTCGTAGAATGCACTGTCCTCCATGGCAGTGAACGCGGCGTCAATTGTGTTGCCCGAAACGATGTCACTTTCCATAGCGTTGAGAACATCGGCGGAAGGCGGAACGCCGGCAATCCGGTCGTAGATTCGTTTGGCCTGCTCCCTGGGACCGGCCTGAACAAGACTGGTCTGCCCAAAAACCAGTGCAACGAGAACTGCGGTACTGCAAGCCTTTCTGATCAGGCTTCTGATCCTGTTCCGGCCGGTCATGTCCTATCCCTCGGTGATCGTTAGCAATCGCACATTAATGCCTTTTGACATTTGTTAAAAGTTTACGGCTTGCTATATCCTTCGTTTTGAGCTGTAGGCCACGTTATTACATTAGGTTACGTAAAAGCCTTGGAGCCTACCCTCGGAACCGACTTAATTTATGTCATGGAATGTCATCCGAAACAGGGTTTCTCACGTTGGAAATTAAGTCGCCCACTCTAAACATCTCCCGCAGTACTCGCCTGGCTGTCGCACTCGGCTCGCTTGCAGCTCTGTCTGGCTGTCTTTCGAGCAGCGACAGTCAGCAGGCCGATCCGGTTGTCGTCGAGAACCCTGTGGCTTATGTCGAACGGGCTCTGCTTTTTGACGAAAACACCGGGGCCCTGGTCGAGGACAACCTGGCCGACCCGAGCGCTTTTCGCCCCGGAGCGCGGCTGTTTCTGAAGGCCAGTGCCACTGCGGACGCCGAGACGCGGGATATTGCCTCAAGAGCATTCGCGGGGCCGCAATTCCTTGATGACAATGGTCAGTTGCGTTACGACGTGAAAGATCTCCACGTTTCCCACGATGGCTCCAGACTGCTGTTTGCCATGCGTGCGCCGGAAATCGAGGACGCAGACGACGAGGATCAGCCAACCTGGAATATCTGGGAATACGACGTTAGTACCGACATCCTGCGCCGGATCATCGATTCGGACGTTACCGCCGGGGCCGGGCAGGACGTTGCGCCAGCCTATCTGCCTGATGGCAGAATCGTTTTCTCGTCAACCCGTCAGCGGATTTCCAAGGCGGTGCTGCTTGATGAAGGCAAACCCCAGTACTCCGGTCTGGACGAGGAGGGTGATAGCCCCGGGTTTGTTCTGCATGTGATGGACGACGATGGTCAGAACATTGAACAGATCACCTTCAATCAGAGCCACGACCTCGACCCCATGGTGGCGGATGATGGCACCATTGTGTTCAGCCGCTGGGATAATGCCGGCCAAACCCGGAACAACGGTGTGAACCTCTACCGCGTCAACCCTGACGGCACTGGCCTGAGTTATCTTTTCGGTCGTCACTCCCACGATTCGGTGCCAGAAGCGAACGACATACAGTACCTGCAGCCACGCAAATCAGACAGCGGCAATCTGCTGGTGCAGCTAAGGCCGTTTGAAACGGATGATTACGCGTCTGTGTTGGCGGAAGTCGATGTTGACCAATTTGTTGAGGCCAATCTTCGTCTCGATGGCACCGAAGGTTCGGGCCAGCGCTCGCTAGTGCCCGGCGTGGGCCTGGATGGCCAACTGTCGCTGAAAGGCAGTTATGCATCGGTTTCACCACTGCTTGATGGTACCAACCGCTACCTGGTCAGTTGGACGCCCTGCCGGTTGCGTGAAACAGCGACGGACCGGATTGTGAACTGCACGGAAGATCGCCTGCAATCCGAAGACTATCAACCCGCAGAGCCCGTCTACGGTTTGTGGCTTCTGGATATCAACAGCGAAACCCAGCGGCCGGTGGTTCCGCCGGTAGAGGGCGTTCAGTTTGATGAGGCGGTCCTGATGAAGGAGCGGCCTCTGGAAGGGTTCATCCCGGAATCCCAGTTCACGGGTGATGAGGGGGCCCTCGGCGATGCCGGCTACGGCGTCCTGCACATTCGAAGCGTCTATGATATCGATGGAGTGGACACCACGCCGACTGGTATTGCTGCAATGGCTGATCCGCTGCAAACGCCGCCGGAAGATCGCCCGGCCAGATTCCTTCGACTGGAAAAGCCCGTGGCCATCCCCGATGAGAACGTCCGGGATTTCGACAACAGCGCCTTTGGCCGCAGCCGGGCTCAGCTAATGCGGGAGATTCTGGGCTACGTGCCGATAGAGCCTGATGGGTCAGTGAAGGTGGCGGTGCCCGCCAATGTTGCTTTTGCCATCAGTATTCTCGATGAGAAAGGCCGGCGTGTTGGTGGCGCTATGGGCAACCGGCACCAGAACTGGCTCACGGTGCGCCCCGGCGAGACCCTTGAATGTTCAGGGTGCCATAACCCGAGCAGTCCGACACCCCATGGCAGACCGGATGCCGGTCCAGCGTCCGTGTGGGGTGGGGCCGCAACCACCAGCCTTCCGTTCCCGAATACCGACCCGGCTCTGTTTGCCGACATGGGTGAAACCATGGCTCAGGTGTTTGCCCGCATCAACGAGATTCGCCGGCCGACGCCGGATGTGGTCTATGCCGATGAATGGTCCGGAGATGCCGTGGATCCCAAGCCTGACAGCTTTGCCTACGCCTATGCCGATCTGCAGACACCGCCGCCAATATCCGGCGTTTGTGCAACCGACTGGGCGCCGAATTGCCGGATTGTGATCAACTATGAGCAGCATATTCATCCGCTGTGGAGCGTCAATCGGGAGGTATTGGACCCGGACACCATGGCGGTCGTGGATGACTACACCTGTACCAGTTGCCATACGGACACCGATGCGGCGGACGCTCAGCAAGTGCCGGCTGGACAACTGGATCTGGGCGATGGCCCGTCACCCGATGAACCGCTACACTTCAACGCCTACAGAGAACTGCTCTTCCCGGACAGTGAGCAGGAACTGGTGAACGGCGCTCTGATCGATGTGCTCGTGGACTCCGGGGAGGTTTTGAGGGACGAAGAAGGCAATCCCATTCTGGACGCCAACGGAGATGAACAACCCATCCTGGTAACTGTGCCGGTGCAGGCTTCAATGTCCGTCAACGGTGCTCTTGCCAGTCGTTTCTTCGACGTATTCGCCGACGACGGTTCACACAGGGATTTCCTCTCGCCCGCCGAACTGCGACTGATTGCAGAGTGGTTGGATATTGGCGGCCAGTATTTCAACAATCCGTTCGACGCTCCGGAAGACTGATCCAAGGACTGAAATTCGCACCATGCCCATCGCCATTCTTATGTTTCTTTTGTTGTTGCCGGCCCAGAGCTGGGCCGGCTGGCTGTGGGGGCAGGCTGAAGACGATGCATTGAAAGTGCAGGTGGCGGAGCCCTATGTGTCCTGGCGAACCGGACCGGCAACGGGCTATCCGGTTTTTCATACCAGCGAAAAAGGGGAATGGCTGACCATTCTCCAGCGCAAGACAAGTTGGATCAAAGTGACGGATACTCGTGGCCGGGAGGGTTGGATAGCGGTTGCGGATATTGCGCAGACGGTGGATGCCACGGGTAATCGTGTGGATCTTCAGGTGCCGGATTTTGAGGCTTTTGAAAGCCGGCGGGTGGAAGCTGGATTGATGATGGGGGAGTTTGACGGTGCCGCTGTCACGGCAGGCTACGGAGGCTTCTGGATGACCAGAAACCTGTCCGCCGAGCTTTGGGCTTCTCAGATTCTGGGCAGCGCCTCGGAAATTAGGATGGTTAATGCGAATCTGGTGCATCAGCCATTTCCTGACTGGCGGGTATCACCCTTTTTTACCCTGGGGGTCGGGCATATCTGGGTTGATCCCAAGGCCACTCTGGCTCAGCCCGAAGAACGGGATAACAGCATTGGCCATGCAGGGCTTGGCATCCGCGCCTACATCACCGATCGATATTTCATCCGTGCCGAAGTGAAGGACTACAAAGTGTTCACTACCCGGTCCACCAACGAAGAAGCGACAGAATGGAAAATCGGACTAAGCATCTTTTTCTGAAAACGCTGTGTCTCGGGGCAGGGCTATCCATAGCCACAGCAACCCAGGCCCAGGATGATCGGCCGCTGATCGAGCCGGATGTTACCCCGGTGCCGGTCACCGAGGCGCTGATTGACACCGAGAACTTTGAAATTGGCGCTTTTGTGGGCGTGCTCAATATCGAGGACTTCGAGTCGTCGCTGCTTTATGGCGGCAAGCTCACCTACCACCTCAGCGAGTCCTTCTTTTTCGAGGCAGGAGTCGGCTTCGCGGAGGGTGGAGAAACCAGTTTCGAGAAGCTGGCCGGTAACGTGGAGGTGCTTACCGACAGCGAGCGGGATTACAGCTATTACAACATCAACCTGGGTTACAACGTGCTTCCGGGCGAGGCCTTCCTCACTGAGAACTACGCGTTCAACACCAATTTCTATCTGATTGCGGGTGCCGGCGCTACCGATTTTGCGGGTGACACCCGGTTTACCCTGAATGCCGGCGCGGGCTATCAGGTTCTGTTGACGGACAGCGTTGCAGTTCAGATTGGCGTAAGACAGCACTACTACCGAATAGATGTTCTTGGGGCCGAGAAAACCTCCATGAACACAGAGGTCAGCACTGGCCTGTCGGTCTTTTTCTGATTACAGGAGCAATGGTTATGAAAGCATCCATAAAATCACTGGCGGTGGCGGGCGTCCTGGCCTGTCTTAGCCCCATGGCGGGCGCCGAGGCCATCAATGTGCCAGCTCCGGATTTCACCCTGGAAAGCCGTTCCGGCGAAAACCTGAGGCTGGAGGACCACCGTGGTGAAGTGGTGATGCTGAACTTCTGGGCGTCATG
Organism: Marinobacter sp. DSM 26671; assembly: GCF_900112835.1. Classification (NCBI taxonomy): domain Bacteria; kingdom Pseudomonadati; phylum Pseudomonadota; class Gammaproteobacteria; order Pseudomonadales; family Marinobacteraceae; genus Marinobacter; species Marinobacter sp. DSM 26671. The sequence goes on along the minus strand of NZ_FONF01000001.1, from coordinate 213,950 downwards.
GTGTGGCCCTTGCCGCCAGGAAATGCCGCTGATGGATGAGCTTTACAGCCAATACAAGGATCTCGGCTTCACGATTCTGGCGGTCAATGTGGATGAGAATCGGGAAGAGGCCCATCGCTTCCTGGACAAGGTGCCCGTGAATTACCCGATCCTCTACGATCCGGAGAGTTCGGTGAGCGAGCTTTATGAAGTGCAGGCCATGCCAACGACCGTGATGATCGATCGCGATGGTAATGCCCGGTATCTCCACTACGGCTATCAGCCGGGTTACGAAGACGAGTACGAACAGCAGATTCGCGAGCTGGTGCGCGAATAATTTTCGGACGGAACGTTTATGCGTAATTTGTCGATCTTCACTGCCTCTGCTCTTTTGGTCGCGACCTTCACGATCTCTGGATGCAGCTCAATCAAGCCGTGGGTAAAGCCCTATGAACGGGATAATCTGGCGGATCCGGTCATGAGTCTCAGCCGCCATGGCAAGGCGGATTCCTACATGCATCACGTCTATCAGGTCCGGGAGTCTGCGCGGGGAGCAGAAGGCGGTTCTGGGGGTGGCTGTGGCTGTAACTGACGGCAAAAGGTTAGTGCGCTCCGTCTGCGCTCTGTTCGTGCTGATGTTGGCCGGGCAACAGGCGATTGCGGCGACCTTGCCAGTGGATAACGTGGATGTTCTCTACCACCGCTATGACGGTGGTGGCATGGTCATCGATGGCCCCTCAGTTTTGGTGCGCAAGGGTATTGGCTCGTCGGTTTCGTTTTCCGGCCAGTACTATGTTGACTCCGTTTCGGCTGCCTCTGTGGACGTTCTGGCCACGGCGAGCCCCTACGAGGAAGAACGGAACGAGTACACCTTTGGTGTCGATTACCTGCACGATAAGTCCATTTTGAGTCTGGGTTTCACCAACAGTTCCGAAAACGATTACGAAGCCAACACCGTTTACTTCTCGCTCAGCCAGGAGTTTTTCGGGGGCATGTCCACAGTAACCATGGGCTATGCCAGCGGCTGGGATGAAGTGGGCCGGGTTGGCAACGATTCCTTCAGCGAGGAAGCTGATCGTCGGAACTATCAGCTCGGACTGAGTCAGGTCGTCACCCGCAACAGCCTGGTAGGCCTGGATCTTGAGGTGGTTACGGATGAGGGCTTCCTGCAGAACCCTTACCGACAGAACCGCTACATCGACCCGAACGATTCCACAGCGTTCCTGTACCAACCGGAGCGTTATCCGGAAACCCGAACAAGTACCTCCGTGGCCATGCGAGCGCTTTATTATCTGCCATATCGCGCCTCAATTCGCGGTGAATACCGTTATTTTTCCGATACCTGGGGCATCAACGCCCACACGGTCGAACTGGGATACGTGCACGGATTGAACCAGCACTGGACCCTTGAAGGTTCCATTCGTTACTACAGCCAGAGCGAAGCGGACTTTTACAGCGATCTTTTCCCGTTCGAGAACTCCCAGACACACCTGGCCCGTGACAAGGAACTCAGCTCCCTATCCGGGACAACCCTGGCGGTGGGCGCGGTCTACGAATGGAAGCAGACGTCGCTTCCCGGCATCGATCGCCTGCAGTTCAGCTTACTGGTGGACTGGCTGAATTTTGAATATGACAACTTCCGGGATGTCACCGCAGCAGGTGACTTTCTCCCCGGCGAAGAACCCCTATATTCCTTCGATGCCTACGTAACCCGGGCGTCGTTGATTCTTGAATACTGAGCATGCAGGAAGAACGACCATGGCCACTTGCTTGAACTCCCGATTTCCGGTGCTTTTAGCGGCATTGACCCTCGCCCTGACAGCCCCCGCATTTGCCCAGACCAATCCCGGGGCGGAGAAAGATGATACAGCCGTCGCCGAGCAGGTGGAGGCGCTCAAGAAGAAAGTGATACGCCTGAATCGTGACCTGTTTATCCTTGAGGAAGATCTGCTTTTTCCAGCCAATACCCAGGTTGCCGTGTTTCTCAGCGTTGATGCCGGGAAGTTTCTGAAGCTGGATGCGGTCAAACTGAAAGTCGACGACGAGATTGTTGCTTCCCACCTGTATACGGAGCGACAGGTGACTGCCCTTGAACGCGGCGGCATGCAGCGGCTATACGTCGGCAACCTGAAAACCGGCGTCCATGAGATGACGGCGTTTGTTGAGGGAATCGGCCCGGATAAGCGGCCTTACAAGCAGGCGGCCTCCCTGGAGTTTGAGAAGGGCACTGGAACGGCCGCTCTGGAAATCCGCGTTGAAGATCGCTCCTCCAACTACCAACCCTCCGTATCCATTGTGGAGTGGGAGTAAGCCGCGTCGTGGGATTGAAAGCAAGCCAGTCCTCAGGTCGACGCCCGTTCATTTACGCGGGTGCCCTACTGTGGCTGATGATGACCCCGGTCCATGCCGATGAGGCGCAACCCGAGCGGGCGAAGGACCTTCGTTATGGTTGGGCGCTGTACGAATACCATCAGGGTAACGCCTTCGAGGCTTTGACCCAGCTGGCCGTGGCACGCGAACGGGGCGGCATCGAAGGGCACGGAGATCATCCGGCTCTCGTCGAGGGCGGGCTCATGCTGTCCTGGGGGATGACCCGAGAGGCGAGCAGGTTGTTTACGCAGCTACTCGGGGCCGATGGCGCCGGCAGCAATCTGTCGCCTGATGTTCGCAACCAGGCCTGGTTCTATCTCGGTAAGGTGTTTTACCTCGAGGGGAATCAGGCGCTCGCACGTGAGAACCTCGATCGTGTGGATGGCGAGATACTGGCCGAGGCCGACCACGATCTTTTCCGCGAATGGATTTATCTGCGCTCCCGGCTGGTCATGATGTCTGCCCGCCCTGATGATGAACCCGAACTGGCTTCGCTTCGGGAGCAGCTGGACGAAACGGACATCTGGTCCCTTTACCTCCGGTACAATTCCGCGGTCTCCGCTCTCGATGCGGCAGACGTAGCTGCCGCCGAAGAGGAACTGAAAAAGCTCATCGCCATCCTCGACCAGTCCATTGACTCCGTCGAGCCAGATGCCGAACGGGAGGGCCTGCTGGGCCGCGCTCGCCTCTCGCTTGCGGGCCTGTACCTGCGTGATAACCAGTTTGAGGCAGCTCTGGAGGTCCTGGGAGCCATGCCACTGACCGGCGTGTTCGCCGATCAGGCTCTCTTTGACTACGCCGTTGCCGCGGCGGGCCAGGGCAGGCCGGAGAGGGCTCTCGACGCCCTTGATACTCTCGCGAACCGTGAACTGTTTTTGCCCTGGCGCCAGCAGGTTCCCTTTGCCCGCGCCTATGTTCTTGAGCAGATGAACGCTCCACAGCGTGCATTGCCTGCGTTTAAAAAGGCAGCCGACCATTACGAGGCCCGTATCAGGGAGCTCGACAATATCCGGGATCGGCTGAATGAAGAAAGTCTGATGGCCCAGCTTGAGTTCAGCCGTGACAGCGACGGGATTCTTACAGATTCCTATGGCCGGCTGCGCGTGCAGCCCCTCGATTCTGGTATGGCAGAAGTGCTGGCTTCGGAGACGTTCCAGCAGGCGCTTGCCGAATTGAACGAACTCTACCGAATGCAGTCCTTCATCGCCGAGCGGCAGTCCAGGTTTGAATCGTTCCGGATCATGCTGGAGACCCGTGAGCAGCAACGGCAGATTCGTATTGCCGAGACCCGTCGGGCACTCGAAACCCAACAGGCAGACCAGTGGCAGCAGTTGCACGAGGACTTCACGGACAGAGTTTCCTCGGCGCTGGCAGACGAAGATGCGGGATTCTTCATGACCTCGCAACAAAAAGCGCTTAGAGACAAGCTCGCTGAGGTTGAGAAAACTCTGGCGGATTTGCCTGACGACGCGACGACCGCCAGGCAGCGTGCGACGTATCGGCGGATGCGTGCCTACTTCGATTGGTGGATTGCGGATGACTATGGAATCAATCGCTGGGCGGCGCAAAAACAGCTCATGCAACTGGATCGCGAGATGCAGAGCTTTCAGGCCCAGCGGCAACGGGTTGAAAGCCTGATGGCCGATGATGCCCGCCATGCGGAACTGGCTCGTCGGATCGCTGCCAGCGAACGGGAGCTCGCGACCCTTGGAACAGAAGTGTCCGATGCATTGGGCAGTGCCCGGAAAACACTCCTGACGCAGGTTGATCGGATGCTGGCTGCCCAGCAACAGGAGCTTAATGGATACCTGCTGGCCTCTCGCCACGCCCAGGCGAGGCTAGCGGACCAGTTGTTCCGCGCATCGCAAAATGCAGGTGCCGGTGATGAATAATCGGATGGCCGGCAGGACTGTTAAAGGCCTCCTCATGGTTGGGGCCCTTGTCATGGCGAGTGGCTGCCAGATGTTGCAGTCGATGATGCCTGCCGGTGGCGAAGAAATGCCGCGAGTCCGTGAGGGCACACTGGCTGCGCTTCCGGCAATCGAAACGCGGCAGGAAAGTGCAGATGCAGCGGCGGTCAGCGACCCCGCAGAAGATGTTTCCATTGAAACGGTAATGGACAGTTACAAGGCGCTTTTGCCACTCGTAGAGGATCCCCGCAAGCAGGTTACCATCAGGCATCGGTTGGCCGATCTGGAATTCCAGCGTGCGGAGCGGAAAATGGCGGATTCGGCTGTCGATGAACTGTCCGGCGCCATCGATGCCTACCAGCGTCTTCTGTCGGAATATCCAGAGCGTGAGGGCAATGACCAGATCTATTATCAGCTTGCCAGAGCCTGGGAGCTTCGAGGCGCGACGCCGCAGCAGCTTGAAGCCCTGAATACTCTGGTTCGCCGCTACCCGGATTCAGAATACTGGGTTGAGGCTCAATTCCGCCGCGGCGATCTGTTGTTTATCGATGGTCGATACGGGGAAGCGGAACAGGCTTTCGACGAGGTTACCCTCGCGAGCCAGGAACGCATGGCCGATCCCTCGTTCCTGGTGAACGCGCATTACATGAAGGGCTGGAGTCTGTTCAAGCAGGCGCAATACCAGGAAGCGCTCTTCAGTTACGTTGAAGTGCTTGATCTTGTCATGCCCGAGGGCAGGCCGGTGGCGGACGTGGATCAGCGGAGCCAGACACTGATCGAAGATCTGTTCAGGGTGGTAGGGCTGTCCCTGTCGTACCTTGACGGAGCGGAAACCCTCCAGGCGCTTTTCCGCCAAACGGGTGGTCGCCCCTACGAAATACTGGTCTACGACCGCTACAGCGAGCTCTTGCTCGAGAGAGAGCAATACAGTGATGCCATCGATGTCTTCGAGGCCTACATAGAAGACCATCCGGAGAGTCCCTGGGCCCCGCGCTACCACATCCGGATCATTGATACCCTTGAGCTGGCCGGTTTCACCCGTACGATCCCTGAACGAAAGGCCGGCTTTGTCAGCCTTTACGGAATCTACAGCGATTACTGGCAGTCAGCGGGCCCCGATGCAATTGGCTTTATCGAGCAACAACTGGAACAACTGTTGCCGGAACTGGCGGACCGCCAGTACCTGCTGGCAGGGGAGGCGGAGGATGATCAGCAGGCGGACGATCACTACCGCAAAGCCGCCAGTTATTACGCCGAATTTGCGGCTACCTTCCCGGACCACCCCCGTACACCGGAGCGGCTGTTCCTTCTGGGTGAGACATACCTGGAGCTGGAAGACTGGCCGGCAGCAATCGCAGCTTTCGAACGCGTGGCCTATGACTATCCGGAAGACACAGTAGCCGATCGGGCAGCTGAAGCCGGGTATGCCTCGGTGCTGGCATTCCGGGAGTACTCGCAAACCTGGGAGAGTGAACCGGTATCGGAGCGGATGGCCTATCAGGAGCTGCAACAACTGAACCGGCTGCGGTTCGCAAATGCGTTTCCCGGCGACGCCCGGGCACCGGCGGTGTATTACATTGCGCTGCAGCGTGAATTTGACCTGAACAACTGGGAAGAGACCGTCAATATGGCGGCCCGACTTGTTACCTGGCAACCCACGCCCCCGGATGAATTGACGACGGAAGCTTTGCTGTTATCCGGGCACAGCCTCTCCGAACTGGCCCGATACGCCGAGGCGGAACAGGCTTATCGTGACGCCCTGGCAACAATGGCCGAAGACGATGAACGCAGAAGCGGCGTTCGTGAAAATCTGGCAGCCGCGGTCTATCGACAGGCGGAGCAGTTAGCTGATGCCGGAAATGTGGAGGCTGCGGTGAGCGAATTCCTGCGAGTCGGCACGGCCGTTCCAGAATCCGCTCTGCGGGCAAACGCCGAATACGATGCTGCCTCACTTCTTATCACCGCCAATCTCTGGGAGCAGGCCATCGGTGTGCTGACCAGTTTCAGGCGGTCTTTCCCCAATCACGAGCTGATTGACACAGTCCCTGCAAAACTGGCGTTGGCCTACCGTGAAACGGAGCAGTGGGAGCGAGCCGCCGACGAACTCCAGCAAATGGTCTCCCTCGCCAAGACGCCGGAAGAGCGAAGGGAAAACCTGTTGATTGCAGCAGAACTGTACGATCAGGCCGGTAACCGGGAGAAGGCGATTGATACCTGGCGAAATTACGCCAACAGCCACCCCGAGCCGACGGACGTCTACATGGAAGCGGCCAATCGGCTGGCTGAGCTCTATCAGGAAGACGGGGATGCCGAAAGCAGGGATTACTGGTTGCGAAAGCAGATGGAAACGGTGGACCGGGACCCGGACGCCGCAGACGATCGCATGCGGTACCTTGCGGCGTCAGCCTCTGCAATCCTCGCCCGCGACGCCCTTGCCAGGTATGACGGCATCAGGCTGACTCTTCCACTCAATCAAAGCATGACAGCGAAGACCGATGCGCTTGAACGAGCGGTCAACGCCTACAAGAAGACGGCCAGCTATGGCCTTTCATCATTTGCAACCGAGGCCGGTTACCAGATCGCCCACATCTATGCACGCCTCGGTGCCGATCTCATGGACTCGGAGCGGCCCACCGGATTGAGCGAGCTTGAACTGGCTCAGTACGAGCTTCTCCTGGAAGAGCAGGCCTACCCGTTTGAGGACAACGCCATCGATATCCACGAGCAGAATATCCGGCGGGCCCGGGAGGGCATTTTCGATGAATGGGTCAAGCGCAGTTACGAGGCCTTGAAAGCCCTGTTGCCCGGACGTTATCGGAAAGAAGAAGTTACCCAGGGGGTTGTCTATGAGCTCGATTAAGGCCTGCGGACTCTGTCTTTTCGTGATGTTTTCGCTTTCGGGGTGTGTAACGGCGCCGGCGCCGCCGGAGTCTGAGGCAGAAGTTGAGCAAGCTGTACTGGAAGCGTCATTCGCCAAGGCCGTGAGTGCCATGGAGGAGGGAAATCTCGCCGAGGCCAAAACCCGATTCGAGCAACTGGCGAGCGACTACCCCGGAAGAGCCGGCCCCATGGCCAACCTTGGCATTATTGCGTTCCAGGAAGAGGATACCGAGACCGCGAAAAGTTGGTTTGAACGCACGCTGGCGGTGAATCCGGAACATGTGCAGGCGCTGAATCATCTGGGAGTAATTGCCCGGAACGCAGGAGAATTCGACGAAGCAGAACGGTATTATCGCGCGGCACTGTCTGCTGATCCGAATTACGCGCCTGCTATCCTTAATCTGGCCTTCCTGCTTGATATCTACCTGGGTAAACCTTCCGAGGCGGTCGACCTTTATGAGCGTTATCAGTCCGCGGCCAGTGAGCCGCACCCCAGACTGGAAGACTGGATCTTCGATGCCAAAAACAGAATCTGATGTGGACTATGTGATATGAAACGTCTCGCGCTAATCGCTCTGGCAGTTTCCGCCCTGTTGCCCACGGCGCCGATGGTCTTCGCCCAGGACGCCCCGGGTGTGGTTACCATTGAAGGCACACGAATCCGTGGCGATCAGGAAGTGCCCACGGTGATGTATCTGGTGCCCTGGCAGCCACCGGAAGTGGACGAGTTGCGTGCGCCAGAAGAACGCCTGATGGTTGATCAGGGCCTTCGGCCCCTGGAGCGCTATGAGTTCCAGCGATTTATCAAGTATCACGAAGCCTTCATCACACAGACCCAGGCAGCAGCCGGGGACTAGAGTGTGATGCCTGTCGCATCCTGAGTGTGTCGCTGCGCAAGATTAAACAAACCCTCACACAGACTTTCGCGAACTTACCCGCACAAGGTCAGGCCGCGCATAGACTGATCTGAAAACCGGACCATGGAGTGCCCAGAAAATGATCGATACCGCCGTTCGCTTCTTCCAGGAAGGTGGCTTTTTTATGTTTCCGATTGCAGTTGTGCTGATTGTCGGACTCATTGTTGCCATTGAACGTTACGTTTACCTTTCCGCCCAGAAACTGACCAACCGTCGGGACTTCAACCGCCTGCATCAGATGATCGCCAAGCGTGACCTGAAGGGCGCCCTGAACTACACCCAGGAATCCGGTAGTGCCATGTCGACCATGATCGGCTTCGGCCTTCAGCGCCTGGCCCGCCGCCAGGGTCGTGAAGAGATCGAATACGCGATGGAAGAGGGGTTACTGGATGTGATGCCGCGTTTGGAAAAGCGCACCCAGTATCTGGCAACGCTGGCCAACATTGCCACGCTGCTTGGCCTGCTGGGTACCATTATCGGGTTGATTGCAGCATTTACGGCGGTAGCTGCAGCGGATCCGGCCCAGAAGGCGAGCCTTCTGTCCCAGAGTATCTCGGTTGCCATGAACACCACCGCCTTCGGCCTTATGTCTGCTATTCCCATGCTGCTGATCCACTCACTGCTGCAGACCAAGACCAATGAGATCGTCGACAGCTTTGAGATGGCGGGCATCAAGGTCCTGAACCTCCTCAGCGATGGTTCCGGCAGTAAGACCGCCGCTCAACCACAGGGACAGAATGCCGCTGCGCCGGCACAGGTAGCGACTCCGGCCGGTAGCCCGGCCTGATAACCAGCCAGAAGGATGTCAGGCCATGAGACGGAAACATCGTCGCCTACAAAGTGAGGCCGATCTCGACATCACGCCCTTCATGAATCTCATGATTGTGCTGGTGCCGGTACTGCTGCTGAATATGGTGTTCGCCCACACCAGCGTTCTGGAACTCAACTTCCCGACCGGTGAGAGCCTGTCGGGCGAGCAGGCGGAAGAGCTGCAGATCCAGGTGGTGATCTATGAGGATCGCCTGGTCGTTGCGGATAACCAGGGCGGCGTGATCAAGAACATCCCCCAGCGCGAGGGCGAGTATGATTTCGTTCTGCTCAAGGATGTCATGAAGGAAATCAAGAGCCGTGTGCCGGACAAGAAGGATGTGATTATTATGCCGTCCCGGCAGACGTCCTATCAGTCTCTGGTCTCGGTGATGGACACGGTGCGCTCATACGAGGCGGTTGTGGCTGGTAGTGTGGTTGAAGCGGAGCTGTTCCCCGAGATCTCTCTCGGCGATGCGCCCGCACAGCCTTCGGGATCCGCGGAGGTCAGTTCATGAAAGAATCTGCCAAGGCCCGCCGCCAGAAACGCCATTACCGGCGCAATAAAAGCCAGGGAAAGATGAACCTGGTCTCGTTGATGGATATCTTCACCATCCTGGTGTTCTTCCTGATGGTGAACTCCTCCTCCGACGTACAGGTATTGAACCAGAACAACACTATCAAACTGCCGGATTCCACCGCTCAGCAACCTCCTGGTGACGTCCTGGCCCTGACCGTCACAGACCGGGATATCCTGGTGAACGGTCGGCTGGTAGTGAAACGCGACGCCTTCCAGATGTTTGACGGACAGGTGGAGCCTGCCCTGAAGCAGGAACTGGACTATCAGGCCAGTCGCTCGTCGGCACCTGCCCCGGATGCGGGTCGACCCATTACCATTCTTGCAGACCGCGAACTGCCCTACGAGCTGCTGAAAAAAATCATGTCCACCTGTGTGGACGCCGGTTACGCCAGTATTTCCCTGGCGGTTAATCAGCGTGCGGAACAGGGAGCCTGACCATGATGGATTATCGGTACGGATTGCCCTGGAATCAGGAGCGCGGTGAACGTAAGCGGTTGTTGGCCGCCGCTGTTTTTGTGATGCCATTGTTCCTTGCAATTGCAGGTTATGTCAGCTGGGTAGAGCTGCCAGAACGTGACAGGCAGGAACAGGAAGCTCTGCCGCCTCAGCTGGCCAAGCTGATCATCGAGAAAAAGGAGCCCCCAAAACCGGTGATGCCCGAGCCGGAGCCCGAACCGCCGAAGCCTGAGGAAAAGCCGGTGGAACAGGCCAAACCAGAGCCCAAGCCGGAGCCGGTTCCTGAACCGGTGATGCCGGAACCCGAGCCGGAGCCTCAGGTAGCCGAAAAACCGGAGCCCAAGCCAGAACCCAAGCCTGAAGAGGTCGCCAAGGCGCGGGAGAAGGCAAAGAATACCGGTATTCTGGCAATGGGGAACGAACTGAAAAAACTCAGTTCGCTGGCGGAGTCGGTCAAGCTGGATGGCCCGGTTGCCAATACAGCGGAACCTATTGCCCGCAAAACCGGTGATACTTTGGCCTCGCGCGCGACCGCGAGCGCGAAGAGCAGTGGGGTGAACGAGGAAGCGCTCAATCGGGAGGCCGGTCAGGTCGCCCTGGCCGAGCGTCAGCGCGCGGAAGTTGCCGAAGCAGAGAGAGTTGCTGCGGTGAAAGAGGCGGCACGCAAGGAACAGCAGGAAACTGCGGCCAGAACCCGGAGCAAGGAAGAGTTGCGCCGGACCATGGATGCCAACAAATCCGCGATCTACAGCATCTACAACCGGGAGCTTCGTCGCAAACCGTCGCTGCAAGGAAGTATTACCCCGGAGTTGGTCATTGAGCCGAACGGTGCAGTATCGAGTTGTTCGGTGGTGGAATCTACACTCAATGAGCCGGCGCTGGAGAGCAAGATCTGCAATCGTCTGAGGTTGGTGGATTTCGGGGCCCGACCGGGCGTTGATCAAACCAAGATCCGTTATCCGATCGAATTGCTGTCCAGCTAGGGCGCTGGACAGCAAGGATGCCGCTTAGCGTTTCCGGGTTGTGGTCGCGATCACGACACTGACCAGTCCGGAGCCTACCAGGGCACCAACGAAAGGCATCAGGGTGGGAATGCTGCCGGGGAAGCTGGCAGCTTCCAATCCGGCCATCAGGCTGCCACCGGTAATCCATCCGGGCAGAATCGCGCCGAAAAGTCCCGCCAGACAGCCCAGGATCGCCGCCCTCGTGGTCATCTTTCCCCAGAGCCCCATCAGTACAGGCAGAACCGCCGTGGCGCAAAGCAGGTCTGCGATCAAAAATAGCCGCAGCACGGAAATCCCCTGAAGTGCCACCAGAACCACAGGAATCATCAGCAGCACGGTAAACCATCGGGCACTGACAATGGACAACCCCTGTTTTTCGGTAACCGCCAGCGACGCAAGTGCGTTCTGCAGGGTATCCACCGAGGATGCCACGAGTGTGATGGCCAGGATCAGGGCCGGTAAAGCGAGCCAGGCCGGCGCATCAGCAAGCAAGGCAAAAAACGGAATCGGCGGGCTGCCCAGGTCGGCGCCGCTCATGGCCGCCAGTATTCCCAGCCCGCCAACCACGGCGACAACGGCGATGGTGACCACGCCGCCCAGCAACGCGCCGCGGCTCAGGGCGTCCGTATCACGAGCCGACCATAAACGCTGCCAGTATCCCTGGTGGAACAGGTTGGCGGCGGTGACGGCAATCACCAGGGTCAGCGCCACGCTCAGGGCCGCCGACGCAGGGATATCCGGTAGCGCTGCGGGTGCTGCGTCCGGAAGCTTGCCTACGGCAACAAAACTGACGATAGCCAGCAAGCCGATCAGTAACAGTGCCTGCCATTGGTCGGTAACGATGCTGGCCCTGAGACCACCGACAGCGGTGTATACCAGCGTGGTTATGGCAACGCCAATGACCACAATGCCGCCATCAATACCGGAAAGCAGCGACGTTATGGCACCAATGGCAGTAAGCTCCGCGGTGAGAAAGCAAAGCATGTAGAGCACCGAGATCGTCGAAACGTAGCGGCGTACGCCATTGCCATAACAGGCGTTGGCGAATTCGCCGATGCTGCGTCCTTCCGGAAGGAAGCGGCGAATAGCGGGGCCACAGAAAGCGAACACGATAAACGGCAAGGCGGCGCCCAGGGCATAGCCAGCCAGAGCCAGAGGGCCAACCAGTGCGCCAACCTCAGGCGGGGCAAACAGTATCCAGCCGCCCATGCCGGAAGCGAGGAAAGACAGTCCGAGGGCCCTGGCTCCCTGACTGTTTCTTGCCGTTACATAGTCATCCAGTCCGCCGTCGGCGAGACGGGCTCTCAGTCCGAGCCAGGCAAACAGGATCATGGCGACCACGATCGCCGCGAGGGTGGTATAAAACATCGGGAGGTTCTCCGCCGTTCATCAAGCGGGCCATAGTGCCACAACGGCGGAAGCGGGGCGAGATACGTTGGCCCGCAGGAATGCGGGCCACGCAGAGCTCTACTGCTTCACGGCCTCGGCAGCTTTAACTTTGACGTAGCTGCCGGGTGCATCCTCAATCGCAGGAAGTTTCCCTTCGCCGGGGATGCGAGCCGGCACGTCGCCGTCTGAGAAACGGGCAATCCACTCGAGCCAGTGAGGCCACCAGGATCCCGGATGGTGTTCGGACTTCTCGAACCAGGTGTCTGCATCCGGCACCAGGGTGTCATTGGTCCAGTAGCCGTACTTTTCCTTGTAGGGCGGGTTGATCACGCCAGCGATATGGCCGGAGCCGGAGAGCACAAAGCGGACATCACCGCCGTGGGCCAGCGCCCCTTTGTAGGTGGTTTTCCATTTGGCGATGTGATCCTGTCTGGCGGACAGGAAAAAAGAGGGTACATCGATTTCGGACAGGTTGATGGACTCGCCCAGCAGATTCAGGGAATCTGGCTTCACCAGACGATTATTCAGGTACATCTGGCGCAGATAGTAACTGTGCATTCGCGCTGGCAGGTTGGTGCCGTCGGTGTTCCAGTAGAGCAGGTCAAAAGCCGCGGGCTTCTGGCCTTTAAGGTAGTTATTGGTCCAGAACGACCAGAACAGCTCGTTTTCTCTCAACAGGTTAAACGTGAACGCCATAGCGCGACCGTCCAGGTAGCCCTTGCGCTCCAGCATTTTCTCAATACCCCGGATCGAGTGATCGTTGATGAAGACACCGATTCCGCCAGGGTCCGAGAAGTCCAGAAGTGTCGTCAGATAGGTAGCACTGGCTACCGGATTACGGCCTTTTTTCTTGAGCCAGGCCAATGTTGAGCCCAGCAGGGTGCCACCGATGCAATAGCCGATCAGATTCATCTGGTCTTCGCCGGTGGCTTCGGTAACCGCATCCATGGCCGCCAGTGGCCCGAGTTCCATGTAGTCTTCCCAGCCTTTGTCCCGCAGGGAGGGCCCGGGATTTCGCCAGGAAATAATAAAAACAGTCTGTCCCTGGTTGACCAACCACTGGATAAAGGAGTTCCTGGCGGTGAGGTCCAGGATGTAGTACTTGTTGATCCATGGCGGAACAATCAGCAACGGGCGTTTGCTGACGGTCTCTGTTGTTGGCGAGTACTGGATCAACTGCATCAGTTCGTTCTGGAACACGACCTTGCCAGGGGTAGTTGCCAGGTTACGTCCTACCTCAAAGGCAGAGCGATCTGTCATCCCAACATTGAACAGGGAAGGATTCTGCCGCAGGTCTTCGATCAGCTGCCGTCCACCGTCGATCAGGTTCATCCCTTTGCGTTCCCAGGTAATCCTGAGCACTTCCGGATTCGTGGCGGGGAAATTCGATGGCGACAGTGCACTGGTCAGGTGTCGGGCGTAGAACAGCATCTGGTCCCGTCCTGCCGGGGGAATCCCTTCCATGCCGGCCGCCCAGTTCAGAAAGGCCTGTGAGTTGATCAGATAGGCCTGGTGGAGGACATCAAAAGGCAGATGCTTGTGCCACTCCTCGGCCTGGAAGCGTCGGTCGTCGGCCTCTGGTTCGACAACGGGCTGCTTATGCTTGCCCACGAGCCGTGCAAGGGTGTAGTGCCCCAGCGCGGCATGTTTGCGGGCCAGATCCAGTTCCGCTCCTGCAAACCGGAGCGGGTGCAGGAGCAGGTCCTCGGCCATTGTGCGGTAGGCATCGGACATTTCCGTTATCGTGGAGAGCGTTGCCGCATCCAGGACGCCAGCATCTCCCAATGCTTTCTCCAGTTGCTGCTGTCCCTGGCGGACGTTGGTTTCGAAGCCGTTGACGAGCTGACCTACGGCTTTCCCGAGCGTATCCAGACCGAACATAACTATCCCTTATTTGGCGGTTTTCGGGCCGGGCTTGGCCGATGCCTCGGGTGCTTTCTCGAACACCTTCTGAATCTGCTCCCTGCTTTCGTTGAAGTAGTCCTGCCAGGCTTTCCAGTCTGCGGTGAACTGCTCGCTCAGTGATTTCAGGGTCTCCGCCTGATCGCCAGTCAGGCTTTTCAGGCTCTCCAGATCACGGACCTCAGACACCTTTTTAGCCTGCTCCATGGTGACATCGGCATAACGTCGGAAGGCGTTCATCTGCATTTCTGCAGCCTTGCCAAATTGCTCGAACAGGGTTTCGTTCAGACGGGTCGCTTTTTCGAAAAGCTCGGTGTTCATGGTCACAACTCCTTTGCGTATGGATTTGATGGAATTCTATTCTGCCTCATCCTGCGTGACGCAATTTTGACAAGCATCAATCCCGGGTTCAGCTTATGCTTTACTGTAGGAACATGTTTTCCCGGCAAGGCAGGAGGCGCCATATGACCAACCGGAAATCCGAACTTGAAACACTGAGAGCCGACCTGACGGCCAGACTTTCCCGTTATGAGGCGCATCAGCATCGGGAAGGGGGTGCGTTAGACAAGGATTTCGAGGAGCAGGCTACCCAGACCCAGAACGACGAAGTGGTCGATTCGCTGGAAACCGAAACCCGTTCCGAACTCGCTCAGATTGAACATGCACTGGCTCGGATTGATAACGGTGTGGGTGACGAATGCGAATCCTGCGGCGAGGCCATTGACCCACGCCGCTTGCAGGTTCTGCCCTATACCACGGTTTGCGTGGATTGTGCCGAAGACTGAGTGACACCATGGAGCCACTGCAGGCATCCACGACCGGCTCGGCCGTATTCCAGACCCGGGGCCTGACGAAAACCTATGATCAGGGGGAGGTTCAGGTTCATGCCCTCCGTGGCGTAGATCTGGATCTCTATGGCGGCGAACTGGTCGTCATGCTGGGCGCTTCCGGTTCTGGCAAATCCACACTCCTTAACATTCTTGGCGGGCTGGATGTGCCATCGACCGGCGAAGTCCGGTATCGGGATTTTGATCTCAGTACTGCCGGCGACCGCGAACTCACCCGTTATCGCCGTGAACACGTGGGTTTCGTGTTCCAGTTCTATAATCTCATTCCCAGCCTCACCGCCAGGGAAAATGTGGCGGCAGTGACCGAGATAGCGACCAATCCAATGACGCCGGAAGAGGCACTTGAACTGGTTGGGCTCAAGAGCCGCATTGACCATTTTCCGGCCCAGCTTTCCGGTGGTGAACAGCAGCGCGTTGCCATTGCCCGGGCCATTGCCAAACGACCGGATGTACTCCTGTGCGACGAGCCAACCGGCGCTCTCGATTCCGCCACCGGCGTTCTGGTGCTCGAGGCACTGGACAAAGCCAACCGGGAGACCGGCACGACTACCGTCATCATTACCCACAATGCTTCCATCGCCGGCATGGCGGATCGCGTGATAACGCTCTCGGACGGCAACATCAGCGGTGAGCGTCTTAATGAGCGTCGCCAGGATCCCCGTACACTGTCCTGGTAACGGTACTGAAGAGTAACAGCGATGTCCCCGAAGGGATTGAACACGGTTCTGAACGTAAAGTTACGGCGGGAACTCTGGCAGATGCGCGGTCAGGTACTGGCCATCGCACTGGTTATTGCCGGAGGCGTGGGCGTGTGCGTGATGTCTCTCGTGAACTATTCATCGCTGTTGGCAACCAGAGCCCAGTATTACGAACAACACGAATTTGCCGAGGTCTTTGCGCCGGTCAAACGGGCTCCACGCCATACTCTCAAGGACACCGCTGCGCTGCCTGGTATCGCCAGGTACGAGGGGAGGGTCGAAGGCGCTGCGAAACTGGAAATACCCGGGTTTCCGGATCCGGTGTCGGCTCGCCTGGTGTCTGTTCCGCCGGAAGGTCAGCCTGACGTCAACCGCCTTTTTATTCGCCAGGGACGGCTCCCGGCTGCTGGTCGAAGCCAGGAGATCGCAGTTATCGGAAGCTTTGCCGAAGCGCATGAGTTGGTTCTGGGAGATCAGTTTGAAGCCATTATCAACGGCCGCCGGCAGGCTCTTACGATAACCGGCATTGTTGAGTCACCGGAATTCATCTACGTCATTCCTCCGGGCGGTATGCTGCCGGACTATCAGCGGTATGGTGTTCTCTGGATGAACAGAGAGTCCCTGGAATCCGCCATGGATATGCGGGGCGCTTTCAACAGCCTGGTGGTGACGCTCAAACCTGGCCATTCTGCTGCCTCCGTCATTGATGCTCTGGATCGATTGCTGGCCCGGTATGGGGCAACGGGGGCTTTTGGCCGGGACGACCAGTTTTCCCACCGTTTTCTGAGTGACGAGCTCAATCAGTTGAAAACCATGGCGACGGTTTTCCCCCTCATTTTCATGAGTGTCGCCATGTTTTTGTTGAATGTGGTGATTGGCCGTCTGATCAGCACCCAACGGGATATCGTCGCGGTACTCAAGGCCTTCGGCTATAGCAACCGTCAGATCGCCTGGCATTACAGCAAACTGGTCATCGTGATTGCCGTCATCGGTTTGCTGGCGGGGCTTGGCCTTGGCCTATGGCTTGGACGCTCTCTCGGCGAACTGTACATGGATTATTACCGCTTTCCGGGGCTGTTGTTTCGCATTGACCCCGCATGGGTTGTGCTGCTGGGGTTGATGACAATTGTGGTCGCCTGGCTCGGTGCCTGGCGAGCCATCAGGCAGGCAGCGGCACTGCCACCCGCTGAAGCCATGAGGCCTGAGGGGCCCGCCAGGTACCGGGTGACCATAGTGGAAAAGCTGCTCTCGGGAATCCGTTTCGCCCAGCCCTCCCGAATGATCGTGCGCCAGCTCTCCCGTCGTCCGGTTCGGACCCTGTTATCCATGACTGGGGTCGCTATGGCCACTGCCATCGTGATGGTGGGAAACTTCCAGTTCGACTCGGTGTCCCTGATGGTCCACACGCAGTTTGCACGGGTTCAGCAACAGGATCTGTCCGCGACCTTTATTGATCCGGTGAACAGCGCGGCGTTGTTCGGCTTGCAGCGGCAAGCCGGGATACGTTACGTGGAGGGGCGACGCTCGGTCCCGGCACGTCTTGTTTCCGGCCATCGGGAGTGGCGAAGCGCAGTCACCGGAATACCCTCCGAGGCGCGCCTGCAATTTGTCATCGACAGTGACCTGCAGCCGGTTCCGCTCCCCAGGGAGGGGTTGTTGTTGACCGATTTTCTGGCCGATGAACTGGGTGTCGGTCCGGGAGATGTTCTGCAGCTGGAGCTCCTGGAGGGCGACCGCCGAACGGTTATGGTTCCGGTCGCCGGTATCACCAGCGAGTTTCTCGGGGTTGGTGCCTACATGGATCTGGATGCCCTCAACCGGGCACTGGGGGACGGGCCCCTGATCAATCAGGCCCTGATCAACCTGGACCCGGACAAGGCTTCGGAAGTTTATAACAGTCTTCGCGAAACCCCGGGAGTGCTTGGCCTGAGCATCCGGCAGGCCATGCTCGACAGCTTCTACGACACCCTGGCGAGAACCTTCCTGACGTTCACCTTTTTCAACAGCCTGATGGGCGGAATCATCGCTTTTGGAGTGGTCTACAACATGATCCGGATTTCACTGGCGGAAAAAGGTCGGGAGTTGGCGAGCCTGAGAGTGCTGGGATACACCCAGAATGAAGTTGCGCATATATTGTTGGGAGAGGTTGCGCTCTTGCTGTTACTGGGCATTCCGCTCGGTTGGCTGATTGGCCAGGGGCTGGCACTGATGATTGTTACTGCCATGCAAACGGAGCTGTATCGGGTGCCCCTGACCATAACCACCCAGACGCTTGGCATGTCCGCGCTGGTCGTGGTGGTTTCGGCAATCGCTTCCGGGGTGATTGCCTGGTGGCGCCTGAAAGCGCTGGATCTGGTAGCCGTGTTGAAAACAAGGGAATAGGTGCGGAAGCAACCAGGGAGTGAACTGAGGTTATGACGAAAAAAGGGTTTGCGGGGAAATGGTTGTTCTGGGGCGTGTTTGTTTTGCTCGCCATTGCTGCAGTCGTGGTCACGATCCGGCCCGATCCGGTTTGGGTGGACCTGGCGCCGGTAACCCGTGGACCCATGGAAATCACCATCAAGGAAGAAGGAAAAACCCGGGTGCGGGACCGTTACGTGGTGTCTTCCCCGGTTGCCGGCTACTTACACAGGGTCTTGCTGGAGGTGGGGGATCCGGTTATTCCAGGAGAGCTGCTGACAGAGGTGGACCCCATGCCTGCCAGCACCCTGGATGCCCGCAGCCGGGCAGAAGCGGAGGCCAAAGCACAGTCGGCCCGATCGGCGCTCAATTCCACTCGTCAAAAAGTCGCAGCCGCTGAGGCGGAAGCAGATCTGGCCGTTCGGGAACTGGCCCGCCTGCAGGCTCTGAGTGATGACCATTTTGTTTCCGACGAGCGTTTGCAGCAGGCGAAGGCCGCTGCGGATAGGGCAAAGGCCATTCTGCGTTCCGCCCGCTTTGACGAGGAAGTAATGGCCCATGAACTGGCAGCGGCCAGAACCCGCCTTGAAGTATCTGCTGCACGGGCAAACGGTAATGGAGCGGTTGAACGTGTGCCGGTCAGATCTCCGGTGAATGGTTCGGTCCTCGGAATAGTCCGGAAAAGTGAGGGCGTCATCCAGGCCGGTGAAGCCATTCTGGAACTGGGAGACCCCGGGGCGCTTGAGGTGGTTGTCGATGTGTTGAGTTTTGACGCTGTGAACCTTCAACCCGGTATAGCGACGCGCCTCACTGGATGGGGTGGCGGCACTCTTGATGCTGTCGTCCGTCGGGTTGAGCCGGTCGGATTCGAGGACATGTCGGCCCTGGGTGTTGAAGAGAGGCGGGTACAGGTCGTTGCGGACATTACCAGCCCTACGGACGCGTGGCAGAGCCTCGGAGACGGGTACCGTGTGGACGCCGAGTTTCTGCTCTGGCGATCAGACAATGTTCTTCAGGTGCCGGAATCTGCCATCTTTGTCAGTGAGGGTCAGCATCAGGTATTCCGCGTTGTTGACGACAGAGCGGTGCTTACAAACGTGTCGGTGGGACGTACAAACGGATTCCATACGGTGATTCAGGATGGTCTTGGTGAGGCAGACAGTGTGGTCCGGCACCCGGATCGCCAGTTGGAAGACGGCAGCCAGATCAGGGTTCGTTAATGGCCCGTATTGCCGGCCTTGTCCGCTGAAATGAGAGGACATATCACGTTTTGCTGGCTAGACTGACGGCATAAAACAACAAAAAGGAGCCTGGCACTGTGAACAAGTTCGACACTCTCATTATTGGTGGTCGTTACTTTGACGGTACCGGCGGACCTTCACGCATAGCCCATGTTGGCGTCAAAGATGGGCGGGTTGCCAGGGTATTTGATGCGCAGCCCGACACCAGCCTGGCGAAACGCACGATTGACGCCAGCGGGTGCTGGGTGACACCGGGGTTTCTTGACACCCATACCCATTACGATGCCGAGCTTCTGGTAGCGCCGTCCCTGTCTGAATCCGTGCGTCACGGTGTCACCACGGTGCTGATCGGCAGTTGTTCCCTGAGCATGGTCTGTTCCGATCCGGAGGACGCCTCGGATATTTTTACCCGGGTGGAAACGGTCCCGAGGGAAAAAGTGCTGCCCATTCTGAAGCAGCACAAGTCCTGGCAGACACCAAAAGAGTGGGTGGCGTTCATGGACCAGCATCCACTGGGGCCCAATGTCATCAGCTTTCTTGGCCACAGTGATCTGAGAACCGCCGTGATGGGTCTTCATCGCGCCACCGACAGGAACGTGACGCCGACTCCCGAAGAACAGCAAAAAATGGAGGCTCTGCTGGAGGAGGCGCTGCAGGAAGGATTCCTCGGTCTTTCCACCATGTGCCTGAAATGGGACAAGGTGGACGGTGATCGGGAGTGGTCCAAGAGCCTGCCAAGCACTTACGCCCGCTGGCGGGAGGTCAGCCGTCTGAATGCACTTTTGCGCCGGTACGGGCGGGTGCACCAGGGCGCACCGAATGCGGCCAATCCGTTGCAGGTGACCCAGTACCTGAAAGAGACCCTGGGCTGGTTGAGAAAGCCGCTGAAAACAACCCTCATTGCGATGATCGACCTCAAGGGTAACCCCACGGTCAAACCAATGGCGAGTCTGGTCGGATGGCTGGCCAACAGCTTTGGAGGTAATTTTCGCTGGCAGCTGCTCCCGACACCGTTCACGGTCTATGCCGATGGCATGGATATCGTGCTGTTCGAAGAATTCGGTGCCGGTGAAATGGCCCTGGATATTCGGGATCAGCTTGAGCGCAACGATCTCCTCAAGGACGAACAGTACCGCCGGAAATTCCGGAAGTTCTATAAGGAAAAGCTCTCGCCCCGGGTATGGCAGAGGGATTTCGGCGATGCCGTTATTCTCGACTGCCCGGATAAAAGCGTGGTTGGCCGCAACTTTGCTGAGCTGGCGGCCGACCGTGGCATCCATGTGGTCGATTTCTTTCTCGACATGGTGGTTGCCCATGGCCGTTCACTGCGCTGGTTCACCACGGTAGGCAACCACAGAAAGGATCGGCTCCGGAAAATGGTCACCAATCCCGGTGCCCTGATCACCTTTTCCGATGCCGGCGCCCACATCCGTAATATGGCGTTCTACAATCTGCCTCTGCGGTTTCTCAAGCTGGTTTACGAAAGCCATGTGGAGAGTGAGCCGGTCATGTCGCTGGAACGTGCCGTACATCGACTGACCGGCGAACAGGCAGATTGGCTTGGAGTTGATGCGGGTCATATCAGGGAAGGTGATCGGGCCGATATAACGGTACTGGACCCCCGTGGCCTTGATCAGGATCTGGAACAGGTTGAGTGGGCCGAGATGGAAAACTTCGGACTGGAGAGAATGGTCAACCGGGTGCCTGGTTGTATCAGAGAGGTGCTGATCAACGGCCGACCCGCGGTAACGGATGGTGAGGTTGAAGCTGCCCTGGGCCGGGAGCCTGGCTATGGCCACTTCCTGCGCGCCGGTGCGTCTGGATAACCACGTACAAAAGGAAACCTATGAACCTGCGATTTGCGCCCGCCGTCTGGGTGGTGGTCTTTCTTGCAGTCTTTGTCTGGTCTGCCATCGGACCCAGGGATCGGGCCACCTGGGCGCTGGAAGTCCTGCCCGCTGTCATTGGTTTTGTGCTGGTTGTCTGGTGTTTCTTCCGTTATCCCCTGACGCCTCTTGTCTATTTCCTGATTCTGGTCCACGCCGTCATCCTGATGGTTGGAGGGCACTATACCTACGCGGAAGTACCTTTGTTCGACTGGTTTCGGGACTGGTTTGACTGGGAGCGCAATAACTACGACAAGCTTGGCCACCTGGCACAGGGGTTTATACCGGCAATCATTGCCAGGGAAGTGGTCATTCGCTTCGACGTGTTCTCCAGTCGCCGCTGGGCGGCGTTTTTCATCGTCTGTTTCTGTCTGGCGCTAAGCGCCTTTTACGAGCTGATTGAATGGTGGGTGGCCTTGCTCAGTGACGAAGCGGCCGAGGCCTTTCTGGGCACACAGGGCTACGTCTGGGATACCCAGTCGGATATGGCCTGGGCCTTGTCCGGCGCCATTCTGGCTCTTATCCTGCTCGGGCGTTTTCATGATCGCCAGCTTCAGGCGCTCTGACGTTTCGCCCGCCTGCTGATGTTGAATGTCTGAATGATGGAATAGAACTGTATGTCCGAAGAGCTCAACGCTGACAAACAGGCCGAGGGGCTGCCCCGCAGCCAGGTCATTGGACTGATCCTCGGGGCTGCCTTTCTGCTGGCAACCATCATACTCCCACCTCCGGAAACCATGGCCGCGGAAGCCTGGGCGGCGCTGGGGTTGATGCTGCTGATGGCTACCTGGTGGTCTACCGAAGCCATTCCGATTCCCGCCACTGCCTTGCTGCCAATCGTGCTGGTTCCCGCGCTCGGGCTCGGGACGGTTGGTGAAGCCACCGAGCCCTATGCCAATCCGATCATTTTCCTGTTCCTGGGGGGGGGCTTCACACTCGGGCTTGCGATGCAGCGATGGAACCTGCATCGCCGGATCGCCCTGATGACGCTGAAGGCCGTTGGCAGTAAACCCCGGCGGCAGATTGCCGGGTTCATGTTGGCAACCGCGTTTTTGAGCATGTGGGTCAGCAATACTGCAACAGCCATCATGATGCTGCCGATTGGTCTGTCGGTGGTGGCGATGATGAACAGCAATGACAATCCCGAGGGCATTCGGCGTTACGCCACGGCCCTCCTTTTGGCTATCGCCTATTCCGCCAGTATCGGTGGTATTGCCACACTTATCGGCACACCGCCAAATGCCTTGCTGGCGGCCTACCTGAGCGAAAACCAGGGTATTTCTGTGGGCTTTGCCCAATGGATGTTGCTGGGGGTTCCAGTGACGGTTGTCATGCTGGCCCTGGCCTGGTGGTGGCTGACCCGGCGCGACTTCGGGCTGGGCATGGCCGGCGCCCTGCCAACCCTTGTCATGATTGTTCTGGTGGCGGGTATCATCATCTTTCTGACCGAAGTTACCAGCAATACCGCAACCGCGGCGGCGTTTCTGCCGTTGCTGGGGCGCTGGCCCTGAGTCAGGGCGTGTCACCGTTACTACTCACTGTGCCTGCCGCCATCGCGGCCAGCTGTGCCTTCATGATGCCGGTGGCCACGCCACCCAATGCCATCGTGTTCTCCAGTGGTCACATGCAGATCAGCGACATGATCAGAGCCGGGTTTGCTCTCAATCTGATGGGCATTGTCGTGGTAACTGCCCTGAGCTACCTGTTACTCGGCGTGGTCTTTACCTTTTGAACGGCAGGCCCGGCAACCGGGCCTGCTTCCCGATTCCCATCCATGTCATGAAACAGTTCTCAAATCCCCTTCCTAAGGCCCCTCCTGCAGCGACAGATTTGAGGCACAGTTATCTTTAAGGGCGCAGGCTTTTCGGTATCTTACCGTAACAACATGTAACCCGCTTAATAACGTGGCCAATAAAAACAGGGACTTCGTCTGACATGCTGCTGGTGCTCGCTGGATCCATTCTTACATTCACCATGGTGCAGGAAGCGACCGTGGTGGAGCCTTTTGAGAAGGGCCAGATCGTCATTGAGCAGGATGTGGATTCCAGTCCTGTTGAATTGCGCTCCGACGTCAGGGTGGAGCCTCTGGTTGAACAGAAGTTCCGGAATATCGTGCGTCAGGCCTATGACTACAGCTGTGGAAGCGCGGCGCTGACCACGGTGCTGAACTTCTATCTCGGACGGACCTTGTCAGAACGACAGGTCATGGAGGGGCTGCTCCACTACGGCGAAAGTGAGCGCATCGTTGAGCGGCGCGCGTTCTCCATGCTCGATATGAAGCGGCTGGTGACGGCACTCGGTTACCCGTCAGGCGGCTTCCGGGCCACCATCGATGACCTCAGGGACCTCGATCACCCGGCGATCGTGCCCATCCACCACGCGGGCTTCAAGCATTTCGTGGTGTTACGGACGATCCGCGACGGGCGCGCCTACCTGGCAGATCCTTCAGTCGGCAATATCTCCTTTACTCTGGCCCAGTTCGAGGAGAAGTGGGACGACAACGTGCTTTTCATCGTCTTTCCGGGCAGTGACAAGCCCCTGGATAACCTCGAGCTGAAGGAGGAAGACCTTCGCTTCGTGGATGACCAGACAATGACCCTTCTGGCGCTGGAACGGATACCGGCGTTTCACGAATCCACCCAGCGGCGGATCCAGAATCTGCTGGAACGCCAGAAAAACAATCCCGACGGCAGTGTAGAAAACACCCGAAAGCAGTTGCACTACCGTCGTAACTAATTCGCCGGGTAATCCCCGGGGCAGGAACACTACAAATAAAATAAGGGAGTCAGGATGAATCGTTGGTTTGTGCGAGGTTTTATCCTTGTTTCCACGGCAGGTCTGCTTCCGGGCATGGCCCTGGCGCAGGAAGGGAGTGTGGACCAGGCGCGGGAAGCGCTGGCCAAGCAGGAAGGAGACGAGGACGCTTCACAACAGCTTGAAGAGGTGTTCCAGGCTGCAGAGAAGAACTATTCGCTGCAGAAGAAGGGTTCCCATTCATTGAATTATTCGTTCGACTATTCCTACACGGCAGACCAGCGGCTGGATCTGGCCATCACCAATGGATCAGTGAGAAACCTGGACGTGGTGCCGTCGGCAACCCACAGCTTCACCAATTCCTTTTCCTACGATTACGGCCTGTTGGACAACCTGACGGTGGGTACCCGTATTCCGCTGGTCGTCAAATACGACACTCAGGACGAGCTGAATATCTATGATTTTGGCGATATTTCTTTTACCGGGCGCTGGCAGCCATTTGCCTACGTTCCAGGCAAGATGTCGACCACCTTGTTCGGAACCCTCTCCACAAAGACCGGCGTCAGCCCCTACGAGATAGACATCAACGAGCAGCTGTCCACCGGCAGTGGCTACTATTCCATCGGGGGTGGAGCGAGCCTGTCCAAGGTCCTGGATCCGGTGGTGGTGTTCGGCTCAGTGAGCGCCACCTATAACTTGCCGGCTGAAGATCTGCAGCAGGTGCGTGGTGCACGTCTTCTGGAAGAGGTGGACCCTGGCTTCGGGCTCTCCGGGTCCGCCGGTTTCGCCTACTCCCTGTCCTACGACATTTCTCTCAGCATCTCGGCCCAGCTCAGCTACAGCGACGAAACCGTCCTGACCTTCACGAATGGCGACCAGGCCGTCGCCCAGGACCAGATGACGGGGTTTATGAGCATGTCTCTGGGGACCCGTATCAGTGATACCACCATTGTAAACACGAGTTTGGGTATCGGTCTTACCGAGGATGCCCCGGACTTCTCCCTGGGGGTCTCCCTGCCCATTAACTTCTCCGGTCTCAAAGAGTGATTGGTGTCGTTGACGATCTACGGGAAGGGAAGGATTTCATGGGACAGAGAAACCACAACCGTCAGATTCTCGCGGCACTGGTTGCCACGACCCTTTCTTGCGGTGCCCAGGCCCAGCTGGCGCAGAACCTGACCATTCATCCCAAGGCACTGGCACTTGGCAACGCCGTGACCGCCGATCCGCCCGGGATCATGGCGATTCACTACAATCCTGCTGGCCTGACCAAACTGGACGGGCGTCAGCTGGAAGTGAATCTGATGAGCGTCTATCTGGACATTGACGCGGATTTCACGGCACCGGAAGGCTATGAGATTTTCGGTATCGACGGCCTTGAAACGGATCCACTGACCGGAAAGCAGCGGGACCCGGTTGCCAATACCCGCAGCCATACCAACAACGTGGCCCTGTATCTGCCGGGTTACGGTATTCTCCGCGCGCCCCCGGGACCGGCCCTGGCGCCGTCAGCAGGTATCAGTATCAACCCGCCGGGCTCCAAACTGACCTTCGGGAATGCCTTTTACCTGCCGTTGGCAGCCGGTTTCTACCGTGATAAGGATGACCCTGGCCGTTACCAGCCCCAGGCCACGGCGCTGCAGCGCACGACTTATCTCTCACCCACGGTCGGTTATGAAATCAATGACGACTGGTCCGTGGGTGCCGGTATCCACCTGTCCCATATGGGAATCGCGGCAGACCAGTACATGCGGGCGCCCAACCTGCTGCTGGGGGTGGCTGAAGTTCTGCAGGACGCATTCAACTGCGAGAGTGGTGACGAGCCCCTGCAGCCCTGGCTAGCGCTTTGTGGCGGTAATGTCGGTCCCTGGGACGATATCGGTGCTCTGAGTATCAACGTTCAGGAAACCCTGTCACCCACCTATGCACTAGGGGTGATGTGGGAGCCAACTGATTGGTTCAGCTGGGGGGCGAGCTATACCTCTGAAGCTGAAATGAACATGAAGGGCACCTTCGAAATCCAGTACACCGATGACTGGTCCGGCTTCTGGCAGAGAGTTAACGGATCGGTGCTGGGTGCGATTACCTCGGCGATCCTGAGTCTTCCGTCCGGTGCGCCCAAGGAATCCGGCAACGTCAGTATGGATCTGGTGTATCCCCAGCACTTCCAGACTGGTATCAGTGTTGACGTGCATCCGAAACTGACCCTCAACGCCGACATTGGCTGGACCGATTACAAACAGTGGGACGCCTTTGTTTTCCGGTTTGATCGTAATCTGGAGTTTCTCAATGCGGCCCGGATCCTGTCGCCGGACAATGCCACGCCGAATACCCTGAGGTTGCCCCTGGGTTTCAAGAGCCAGTGGAACTGGGCGTTTGGCATGGAGTTTCATGCGTCTTCCCGTCTGGACCTGCGTGCTGGCGTGGAAATACGGGATTCGGTTATCCCGGATGATCAGCGACAGGTTATGGCGCCATTCGGTGGGGCAAACCTCTACAGCATCGGTATGGGGTACCAGTGGGATAAGGACACCGAAATCGACATGAATCTCAGTTATCTTCATTCGGTGGAGTCGATTCCCGCGGACACCAGCTGTAATCTGAACTGCGACAACATCACCAACATTATCTACAACCCCTATGCAGGCCTGGATGTCAAAACCTCGCTACGGGTTGTGATGGCGGGCCTCAGTTTCCGGACCAAGTTCTGAGTGGTGCCATTGACCAGAGGGTAGTCATTCGCAGTGATTAACGGCTCTTTACGGAAATCAGCCTTGTGCCTTTCTCTGGCAGCAGTTCTCGGAGGCTGCCAGATTGGCGGGTCTACGGTGTCGGAACGGGAAGGTTATTTCACGTGGGTAGACGAGCAGGGCAGGGTTCGATACTCACCGATAACCGGAGCCGAGCAGAAAGACTTGAATCGTGAGTCTGCAGAGGTAGTTGAAGAGGTAGTTGAAGAGGTAGCTGAAGAGCAGCGCGATCCGGAATCCGAGAAACACCCGGTGCAGTCAGATAGTGGGGCGAGCCCGGAGTCAGGACCGCAGGAAAACACCGAGTACACACTCGAAAACTACCCGGATGCCGGCGAGCTTGAAAAAGATGGCTACGTTCGGCCGGGGGAGCGGCAACCCTATTTCACCTGGCGAGACGCCGAGGGCAATGTCCGGGTCAGCTATTACCGGCCGGACATCCGCTCTGATCTTGAGAAAGGGCTGGTGGAGCCACCCGTTCAGATCACCGAAGCCAGCGTTTACCGTGCAGGTCCCGATGGCGCAGGCCACGCTCCGGTAGAGGGCTATGATCCGGACGCCTTTGCCATCCTGGGCATTGAGGCTTCAACAGACGATTTCTTTGCCCGGTTTTCAGCGACCTGTTGCGATTCCATGGATGCCGCCAGTCGACAAGGGTGGCAATCGGGACGGGAGTTTGGCGTTACCCTCTCGGATCGTTCAGCTACATATCCGTTTCTTACCGGAACCAGCCCCTATCAACTGATTGCACTTCCGGACGCGGATAAGCACGGCAGTCTTGTCATACGCCTGCGCTCCTATGCCAAAGACGGGGTGGTGGTGCCCTCCCTGGTGTTTCTCGATGAGAAGATGGCGCCGTTAAGGCTGGTAACAGACCTGGTTATGGATTTTACCCCCGAGAACTGGCACCGGCGCGGCTATCTGGAAGCATGGGTTCCTGCTTTTCCGGGCCAGGGAGAGCGTTGGCTTGTCCTGTTTACCCGAGAGCAGGACCTGGAGGGCCAGACCGTTATAGAGACCCGTGCCGGCCCCGAGAAAATTTCCCACATCAGGCACGGTGAAATTGGCCTGATGCAGGTGGAGGAGTGAGGGTTCAGTCTTCAGGTTTGCTCAGGTCCAGCCACTGCTGGGATAGCCAGTAGTAACTGCCATCGCCCGCAGGGTGGGTGCAGTTGTAGCGGAATCGCCGGCTATTGAAGGCCTCAGGGGCCTTTACTTCCACATTGCCATCAGTCACGTCAAAGTCGATACGTCCCTGACCGGAGGCAAAGCAGGTCAACCGGTTGGCATCAATGGGTTCAACCAGCGGGAAAACCAGGGTGGGCGGATTCTCCGAGATCACCCCGTCCGGCAGCTCGCCGGTATCAACAGGGAAGGCTTTGCTGCGAAGTTTGTTCTCAAGGCTCCCCAACTGTCCGTAGGCGTTTGCCATCGGAAAACGCGGCAATCGGGTTTTCTCGGTTTGTTGGCCGATGGCGCCGGATTGCTGGCCAAAACCGTACCAGCCCCGCTCGGCCACTTTGCGCTCCAGTGCTTCGTCAAACTCGCCGTAAGGGTACGCAAACATGGGTGCAGGCGCCTTCAATTCCCTGGAGAGGGTCCCCTGGGCTGAGTCGAGACTGCTGGTAACCCTGGCTTGCCAGTCACTCTGACTTTCGTTCGGTTTCCGGGCGAGATGCCCATGGTCAGCGCTGTGGTTGGCAATCGTTACGCCCGAACGTTCGGCCAACTCCCGAATCTGATCCCAGGTCATGTAGCCGTTTCGGCCAACGGCTTCTGTATTTACAAAAATCGTGTAGGGATAGGCCTTGTCGGCCAGCAGCGGCGCCGCCGTATGGTAGACGGAGTCGTAGGCGTCATCGAAGGTAATGGCGATGTGATTACCTTGCCCATCGGTACCGGCCAGCGTTTTTTCGGTGCCTTCCTGTAGATCCACAACGTCCAGCTCCAGATCCGAGATCATGTCCAGCTGGCCCTCGAACAGGGATACAGACGTGCTGGTCGCGGGCGGCGTTGAATCGCTGACATGATGATACTGCAGGACAACGAGGTCTGCCCGGGCCGAGGTTGCGGTCGACATAACCGCGACAGCCAGGGTAATTTTCAGGAATGCTTTGAGCGGCATATCGTCTCCTGTGTTTCTTCGCTCCGACGCGATCAAACCGGCCGGTCAGATGTTGTGACGGAAGTGTGCTTTGAGTACGGCAAAGGCCTGATTCAGATCCTGAATGGTTTCGGTCTTGCCTCCGCGATCCGGGTGGGCGTTCATAACCGCCCGGCGGAAACGCTTCTTGACGGTCGGGAAATCAGAAGGGACAGCCTGGAAGCCCAGTATTTCCGCTGCTTCCCGTGTTTCGGCCTGGGCCGGTGCCTGCCCGGGCGCACCGGCCCAGAAATCATTCATCATCCGTTGGATCGCTTCTTCCGGCAGACGGTATTGGGAGAGATCCAGATAGAATTGACGAAGCGTGTCGACACTGTCCGGAACGCCCTCGCCACTGACCACACTCTGCTTTTCGATGCGTATATTGAGAGGCGATATCTGGAGGCTTTCGCCGGCCTCGGACAACTGGTCCCGAAGACGGTAGAGTACGTGGAACAGCAGAAAATGAACCGGGTAGAGTTTTTCGGGTTCGCTGAAAACAACGTCTCCAAGCAACTCCCACGGTTGCCCCTGGAGCGCCTTGATCAGCGACAGCTCATTCATGCCCGCCGGTGTTGACCGGATTTCATGCTCAACAGCCACCAGCAGGTGTTGAATCTGCTGCTCCAGGCAGTCATCTTCGTTCACCGCTCCAGGGTAGGACATTTTGATCGGGGCTTGGCTTTCGGTCATGGAGTCCATGGTAGGGTACTCCCGGCCATCAGGGAAGTGCAGCCAGCCGCGGAAGCCCGCCCATGAACAGGGCGGTCGAGAATCGGGTTGCGGTCAACGCTTCAGCTTCCGCTGAATCCGGGTTCCTGTGGGCCCGCCTGGCAAGCGTCAGGCTGGTCTCATAGGCGACGCCGAAAAAAGCGGCACACAGGTATTCATGATCGATCTGCGGAAGCAGTCCCCGCGCCATCGCCTCGCGAACATCGTCTTCCAGGGACAGCATGGTCAGACCGAGAATATCCGAACCAAACAGCTCCCGTAGCGCTCGATCATTTCGGTGCGCGAGCTCGTAAACCAGTGGATCCCGGGCGGTCGCAGTGAATAAAGCCATGTAGGCGTAGTGGATAAAATCTTCTGTGGTGTCCGCCGCGCGCCGATGGCGCGTGAGGTTGTTATTCAGGTTGGTCAGGAAGTCGGTAAGCAAGGCCGCGAAAATATCCTGCTTGCTTGAGAAATAATTGTAGAAGGTGCCGGCTGCAAGACCCGTTCGCCGAACGATGTCGCGGATGGTTGAGTTTTCGTACCCCCGCTCGCGAAAACACTCCCGGGCGGCATGCAGGATTGCCCTGCGGTTCCGGATACGGTTCTGTTCCCGTTTGCCTGTGATCTCTTCACCCGATTGCAACATATCCATGTCGGTATCCTGTCCCTGAATCCATGTGACGCGTATAATCCCACGTCCACTTGCCTTATGAACGTAGTTGGTATGTCCGAAGCAATGATCGCCAGTTCCGAACAGTCTATCAACCCAGAGCGGGAGCGCCGCCAGAAACTGGAATTGAACAAGCTGCAGAAACGTCTGCGCCGCGAAGTCGGGCAGGCGATTGCCGATTTCTCGATGATTGAAGCCGGCGACAAAGTCATGTGCTGCCTCAGCGGCGGCAAAGACTCTTACGCACTGCTCGATATTCTGCTCAACCTGCAGAAGAGCGCCCCGGTTTCGTTTGAGCTGATTGCCGTCAACCTTGATCAGAAACAGCCCGGCTTTCCGGAAGAGGTGTTGCCCGAATATCTGTCCTCCATGGGTATCGAGTATCACATCATCGAGAAGGACACCTACAGCATTGTTAAGGAAAAAGTGCCGGAAGGGAAGACGACCTGCGGCCTGTGTAGCCGTCTACGCCGGGGAATTCTCTATAATTTCGCGGAAGAGCATGGGGTTACCAAGATTGCCCTGGGCCACCACCGGGACGATCTGTTGGAAACCCTGTTCCTGAACATGTTTTACGGCGGCAAGCTGAAGTCCATGCCTCCGGTGCTGCACAGTGACGATGGCCGCAACACGGTTATCCGGCCGCTGGCCTACAGCCGGGAAAAAGACATCGCCCGCTACGCGGGTCTCCGCGAATTCCCCATCATCCCCTGCAACCTGTGTGGTTCCCAGGAGAATCTCCAGCGCCAGGTGATCAAGGATATGTTCCAGAGCTGGGACAAGCAGCATCCCGGACGGTTGGAAACCATGTTCCGGGCCATGTGCAATGTGGAACCCTCGCACCTGGCGGATACCAATCTCTACGATTTCAAGGAAGGCAAGCGCCTCGGTGGCAAGCGCCAGGCCGTACAGACGGCTGAACCCGAGACCGCAACTGACTTCGGTCGCCTGGATGTCCTGAATATCTAGCCGGCTAGTGTCCGGCCAGATGCAGGAAAGGCAGTGTCCAGAGTCCGAACAGGATAAGCAGGCCGCCGGTCACCTTCCGGAACAGTTGATGGCTCTGTAAACCCCGGATCCAGTTGGCCGCGAAACCCGTGGCCAACATGGAGGGAAGCGTGCCGAGCCCGAAAAACAGCATGGTCAGCGCGGCCGAGCCCACTGTCGGTTGCAATGCTGCCCAACCGAGCGTGCTGTATACCAGTCCGCAGGGCAGCCAGCCCCAGAGCGCTCCAAGAGCAAGTGCCTGTCCGCCGTGATTCACGGGCAGGAAGCGGCGGGTCAGCGGGGAGAGGCGCGCCCAGATTGGAGCACCCACCCGCTCAACGTAGCGAATTCCCTGCCACCACTGGCCCATGGACAAACCCATGAAGATCAACAGCAGCCCTGCCAGGGTCCGAAGCACCAGGCCGGCAGAGGCCCACTGGCTGGCGGCCGAGGTACTGGCCAGCGCAACCAGTGTTGCGATCAGGACATAGCTGCCGATGCGCCCGAAGTTGAAGGCCAGAAGCATTACCGTTTGCCGGAACCGGAACCCCCGGCCCACAGGCAGGGCCATGGAGAGGGAAGCGCTGATGCCGCCGCACATGCCGAGGCAGTGCGTGCTGCCTAGCAATCCGATCAGGAAGGCGCTCGGGTAACTGAGGTAGAGTTCCGGATTCATCCTTTTTGGGACTTATCCTCACCCGTATCAGCGGTATCGCTGACTTCAGCTGTTTGCTCCGGGGTTGGCTCCCCGGCAGCCGGTTTGTCGGTGCGAGCGTCGTCCGGGATCATATCCTTGTCGTCATCGTAAAGTATCCGATGCGCCGGGCCTTCGAGATCATCGTACTGACCGTTCTTGACCGACCATGTGAACAGGGCGACGCCTACCGCCACCAGTATGAGCATCACCGGGACCAGAAACATGACGATTTGCACGGTGCAACCTCGCAGAAAAGATTAGAAGTTCACGGTATCAGGACAACGCCTGGGCGCCAACCGCGAGATTGTCCTGACTCTTCCGACTCGGTGCCTTGCCAAGCCGCAGCGCATTCAGAACGACCACCAGAGAGCTGAGAGACATGCCAATTGCTGCCAGCCAGGGTGGGACCATTCCGGCCGCGGCCAGGGGAAGCGCCAGCACATTGTATATGAGAGCCCACCATAGATTCTGGCGGATGATGCGCTGGGTCTGGCGACTGGTTTTAAGGGCTTCGACCAATTGCAGCAATTGACCATTCAGCAGTACTGCATCAGCTTTCAGTTGGGTCAGGTCGGCAGCCGTGCCCATGGCCACCGAAATTCCGGCGCCAGCCATAGAGGGCAGATCGTTCAGACCGTCGCCCACCATCATAATTTGCCGGCCCTCGGCTTGCAGCTTCTCCAGCACAGCCAGTTTATCTTCTGGGGAGGCTTGTCCGATAGCCTCGTCAATGCCCAGTATGTCTGCCACCTGGTTTACATGCCCGGAACGGTCGCCACTGAGGAGCAGGGTGCGAATGCCGGAATCCTGAAGAGCTTTGATGGCTGCCCGGGCATCGTCACGGGGCTGGTCGTCGAGCCTGAAACAGGCCAGCCACTCGTGGTCAGAGGCCAGCCAGATTTCCATACCCTGATGCGGATCCTTTTGTGGCGCTGGCGCGGTGGTATGTTGTTCGACAAACCCCCTGTGGCCGATGAACAGCTGCAGGTCTCCCAGCCGGCCTGAAAGCCCACCGCCAATGTGATTTTCCACATGTTCGACCGCAGCAGTGGTTCGACGGTGAAATACTTTGGCTATGGGGTGCTCGGAGTATTTCTCCAGGCCCGCGGCAAGCTTGAGGCAAGTCTGCTCATCCATGCTGCCAACGATTGTGGTGCCGGCCAGGCTGAGCTCGCCCCGTGTGAGTGTCCCGGTTTTATCGAAGACCACGGTGTCAATCGTGTTCATTGATTCAAGGGTATGCCCCCGAGTCGGGAGAAAACCAAGCCGCCGGAGCCTGACTGTTGCCGAGGTAATGGCAGTCGGTGTCGCCAGGGAGAGCGCGCAGGGACACGTCACCACCAGAACAGAAAGTGTGATGTCGAAGGCGTTGTCGGCACCGGCCAGCCACCAGCCTATCCAGACAACTGGTGCCAGAATCAGAACCCGCCCGACGAATTTTCCGGCCATCCTGTCGGCCATCATTGCAACGCGCGGTTTTTCCGACTGCACGCGGTCCAGCACTCGCAGAATGCCTGAGAGCCGTGTCTGGGTGCCGGCCTTGACCACCCTGACATCGAGCGGATTTTCCCCGTTTACGCTCCCGGCGTGGACAGTATCCCCGGGATGGCGGGTTTCAGGGAGGTATTCCCCGGTTAAGGCTGCTTCGTTCAGGGTTGATTCTCCCCGCACAATCTCGCCATCGACGGGCAGGGTTTCGCCGGGGCGCACACGAACGATATCGCCTGGCCGGATCTTATGGGCAGGGATAATGTCGGTAGTATCGCCCTGGACCAGTGTGGCGACGGTCGGCTGAAACCCTGCAAGCGCATTGCCTGTCAGGCCTGCCCGGTAGCGGGCCTGAACTTCAATGTAGCGCCCGAGCAGGAGGAAAAAGGTGAACATGCAAACGGACTCAAAGTACACTTCCTCGCCGCCAAAGACGGTTACCCACGCGCTGGCGAGGTAGGCGAGTCCGATGGCAATGGCAACCGGCACATCCATGGTCAGATGCCGGCTGCGGATATCCCGTTGGGCATTGCGGAAAAAAGGTGCAGCGCTGAAGAGCACCACGGGGGTAGCGACCAGAAGGCTGAACCAGCGAAAGAAGCTGACGAACTCGGGCGACAGCTCGCTGACCAGTTCGAAATAAAGGGGAAACGCCAGCATCATGCTCTGGAACGAACCGATTCCGGCAATGGCGAGGCGGATGAGCATGGACCGATGCTCGGCCTTGAGCGCCTGTTCCGCCTCGTCTGCCTGGTAGGGGCGGGCGGTGTAGCCGAGCTCGTGGATCGCGATCAGCAGGTCACTCAGCCGAACCTGATCCGGGGACCACACCAGGCGCGCACGTTGGGTGGTATGGTTTACCGAGAAGGAGTCGACACCGGGCTGCTGCTTCATATGGTTTTCAAGCAGCCAGATACAGGCGGCACAGGTGATGCCACCAATCAGCAGTTGCGCTTCCTGTGCGCCTTTTACCGGTGCAACAAACGACTCCTGAACCAGAGGGTGATCAAGCTCTCTGATTCGGTTCAGTTCCGCCGGGGTCAGCTGCTTTGGGGTAACGGCCGGTTTGGTCCGGAAATCATAGAACCCGGCGAGACCCTCGCTGCGAATGGTCTGGCACACCGCTTTGCAGCCCTGGCAGCAGAAGTGACGGGTAGAACCTTCGAGCTCGAGGGTGATGGGCGGCTCACCGTCCGCTGGCTCACCGCAGTGAAAGCAATCCAGCCTGGTCAACCTTGGGCAGACCCCCCGGCCTTGACTGTAATTCCGTCTTCAGCTGGCAGCCAGGCTTCGCCTTTTAATCGCCACTCGTTAGCTGGACCCCGTAGATCGTAGTACCAGCGGCCGTCTATGTCATTGAGGAGCTTACCGGCAAAGCGCCCTGGAGCGATTTGCTGGAATTGAACAGTGCGATCCTTGTCGGAAAGCGTTGGATGGAACAGGTTCAGGATCAGATACGGGAAATCCGCCGGACCCTCAACGGTGTTCAGGTTGACGGTGATATTTTTGCTCTGGAAATCAATCTGGGCCTCCATACCGAGATCTTCCGCCTTCTGGTCTCTTGCTATGGACATGTTAATTCCGCGCCCTTCTTTGGACCAGTCGTCGGTGACCATCGCATTTTCTGTGCTGACAGCGATAGTGATGGCAACGGCGCAGTAAATGATGGACGCCCCCGGAAAAATCAGCAGGAACCAGAACCAGGGTTGGCGGTACCAGGGTGCTACGGGTGTTTCAGTAGTCATAAATCAATGTCTCATTCAAACGGTCAGTGCTGCACGATCGACGATCAGCGCGTTGGACCGACAAATCGGCTTTCAGTTTCAAGGCTCAGCGAAGAATCGGTCTCGGATTGTGCCCTGAACAGGATATCGTTATTGGATTCGGTGATGGATTCCGGCGGCACGTCGACTACGGTCGGCAGTGAGCGGTTTTCACCACTTTCAACGGTTACCGAAGTGTCCGTCAGGATCCGGATCCCCTCCAGGCCAGTCACTGACAGAGTGAAGGTTTGGGGAACTTCGGTCATGTTGGCGATTTTTAGGGTGTAGGAGTTCTCAATCCGCCCCTCGCCATTGAAACTGTAAAGAGCACCGCGATCCCGAAGAGCATCCATCTGGGCTGGCACACGGGTGGCGATGGTGAAGATAATCGCGGCAATCATCAGTGACAGCACCGCGCCATAACCGAAGGTTCTTGGTCGCAGGAGTTTGGAGGTCTTGCCTTCAAGTTCATTCTCCGTGGTGTAACGGATCAGCCCCCTCGGGTAATTCATCTTGTCCATGATCTCGTCACAGGCATCAATGCACAGCGCACAGCCGATACATTCGTACTGAAGGCCGTCCCGGATATCAATGCCCGTAGGACATACCTGAACACACTGGCCGCAGTCGATACAGTCGCCCAGACCGGCCTCGGCCGGATCCACGCCCTTCTTGCGGCCACCCCTTGGCTCGCCCCGGTTCGGATCATATGAAACGACACGGGTGTCGGGGTCAAACATCACCGACTGGAAGCGGGCATATGGGCACATGTAGAGGCAGACCTGCTCCCGCATCCAGCCCGCATTCAGGTAAGTGGCAACGGTGAAAAAACCAACCCAGAAGTAGGCCCAGCCATTTGCCTGTAATGTGAAAAGGTCGCCCAGCAGCTCGCGAATAGGGTAGAAGTAGCCAACAAAGGTCAGGCCGGTGGCAAGGGCAATCAACAGCCAGACGGCGTGTTTGGCGGACTTTTTGACCAGTTTCCCGGCTGATCGGGGAGATTTGTCCAGCTTCATGCGCTTGTTACGGCTGCCCTCGATCCGTTCCTCGACCCACATGAAGATAAAGGTCCAGACGGTTTGCGGGCAGGTATAGCCGCACCAGACCCGGCCGAACAGAGTTGTGACGAAGAACAGACCGAAGGCGGCGATAATCAGCGTGCCCGAAAGCAGAATAAAGTCCTTGGGAAAGAAGGTAACGCCGAAGAGGTGAAATTCGCGGGCTGGCAGATTGAAATAAATCAGTGGTTGCCCGTCAAGCGTAATCCAGACAAACAGGAAATACATGCCCATCAACATGGTCAGGCTGACATTCCGGATTCGCTGAAAGGAGCCTTTAACTTCCTTTACGTAAATTTTCTTGCGGCTGGCGTAGAGTTCGACGGTTCCGGATTTATTGTTGTCGCCGGAGGGATCAGAGGATGGGTCAACCTGTTTGACCGGGATCTCACTGCTCATCGTTACCTCCAGAAAAACTGTAATGCGGGACAACAGGCCCTGGGACTGCTGATCTTTTCAAGCCTGTGCCCGCAGGGCAGACACAGGGTTGAAAAGACCGGTCCGGGGCAACCCCCGGCCGGGTGACTCAGTTAGACAGGCTGTATACGTAAGCTGCCAGAATCTGAATCTGATCCTCTGAGAGGCGACCCTGCTGAGCGGGCATCTGATTCTGACGGCCATTCATCACGGTTTCCTTGATCCACTCGTAGTTGGATCCGTACAGCCAGGTGTTGTCTGTCAGGTTGGGGGCGCCCATGGCCTGATTGCCCTTGCCGTCCTGACCGTGACAGGCCACACAGGCCTGAGCGAAGACCTGTTCGCCCGCTTTCGCAGCCTCGGCATCCTGTTCCCGCCCGCTGAAGCTCAGAACATAGTTCACAACCTGATCCACCTGCTCGTTGGTCATGCCGGGCATGGTGCCCTTGGCCGGCATATTACCCATACGGCCATTGTGCAAGGTTTCCAGGATTGCTTCCGGTGTTCCGCCCCACAGCCAATCGTCGTCGGTCAGGTTGGGGAAGCCAACCTGGCCACGAGCGGCAGAGCCGTGGCAAACCGCACAGTTGTTGGCGAACAGACGCTGGCCTATTTTCATGGCATCGCTGTTCTCGGCCAGTTCGGGAACCGGAGTCTCACCGTACTGGGCGTATATCGGGCCGTATTTTTCCTCGGCCTCGGCGACCTCTGCTTCCCACTGATTAGTGGAAGTCCAGCCAAGCAGACCCTTATAGTTGCCCAGTCCCGGGTAGAGGGCCAGGTAACCGAGGGCGAAAACACAAGTGGCCAGGAACAGGTAAAACCACCACTTTGGCAGTGGGTTATCGTATTCCTCAATGCCATCAAAGGAATGGCCCATGGTGCGGTCGGTTTCGGTATCGGTTGTCTGGCTCTTGCGGGTTGCCCAAAGCAGCCACCAGCAGCCGAACACGGTACCGAGCACGATCACACTGATCCAGATGCTCCAAAAGGTACTCATTCTTTTTTCTCCGTTTTTTCCTGTTCGAGCGTACGCTTTTCCACGTCGTCATCGTCGAAGGGCAGGTGAGCTGCCTCGTCGTTGGCCTTCCTGCGGTGGGCGCTGTAGGCCCACCAGACGATTCCCAGGAAAACCGCCATTACCAGAAGTGTGTGAATGCCGCGTAACTCATTAATATCCATGGTTCACCGTCTGTCTGAAATCACAGTACCCAGCTGTTGCAGGTACGCGACCAGCGCTTCGATTTCGAATTTACCTTCCACCTGAGCGGCTGCTTCGGCAATCTGCTCGTCGGTGTAGGGCACGCCCAGAGTCTGAAGTGTCTCCAGCTTGGCAGCGGTCTTGCTGTGGTCGACCTTGTCTTCAAACAGCCAGGGGAATGCCGGCATGTTGGATTCAGGCACTACGCTGCGCGGGTCGTACAGATGCTGGCGCTGCCAGGCATCGGAGTAGCGTCCGCCAACACGGGCCAGATCCGGACCGGTGCGCTTGGAGCCCCACAGGAACGGGCGGTCATAAACAAACTCGCCCGCAACGGAGTAGTGGCCATACCGCTCGGTTTCCGCCCGGAACGGGCGGATCTGTTGGGTATGGCACACATGGCAGCCTTCGCGGATGTAGATGTCCCGGCCTTCCAGTTCGAGCGCTGACAGGGGCTCAAGCCCCTCTACCGGCTCGTTAACGTCTTTCTGGAAAAACAGAGGCACTACTTCGGCCAGAAAGCCGCCACTGATGGTCAGGATGATCAGTACGATCATCAGACCAATATTTTTTTCGACAATTTCGTGTTTCATCTGATCTCTCTCCCGTTACGCCGGCTGAGTTGCCGCGTTATCTTGCGCAACCGCATCTTTCTGACGCACGGTCATGTACACGTTGTAAGCCATGATCAGCATGCCTGACAGGAAGATGACGCCGCCGAGGAACCGGACGAAGTAGCCAGCGTAGGATGCCTCAAGAGATTCAACGAAGCTGTAGGTCAGCGTGCCGTCTTCGTTAACCGCACGCCACATCAGGCCCTGCATGATGCCGTTAACCCACATTGCAACGATGTACAGTACGGTGCCCACAGTGGCGAGCCAGAAGTGCACGTTGATCATCGCTGTGCTGTACATGCCCTGGAGTCCCCAAAGCTTCGGTACCAGGTGATAAACCGCGCCGATACTGATCATGGCTACCCAGCCCAGAGCACCGGAGTGAACGTGGCCGATGGTCCAGTCAGTGTTGTGGGAGAGTGCGTTCACGGTCTTGATGGACATCATCGGACCTTCGAAGGTGGACATGCCGTAGAACGACAGGGAAACCACCAGGAAGCGCAGAATCGGGTCAGTGCGCAGTTTGTGCCATGCGCCTGACAGAGTCATCATGCCGTTGATCATGCCACCCCAAGAAGGTGCGAGCAGAATCAGGGACATCACCATGCCGGCTGTCTGTGCCCAGTCCGGCAGGGCGGAGTAGTGCAGGTGGTGGCCGCCGGCCCATACATAGGTTGCGATCAGGGCCCAGAAGTGAACGATCGACAGGCGATAGGAGTAGACCGGACGATTGGCCTGCTTGGGAACGAAGTAGTACATCATGCCCAGGAAACCTGCGGTCAGGAAGAAGCCTACTGCGTTATGTCCATACCACCACTGCATCATGGCGTCGGTAACGCCCGCATAGGCAGAGTAGGACTTGAACGCACCGGCTGGCAGCGCCATGTTATTCCCGATATGAAGCACTGCAACGGTCAGGATAAAGGCGCCATAGAACCAGTTAGCCACATAGATATGCGGTGTGGCCCGTTTCATGATGGTTCCGAAGAACACCAGAGCGTACGTCACCCAGACGACCGCAATGGCGATATCGATCGGCCACTCCAGTTCGGCGTATTCCTTTGAAGTGGTAAGGCCCAATGGCAGGGTAATGGCTGCCGCGACAATGATCGCCGTCCAGCCCCAGAAAGTGAACGCAGCCAGGCTATCCGAAATCAGTCGAGCCTGGCACGTGCGCTGAACGACATAATAGGAGGTAGCAAACAGGGCACTTCCACCAAAGCCGAAAATAACGGCGTTGGTATGCAGCGGCCGGAGACGGCCGAAGTGGGTAAAGGGCAGGTCGAGGTTGAGGGACGGCCAGACCAGCTGTGCTGCAATCAGCACACCCAGCGCCATACCTACAATACCCCATACCACTGTCATGATGGCGAATTGTCTCACCACCTTGTAGTTGTATGTCAGGTTTGCATTTACTGTGCTCATAGCCTTACCAATGGGTTTAAAGTGGGGAAATATGCGGGCGCAAGTATGGAGAAACGATTAGCTGTTTGCAATGACTCAGGTCAAGTCCTGACATCCGTCAAATGCGCCGAAATCAGCAACATGGCTTCCTTTTCAGTGCCGTTATTGGAGTTGTTTCAGCTAAGGGAATGTGTGTTGCCTGAGTGCAATGATAGTCGCTTAACTGGATGAGGTGAATTCTGTGGAGTTGATTAAGACCAAAGGCTATGGGAATGAGCCGAAAGTTGTACTGATTTTGGCCCACGGCGCGGGTGCGCCGGCCGATTCGACCTTCATGGAGGAGCTTTCGGCAGCGCTGGAGCAAGAGGGCATTGAGACAGTACGTTTTGAGTTCCCGTATATGCAGAAAAGGCGTCTGGATGGAAAGAAGCGACCGCCCGACAGAGAGCACGTGTTGCTGGACTGCTTTACCCGGGTGGTTGATCAGGTGCGATCAGATTGCGGAACTGGCAGCAGGGTACTGGTGGGTGGCAAATCCATGGGTGGACGCATGGCAAGCATCCTGGCGAGCCGTCGCGAGGGTATTGATGGTGTCGCCTGCTTTGGTTATCCCTTCCATCCGCCCGGTAAGCCCGACCGCTGGCGTACCGCGCACTTCCAGAATGTGAGCTGCCCTATGCTGGTGCTTCAGGGGACAAGGGATCCATTCGGGAAACCGTCCGAGATGGCTGGCCATGAGCAGGAGTTGGAGGGAATCCGTTTGCACTGGCTGGAAGGGGGTAATCATGATTTCCAGCCGCTGAAAAGCCAACCACAGACCCAAGCGGAGCTGATCGTGGTGGCTGCCCGGGAAACCCGGATCTTTGTGGACGAGCGGCTTTGAGCCTCATCTCTACTGCACCCCGACAGCCTCAGAGAGCTCAGCGCGGTTGCGGCCCCTGCTTTTTGCACGGTACAGGGCCTCATCGGCCCGTTCGAACAGTTGGTTCTGGGTCTCTCCGGAGACGAGTGACGCGATACCTGCGCTGAGGGTTATTCTCACTTTGTTGCCGTCTGGGGAGAGCAGTGGCGTCCTGGCGATGTCTTGCAGCAATGCAGAACAGACATTCAAAGCTCCATTTGCATCGGTTCCGGGCAGCAGTAACGCAAACTCCTCACCACCGAATCGGATGGCAACATCCCGGGGACGTTTCACGTGCCGGGTCAGCATTTCGGCGATGAACTGAAGGCAGCTGTCCCCAAAGCCATGGCCCCAGGTGTCGTTAATGTTCTTGAAATGGTCGGCATCGACCAGCGCCAGGGTCAGTGGCTGGGACGTGCGCCGCGCTTCGGCGCACAATTCCGGGAATATGTTGTTCAGGTGCCTTCGATTGTAAAGGCCGGTCAGGGCGTCGTTCAGGCTCAATGTCGATAGCTTGCGGTTGGCCTTTTCCAGTTCCCGCATGGTGTTCCGCAGCTGCGCGGTTCGTTCATGCACCTTGAATTCCAGTTCTGTCCTCGCATTATGTTCCACGTCCAGAAGCTTCTGGTTCAGCAGGCGCCACCTCTGCACCATCGCATAGTTCAGCAGGATCACCTGTCCTCCCACTGCGGATTGCATCAGCGCCTCCCGTGCAAGAAAGTCATGCAGATAGCCAAAAGCCGCCAGGGCATAGATCAGGCCACCAACGAGCATGATCAGCCAGGCCAGCAGATACCACATAGCCGGCTGATACCCCTGTTTCCAACGAACCGCTGCGATGATGAACAGGCTTGAAATAACCGTCAGTGCAAGAACGGTATTGAGCAGAATGGTTTTGTTGTAGGGCAGTATCAGTGTTAGTGCCAGGAAGCCAATGCAGAACCAGGCCTGCCCTTTGAGGACTGTTTCCGAGATGGTTCCGCGGTCTACTTCCAGGAAGGACCGGCCGAAAAGGATCATGGCCAGGGCGCAAAGGGACAAAGACAAGGGGATGGATGTATTGGCAAAGCCCGGGTTGTCTGGCCAGAAGTACTGGTTCGCGAAGCCGCCCATGGCGAACAGAAAGAGTCCGAGTGCTGCCAGGTAAAACGCGTTGTAGAAGTAATAGCCGGTCCCGGAGCTGAAAAACAGCAGCAGGTTGAAGACCGCAAAGACCAGGAGCGCGCCGTAGAATAGCCCGTGGGTCAGTGTCAGATGATTACTGCGGGCAATGACTTCTGCCAGGGTTTCAAAGCTGAGCGGCACGTTCAGAGCGCCATTGCTGTGGATTCGGATCGTCAGGGACCGGGTTTCACCGCCATCCAGTGTGACGGGAAGCAGAAAGTACCGGTAGTCTACCGCCCTGGACCCGAAAGGCCGTTGATCTCCGGTAACCAGTGTCTCTGTAGTATCATTCCCCGTCTGCCAGAATGTGACTTCGTCCAGCAGCGGGTAGTTGAGTTTCAGATACCAGGCGGCCCGCTCAGCGCCGGAGTTCCTGACGTGCAGGTGTACCCAGTAAACGGATTTGGTGTGGCTGAATACCAGGTCCCGGCCGTTTGCAGGGGTCCAATTGATATTTCGGGGGAGTTGGTCCGGATTCCTTGCTTCATGTCCGGGCGCGCCCGGCGGCGCACTGTAATAGCAAACGTATTGCATCAGGGAAGCGCGGGCAGCAGTATCGGTGGCCTCGAGGACAGGGCAGTCCGACGCCATCGAACCCGTGTCTGGCAGCGCCAGGGCAGGGGCCAGCAAAAGGCAGAGAATGGCAATCAAACGCAAAACGGACGACATTCATGGCTTCCCGCGGTTATCAGAGCGGGAAGTGTAGCCAGAGAAGACAATCTAAGCTGTTAAACAGTTTCAACTTTTACGGGTTGGTCTCCGACCCTGATTCAGGAAATGCATGGAACAGATTCTTGTGTTTTGCCGGCCAGGCTTTGAAACCGAAGCCGGCCGTGAAATGACCGACTCAGCCTCGGAGCGAGGTATTTTCGGGTATTTCGAGCCCCTGAAAGACCAGGGGCTGGTGCGCTTCTACCCGGCAGTTCCGGAAACTGCCGATGATGTGATGGCTCGTCTACCTCTTGAGGAGCTGGTCTTCGTCCGTGACTGGATTGTCGTTCTCGGGCAATTCAGACTGCCAGAGACCGACAGAGTCGGTGCCGTTATCGAGGGAATCCGTGGACTTGGGCGCGGTTTTCCGGGTTGTGCGCGGCTGGAAGTCCGGTTACCGGAAAACAACGCGGATGGAGACCTTGGAAACTTTGCCCGAAAGTGGGTGTCGCCGCTCTCCCGAGGTTTGCGAGGAGCCGGCCTCCTGAAGGCTGACCAGAATGCTCCTGCGCCGGCGCGTCTCGAGGTTTTCCTCCCCGATTTTACGTCGGCGGTCGTCGGTTTCAGTCTGGCGGATAACCGGGCACGTTACGTTGGTGGCATCCCGCGCCTGCGGCTGCCGGCATCAGCGCCCAGTCGTTCTGCCCTCAAGCTCGAAGAGGCCTGGAAGGTGTTTCTGCCTCCGGAACAGGAGCTGGACTACCTTGGTGGTGGCAAGAAG
Source organism: Marinobacter sp. DSM 26671 (assembly GCF_900112835.1). Taxonomy (NCBI): domain Bacteria; kingdom Pseudomonadati; phylum Pseudomonadota; class Gammaproteobacteria; order Pseudomonadales; family Marinobacteraceae; genus Marinobacter; species Marinobacter sp. DSM 26671. The sequence continues at coordinate 170,526 of NZ_FONF01000001.1, read as the reverse complement.
GCCGCGGATCTTGGGGCCGCTCCGGGCGGATGGACCTGGCAGCTTGTGCGTCAGGGGATGATGGTAACCGCAGTGGACAACGGCCCAATGAACCCTGAATTGATGGCCTCTGGACAGGTGGAGCATGTTGAGGCGGATGGTTATGGTTGGCGGCCAAGGCGCGGCATCGACTGGATGGTCTGCGACATTGTGGATCAGCCCCGGAAAACGGCAAAATTGGCTGTGACCTGGCTAGGTGACGGCCTTTGCCGTTACACGGTTTTCAATCTGAAGCTGCCTATGAAAAAGCGCTATGACGAGTGGCTGATTTGCCGGGACATTCTCGTTGATGGCTTGAAAGAGGCGGGCATCGGTTTTCGCCTTAAAGCCCGCCACCTTTACCATGACAGGGAAGAAATAACCTGTTTCATCGAGCGGACGGGTTAAAAGGCGCTTTGCTCCAGCACTGTAATGTGCTCTTCTTCGTCCATCATGGGGATAAGCTCCAGCATGAGTTCACGGCGCTCATCGGAGTGAAACCATCGATCCCAGTCTGCTTCGGAGCGCCAGTTCGCCAGTGTTATCCGGTGATTGGGGTCGTGGCTGTCGAGCAGGGTTTCGCCAGAAATGAAACCGGGGGCACTGACAGCCTGCTGCAGAACCTTGCGCGACCGTTCTTCGTAGGCTGTTTCAAGGGTTTCGGCAATATGGCGTTCGATCAGAACCCGGATCATGAGAAACCTCCAAGTGGTTTAACTGTTATAAACAATAATTTAGCAGGTTTTTACGAAAAATCAGGTTCATTGACAGGAGACGACGTGTGACCGCAACTGACTACGACCTTGAGCTGGACGCCCGGGGCCTTTTCTGCCCGGAACCGGTCATGATGCTTCATAATCGGATCAACGATGTCCAACCTGGTGGCGTGTTGCGGGTTGTGGCGACAGACCCCTCTACCACCCGGGACATACCGAGGTTCTGCCAGTTTCTCGGCCATGAACTGGTGAAACAGCTGGAAGAGGACGATCTGTTTATCTACCTGATACGCCGGGGACAATAGCGATTTTGTCAGTCAGACTTCCGGCTGCAGCGCCTGCAGGTGACCAAGGAATTCCTCCCGATCCATTTCGCCCAGCACTCTTCGTTGGGCAATTTCTTCCCCGTTGCTGCCATAAAATAGTATGGCTGGAGGCCCGAACAGGCCCAGTTCGTCCAGCATGGCCTGCTGCTCGGGCGTGTTGTCCGTCATGTCGATCTGAAGCAGGGTGAAGGGGCTGAGCGCCTGGATTACATCCGGTTTGCTGAAAACATTGCGTTCCATCACCTTGCACGAGATGCACCAGTCGGCGTAGAAATCGAGCAGCACGGGCCGGCCCTGCTCACGAGCCTGTTCTAGCATCGCCTGAATATCCGCTGGCCGTTCGACCCGCACGAAATCAGCGTGCTGAATGCCAGCGGTCCCAATGCCGCCTGACGATGCCGAGGCAATGGTGAATGGTGCCAGGGGTTTTAATGGGTCATTGGCGCCACCCACGGCGCCTGCCAATAACGCCAGACCATAGGCGAAGAGGACCAGGCCCAGACCTTTACGAGTGCGCTCCCAGCCCGCCTTGGCAGCGTCAAAGGCCCCCAGTTGAACGCCGGTGATGGCGACCAGGAGGCCCCACAGGGTCAATGCCAGCCACCCCGGCACCAGGCGCTCTACCAGCCAGATGGCTACGGCCAGCAACATCACACCATAGAAGTGCTTCACGGCGGTCATCCAGTGGCCGGTTGTTGGCAGGAGTTTCCGGCCACCCACCGCGACCAGAATCAGAGGAATGCCCATTCCAAGTCCAAGCGCAAACAGGGCAACCCCGCCGATTACGGCGTCCTGGGTCGTCGAGATGTACAGCAGGCTGCCAGCGAGTGGCGCAGATACGCAGGGCGATACGATCAGCGCTGACAGGGCGCCGATACCGAAAATACTGAATACCCGACTTCCCGTGAGCCGGTGACTGGCATCATTGAGTGGTTCGCGAATAAAGCGAGGCAGCTGGATTTCAAACAGATCGAACATCGACAGTGCGAAAACGACAAACATCAGCGCAAAGACGCTCAGAACCCAGGGTGACTGCAATTGTGCCTGAAGATTGAAGCTGGCCCCCAGCAGGCCGGTCAGCACGCCGGCCGCAGCGTATGTGAGTGCCATGCCCAGCACATAGCTACCGGACAGGAGCAGGGCATGGCCGGTTGTCCGGGTGTTTCTGCCGGAAACCAGCGAGGAAATAATCGGGACCATGGGCAACACACAGGGGGTGAAGGTGAGTCCCAACCCGAGGAGCAAAAATACACCGGCAATGACCAGGGTGGATTGCTGGGCCAGAAAGCCGGCGAGGCCGGTGGCGGTTTCCGTGTCGACGGGAACACTGTCGCCTGACGCAAAACCAGCTGTTGCGGCGGTCTGTGAGCCGGATCCGCCGCCACCCTGGTAGAACAGTACATCCCGGGTCTGGGGCGGGTAACACAAGCCTGCTTTGGCGCAGCCCTGGTAGGTTACCTGAAGTTCTGCTTCCCGAAGGCCAGCAGGCAGCGCGACAGGCACACGGGCGTCAACGGGATCAAAGAAAACGGTGGTTTTGCCGAAGAATTCGTCCTCGGTCACCGTGCCTGGCGCCGAGAAAGTGGGTTCGCCCAGGCTTACCTCGGGATTTGTAGCGGTGATGCTGATCCGGTCGCGATACAGGTAGTGCCCGGGCGTGATATTCCAGGAGAGAACCACGGTGTCAGCGTTGGTTGAGAAACTGAAGGGCAGTGCTTCGTCGACGGGCAGAAAGTCGCTACCCTGGCCACCGAAAAGCGAGCCTCCATTGCCGCCGAGTGCCCAGGCGGAGGGGGAACTCAAACACACAAGGGCGAGTGCCAGAATCAGGCCCAGAGGATTCGCCCATTGGCGTTTTGTCGTCGTTACTACAGCAAAAGCCATCATTGATTGTAAGATTTCCCGGTTGGTGTCTCTCTGTTCAGAGTCTTTTCAATTGCGACTGTTACACCGCAATCGGCGCCGGCGCAAGCCAGCCATGGACACGACGTGACTGTCAAAGTTCCCTCTGGTATTGGGGGCGGTAAAGTCGCACAATAGCCACCCAATGAATCACAGTCCAAATGATCTTATCATGCTGTTTAATGACCTTTTCCGGGAAGCATACCGGACAGTTCTGGTCAAAGGCAGTGATGAACCTGAATACTTGCCTGCCAGCGATCCGGAAGGTCTCGCACAGGTCGTTTTCGCTCACGGCTATTATGCCAGTGCTTTGCATGAAATAAGCCACTGGTGTATTGCTGGTGAGCACCGGCGCACACTTCATGACTATGGTTACTGGTACTGTCCGGATGGCCGGACACTGCAGCAGCAGCAGGCTTTCGAGCAGGTTGAGGTCAGGCCCCAGGCCATTGAGTGGTTGTTTTCGGTGGCCGCAGGAGCCCGTTTTCACATCAGCGTGGACAACCTCTCCGGCGTTGGCGCCGCCGATGAAGAGCGGTTTCGGCAAAGAGTCAGAGACCAGGCAGGTGAGTATCTGGAACAGGGGTTGCCGCCCCGGGCCCAGAGATTTTTTGACTCGCTGGCCACATTTTACGGTACCGGAGAAACCTTAGAAGAACGCTGGCATGAAGATGCCCGACGTATCGCTCCGCTATATTCTGAATCAGGACATTCCCAGGAAAACTGAGACTTTATGACATCTGACCCAAAACACACCGGCGATCTGAGATTCAGCGATCTGAACCTCGACAAACGTTTGCTGGATGCCATTACGGCCATTGGTTTTGAATACTGCACACCCATTCAGGCCGAAACACTGCCCTGGACACTGGCCTGCGAAGATCTGATTGGTCAGGCGCAGACCGGCACCGGCAAAACCGCTGCGTTTCTGATTACGGCGATCCAGAGTTTGCTGGAAACCCCGATTCCCGAAAAGGACCGTTTTGCCTCCGAGCCGAGGGTTCTGGCCCTGGCGCCAACCCGGGAACTGGCGATGCAGATCGCGAAAGACGCTGAGCAACTGTGCCAGCATACCGGGCACAACGTAGTAACCGTTGTCGGTGGCATGAACTATGACAAGCAGCGCGATCAGCTGCAGAATGAGATCGTCGACATTCTGGTTGCGACCCCGGGCCGTCTGATCGATTTTCTCGGATCCCAGGACGTGTTTCTGGACCAGCTCGACATCCTGATCCTTGATGAGGCTGATCGCATGCTGGACATGGGCTTCATTCCCGATGTGAAGCGCATTATCCGCAAATGCACACCCAAAGAGGAGCGCCAGACCCTGCTGTTCAGTGCCACGTTCAACCAGGACGTGCTGAACCTCGCCTCCATGTGGACCAGCAACGCGGAGTTTGTCGAAATTGAACCGGAGCAGAAAACGGCGGAGCGGGTTGAGCAGACCGTCTACCTGGTGGGCGACGATGAAAAGCTGCCGGTGCTCGTCAATTTCCTGAAGCGGCCGGAAGTGGAAAAGGCGCTGGTATTTGCCAACCGCCGGGATCAGTGCCGCGACCTGGAAGAAGATCTGAGGAATCAGGGCGTCAAAGTTGCCCTGATGTCAGGCGAAATAGCCCAGAACAAGCGCCTCAAAACCCTGGACCAGTTCAAAAAAGGCAGCATCCAGGTCCTGGTGGCCACCGATGTGGCTGGCCGTGGTATTCACGTCAACGGCGTCACCCACGTTTTCAACTACAATCTGCCTGATAATGCTGAAGATTATGTGCACCGGATTGGCCGCACAGGCAGGGCTGGCAAACACGGGGTTTCCATCAGTTTTGCCGGTGAGGATGACTCGTTCGCGCTTCCCGCCATCGAAACCTACATCAGCCAGAAGCTGAAGACTGCCGTGCCCGATGAAGCGCTCATGGCGCCGATGGACAATCCGCCAATTACCCGCAAGCGCGGTCGTCGCCCGCAGGGTGGCGGTGGACGTGGTCAGGGTGGGCGCAATCAGCGTCAGCGCAGGAACTGACAGGGCCGAATATCATCATGTTGATCGTAGCAGACGAAAACATTCCCTTACTGGATTCCTTTTTCGGCGATATCGGCGAGATTCGCCGGGTATCCGGCCGTTCCATGTCGAACGAGGATGTCCGGGATGCCGATATCGTCCTGGTTCGTTCCGTCACCAGGGTAAATCGTGAGCTCCTGGAGGGCAGTCGGGTTCGGTTTGTTGGCACAACCACCATCGGTACCGACCATGTCGATCTCGACTGGCTCGAGGCCGCGGGTATTCGCTTCTCGGCGGCGCCCGGCTGCAACGCCAACAGTGTTGCCGAGTACGTTTTGTCTGTGCTTTCGCTGCATGCCGAGCGGCGTGGCCTTGCAGACTGGTCCCAACTCAGTGTTGGTATAGTCGGGGTCGGCAATGTCGGTGGCGAACTGGCCCACAAACTGGAACGCCTTGGATTTGATGTGCGCCTCTGTGATCCGCCCAGGGCGGATCGGGAAGAGGACGACCAAGAGTTTGTGTCGCTGGAAGAGGCCATGAAGTGTGATGTGGTGTCCCTGCACACACCTTTGACGCGAGAAGGGGACCATCCCACGCTGCATATGATTGGTCATCCCGAGCTTGAGGCTCTGGGCGCAAATCAGCTCCTTATCAATGCTGGTCGTGGAGAAGTCATCGACTCGTCAGCATTGCTGGCCCGGCTTGACCAGGGTAACGCGCCGACCGTGGCGCTGGATGTCTGGGAACAGGAGCCGAGGATTCACCCCGAACTGGTTGACCGGGTCTGGCTGGCGACACCGCACATCGCCGGATACAGCCTCGAAGGCAAGGTTCAGGGGACGGAAATGATCTACCAGTCGCTTAGCCAGTTTCTGGGCTTGCCGGTTCGCAAAAAAGCCGGCCAGTTTTTACCCGAGCCGGCGCTCAGCAAGATTTCCTTTACCAGCTCGGCCGACGAAGAAGATGCCATCCGCATTGCGCTGAGGGCTTGCTATGACCCTCGTCCCGACGATGCCCGGCTGCGGAATGCCATGACCGGATCCGTTGAAGAGCGAGGTGCGGCGTTTGACAGGCTCCGTCGTGATTACCCGGTACGTCGGGAGTGTTCCAGTCTCAAGATTCAGCTCAAGGGCACCAGCAAATCGCTGCAGGACAGTTTCCGGGCCATTGGGTTCAAGTTGAAAATCTGAACGAGTCTCACCTGTACAACAAAAAACGGGGCCCGAGGGCCCCGTTTTTTTACAGCTTGGCGTGCTGCAATGCCTGTATCCGGTCTTCCAGGGGCGGATGCGTCATAAACAGGGCGCTCAGGCCGCCCCGGGCTCCGCGATTGATGCCGAATGCCTGGAGCGAATCCGGCATCTGATCCGGCACTTCACTCTCCTGTTTCAATCTTGCCAGCGCGCTGATCATGGCTGTGCGCCCCGCCAGTTGGGCGCCAGCGATGTCGGCCCGGAATTCCCGCCGGCGGGAGAACCAGAACACGATCGTGCTGGCCAGAATGCCCAGGACAATCTCGGCAACGATGCTGACGGCGAAAAACCCAAGGCCATGCCCACTTTCGTTCTTGAATATCACCCGGTCAACAAACGAACCGATGACCCGGGAGGCGAAGATCACGAACGTGTTCACCACACCCTGAATCAGAGCCAGGGTCACCATGTCGCCATTGGCCACGTGGCCGATTTCGTGGCCCAGAACTGCCCGGATTTCGTCCTTGTTGAAGCGATGCAAAAGGCCCTCGCTGACGGCGACCAGGGCATCGTTCTTGTTCCAACCCGTTGCGAAGGCGTTGGATTGGGACGCCGGGAAAATAGCCACCTCCGGCATTCCGATACCGGCGTTCTTCGCCAACTCGGCTACGGTATCCACCAGCCAGCGCTCGGCAGGTGTTCTCGGGGAATCAATAACCCGGGCCCTGGTGCTCCACTTGGCCATTCGTTTGGATATCAGCAGAGACACGATGGCGCCGGCAAATCCGAAGACCGCCGCGAAGGCCAGCAAAGAGCCATACTGAATACCATTCTGGGCGAGGTAGCTATCCACGCCCAACAGCCGCAGTGTAAAGCTCGCGACAAGGATGACAGCAAGGTTGGTTGCCAGAAACAGCAGAATACGCATGTTGGTGCCCTGATCAGTTCGTCAAAGAAAATAAAGCCGCTATTCAGACCGTTATATGCGGTCGCGGTTCAATCAATCAACGAGCTTACGGTGATTTAATAATTGCCGCGGTCGGCAAAAAAGGTTGCCTGCATGATCTGGCTGATTCGGGCGGAGTTCCCCCCGCGCAGCGCCTTGCGAATCAGGTGGATGTGAGTGGAAAGATCCTCCTGAACGGAAGGGGGCAGATTACCGGCAGCCGTTTCCTCGGGGATTCCGAATTCGCTGGTCAGAGTCTCTGGCGCCGGCGCGCTCAGGCGGATAAAGGCGTCTCTGGTCAGAACCGCCTGGTCCAGAGCTTCCTGGCGGATGGTGTCGACGTACCGGAGCAGACCTTCCTCTGCGAGCCAGAGCAGGGCGCCGAAACAGGCCATGTGTCGCTTGCTGTGCAGGCCAAATTCGTCCGGCTCATCCGGGCCGGCAATGTCCTCGACAAACAGGTTGATGCGCCTGGGAAAGGCACCATACAACTGCACCAGGGCAATGGCCGCATCCTTGTAGAATTCCTCGACGTGAATATCCGCCATGGTTTTCCCCGTTATTGCTGGTATTGGCCAAGGAAATTGCCGAGCCGGCCCATGGCATCCTCGAGGGTATCTTCCCTGGGCAGGAACACGACTCTCAGGTGCTGCCTGTCATCGATATTGAAGGCCGACCCCTGCACCAGGAGGATCTTCTCCTGCAACAGCAGGTCCAGAACCAGTTTCTCGTCGTTCACGATAGGGAAGTGCTTGGGATCCAGTTTCGGAAACAGGTAAAGCGCACCCTGGGGTTTGACGCAGCTTACGCCCGGAATGTCGTTAAGCATGCGCCAGGCGGTTTCCCTTTGCTCGTAGAGCCGCCCGCCTGGTGCCACCAGATCGTTGATGGACTGGTAGCCTCCCAGGGCTGTCTGAATGGCCAGTTGGGCCGGAACGTTGGCACACAAGCGCATATTCGAGAGCATGTCGATGCCTTCGATCAGATCTTTCGCCCGGTGTTTTGCTCCACTGACGATCATCCAGCCCGAGCGGTAACCCGCTGCCCGGTAATTCTTGGACAGGCCGTTATAGGTAAAGAACAGCACGTCGTCGGCCAGCGAGGCGGTCGAGATGTGCTGGGTACCGTCATAGAGGATCTTGTCGTAGATCTCGTCCGACAGAATAATCAGGTTGTGCTTGCGGGCCAGTTCGATGACCTGCTCGAGAAGCTCCTTTGAATACACTGCCCCGGTCGGGTTGTTGGGGTTGATCAGAACAATGGCACGGGTCCGCCGGGTGATCTTCTTGCGGATATCGTCAATATCCGGAAACCAGTCCTGCTGTTCGTCGCAGCGATAGTGCACGGGCTTGCCGCTGGAAAGTGTGACGGCTGCGGTCCACAAGGGGTAGTCGGGGGCCGGGATCAGGACTTCGTCGCCGGTATTCAACATGGCCTGCATCGTCATAACGATCAACTCGCTGACGCCGTTGCCCAGGAAAATATCGTCGATATCGACCTTGTCGATACCCCGCTGCTGGCAGTAGTGCATGACCGCCTTGCGGGCGGAGAACAACCCCTTCGACTCCACATAGCCCTGGGCCTGGTGCATGTTGTAGATGACGTCCTGCTGGATTTCTTCCGGGACATCCAGTTCGAACGCTGCAGGGTTGCCAATATTAAGCTTGAGTACCCGGTGACCCTCTTCCTCAAGCCGGCGTGCCTCCCGCAGAACCACGCCACGGATTTCATAACACACGTTATCCAGCTTGGCGGATTTGTAGTAGTTCTGCATAAGACCCGGACGTCCTTCTTTTGAGATCGAAAAATGGCACCTGCCAATACGAGAGGCCTTTATTCTAGCGGAGCGAGGCCCGGCGGCAACAGGGGAATTATGATGAATTGTGTCGTGTTAAGGCAGATTTAGCACACAAACCTGAACCGGTTTTTAAAAATGATCGCCGTAGAGCCTGCATTGCCATGGTTTTTTGGTCTGTGTTGTGAACAATGGAGTCACGACGAACACAAACATCGAAGGGAGAGCTTCATGGCAGGCGAGACGGTCTACGATTTTACGGTAAGGGATATCAAGGGTAATGAACAAAGCATGGCGGAGTACCGGGGCAAGGTGCTCCTGATAGTGAACACCGCGAGTAAATGTGGTTTCACACCGCAATTCGAAGGCCTGCAGTCCCTGCACAACGAATTGGGGAGCAAGGGGTTTGAGGTTCTGGGTTTTCCCTGCAACCAGTTCCTTAATCAGGACCCGGGCGACGAGGATGCAATTAGCCAGTTCTGCAGTCTCAACTACGGGGTCGACTTCCCCATGTTTTCCAAGGTCGAAGTCAACGGTGATGGCGCCCACCCACTGTTTCGCTTTCTCAAGCATGAAGCCAAGGGACTGATGGGGTCTGAAAAGGTCAAGTGGAACTTCACCAAGTTCCTGGTAGCTCCTGATGGCAAGGTAGTCCGTCGCTATCCGCCTACAACCAAGCCGGAGGATATTCGGGCCGACATCGAGAAACTGTTACCGGCCTGAAGGTCGCGGTCAAATCGCGGGGCGCCAGCGGTCGATGACCGTCCTGAGCTCTTCGCGCTTGTACGGCTTGGTAATGTAGTCGTTCATGCCTGAGGCGAGGCAGTCCTCGCGGTCGCCCTGCATCACATTTGCGGTAACAGCGATGATCGGCAGGTCTTTCCATTCGGGGTTTTGCCGAATCCTCTGTGTTGCTTCGTAGCCGTCCATAACCGGCATCTGGCAATCCATCAGCACCAGGTCATAGTGGTTGTTTTCCAATGCCTGTATGGCCTTGAGGCCGTTCTCTGCGTGATCTGTGCGATGGCCGAGTTTCTTGAGCAGGCTGACGGCCACCATCTGGTTGACCTGATTGTCCTCCACCAGAAGGATTTTCAGGGAAGCCTCCGTGCCGGTTTGCTCATCGTCTTCCACGGCGTTGGCCGTTTGTTCCTCGCTGTCCAGCAGCCCTGCGGCCAGAAGCAGGCAACGTAGCAATTCATCCCGACGCAATGGCAACGAGAGCAGCTGTTGCTGCCCCAGGGCAGGGGGCAGGGTGCCGGAAGAGTCCACCAGTACGACGCCGGCGCCTTGCCAGTTGTCGGCGAATGCCAGGGTTTCTTCGTCTCCGGCGTTGGCAAGGGCAAGTAGAATTCCATCCGGGTGTCTGCTCGCGCCGCGTATCGGGATGCCCCATTTGCGAAGTTGGGCTTCGATCGCAGACCGGTGTGGGTTGTCCGGTGGTATTGCCATCGCTATGCCAATGTCCTTGAGCCGGGAATCCACGCGGGGCAGATCATAATCTTCGCTGGCTTCATGAACCGGCAGGGGCAGGGTAACGGTGAAGTGTGTGCCGCTGCCCTCCCGGGAGTCCACCAGAATCTGGCCATGCATACGTTCGACAAGTTGACGGCAGAGCGTCAGGCCGAGACCGGTGCCCCCATAAAGCCGCGTGGTCTCTGCATCAGCCTGGGAGAAGGGTGAGAAAATCCGGTGCAGGCCCTCAGTAGACATACCGATCCCGGTATCCACGACATCGATTCTCAGGCTACCCCCGGAGTAGGCTGCCTCTAGTTTCACGCTGCCTTCGTCCGTGAATTTGATGGCATTGCTCAGGAGGTTGTTGAGCACCTGGCGTACCCGTGTCGGGTCTCCCAGGAAGTCTTCAGGGAGATCCGGATCGATTTCGGTGACCAGGTGAATACGCTTGCGCCGCGCCTGTTGGGCATGGAGTGTCGCGCACTCTTCGATCAGGTGCCGGACACTGAAGGGGATGTTTTCCAGACTGAGTTTGCCGGCCTCCACTTTCGAGATGTCCAGTATGTCGTTAAGCAGCCCGAGCAGGCTTTCACCGGCGTTCAGGGCAATTTCTATCCTGTTGCGCTGGGCAGAATCCAGCTCGCCCTCGAGTGCCAGGCCGAGCATCCCGAGAACTCCATTGAGCGGAGTCCGGATCTCATGGCTCATGCTGGCCAGGAAATTGGCCCGTGCCCGCGCCCGGCGAACTGCATCTTCCTTGGCTTTGACCAGGGCGCGATTACCACGCTGCAAAGCATCGTTCTTTTCGGAGATCTCCCGGGTCCGGTCCGCCACCTCCTGCTCAAGCTGGGTGGAGTAGTTTTTCATGGCACTCTCGGCGTGCCGGAGTTGTGCAAGGCTCGAATCGATGGTTTCCAGGTGTTGGTTGATGATGCCAACCATGGTCCCGATCTCGTCTTCCCGATGGTTTGCCGGGATCGGAAGCCTGACCTTTTCCGGAGAGGTAGCCCGCACCTGGCTCAGTGCGCTGATCACATTGAGCATGGGACGGGTCAGCACAAAATAGAAAATGGCAAGGAGAGCTGCAGACAGGATCAGGCTTTTCAGTAGCCCGCTGATCAGCGTGTATCCGGCTCGTTGGAGGAAGAGCGCCCCATAGTGATAGGTGTCAATGGTGACGATCAGATGCCCAAGTGGCAGATCCTCAAGTTGCGGAACCCGGAGCTCCTGTCGAAATACGCGATCCGGCCCGAACAGCAGATCGCTGACCCAGCGATAGGGCGAGACCGGGCTGCTCTTGCTGGATGCTGCCATGGTCTCGTCGTCATTATCGGTAATCCGGGCATCAATGGTCGCGGGATGGCGAAGCAGGCCGTCGAGCAATTCTTCCGCCAGGCGGACGTCGATGTTGTAGGCAATCTGGGAGGCCGGGCTGTTGCTGATATCGATCAGCGCATGGATTTCCTTCTCCATGGAATCCTTCGCGCTAAAGTAGTCCAGGGTAATCTGGACCACATTCAGCACCAGCCCGAGGGCCATGGCAACGAGGACCGTGTCTCGAGTCAGTCTATAGGAAAGCCGTTGTTTGAAGCCGTTGCTCACGGGTTTGCACTGTCCCTGTTGACGGGCCTCTCACAGCGACCCGTTCGGTACCTTCAGTCGTCGTAATCGGCCTTTTTCTTCCACTCATCGTCGTGGAGAAAAGTATCCCACTCTCGGTCCAGTTTGGACTCTCCCTGCGGGCTTTCCTTACCCTCTGCACTCATGGCCTCAAGTTCCTGAATGCGCGTCCGGAAGCTCTTCACTGCTTTCATGGCAAGTGGATTGTCGCGGGATTTACCCATTTCGGTACTGGCCAGGTGATAGGCATGAATGGCCTTCCGGATCTGGTTCTGGCGAACATAGTCCCGGGCCTGAAACACATGAAGATCCGCGTGGGTCTTGTGGACAAGGAAGAGCACATACTTGAGGTTTTTCTTGGCGGTGGCCGAATCAATCCGCCCGCTCTTGTGCATGGCTTCAATCATCTTGAACAGATTCTGAAGCAATTCCTTGACGTAATTCGATTTTTCCGCGGAATCAATCTTGACTGGCGTGGTGGTGTCGCGCTTTTCAACGATCTGTGTTTTCAGTTCTGCAGCGGACTTCTGCCATTCCTTGACCGGCAGGTTCGACTTCAGGCCGGCCAGCTCCGCGCAAGCTTCTTCCATGCGTTTAATCAGAAGCAGTTTCAGATCGGCTGTCAGGTATTGGCCTGGAATTTCGGTCAGCAGGCGATTGGCCCTGTTATAGGCGTCTTCCTGAGCGGTAATCTTGCGCGCCCGTTCAATGCGGGCGCGTTCCCGCATCTGGCTGAGCACAATAATGACAATCGAGACGGTAACGATGGCCGCCAGCAGAAGGACGATCGTAGTGGTATCCATTTTGTCAGTAACGACTCCGGCTTCAGGATCAAATGATGGCGGGTGTACAAACCGGCCTCAAAACACCGATATTATTCAGCAAGTATCCGAAAGACTAGCAGAAATACCGCTCCAGATCCGTTTTCAAATGTGAAAGTTCGTGTTGCTGATTGATTACGTGAATCCTCGCTATCATGTATATTGCTCTCGTGAATGAGCCTCGCTTTTCCTGTTGTTCTGGTGTTCCGGAGTTTTTGTGGATATTTCCCGTGTTGATCTGAACCTGCTCGTGTACCTGGATGTGTTGCTGCGCGAGCGGAATGTGACCAAGGCAGCGAACCACCTGGGTATTACCCAGCCTGCCATGAGCAATGGTTTGAAGCGGTTGCGGGATCTGTTCAGTGATCCGCTCCTGGTGCGAACCAGTGAGGGTATGACGGCCACGGAGCGCGCGCGTGAACTACAACCGCTGGTGCGGGGAATCCTGTCGGATATTGAACAGGCCGTGCAAGATAAGACACCCTTTTCAGCTCTTGAAAGCCAGCGCGTGTTCCGGATCATGGCCAGTGATTATGCCGAATCCTGCCTGATGCCCCGGGTTCTGAGGCGGATCCGTCAGGAAGCACCGCACGTCACCCTGGATGTGCTCACGCCCAGTGACGTCAGCTTCCTGGATGTCGAGCAGGGGCGGTTGGATATGGCGATCAACCGGTTCGACAAGATCCCCCAGTCTTTCCATCAGAAGACCCTCTGGACCGAGTATTTTGCCTGCCTGATGAACGCCCGTAACCCGGTATTGAAGGAGCCCTTTACCCTGGACACCTATCTGGACGCCAGCCATATCTGGGTCAGCAAGACCGGGTTTGGTGTTGGTGTTGGTGTAAACCCGAAGGATGTCCAGCGGCTGGGCTGGGTTGATGAGGCGCTGTCGAGAATGGGGCGAAAGCGTCAGATTTCCGTATTCACCCGTCACTATCAGGTTGCAATGCTGCTGGCCGAGCAGCATGACCTGATTGCCACGCTGCCATCCCGGGCAGCCTGGCTGCAGAAAGACAACCCGAATCTTGTGGTCAAGGTGCCTCCGTTCGAGATTCCACCGTTCGAGCTGAAAATGGCCTGGAGCCCTCTGTTGCAGCACAACGCGGACCATCAATGGCTGCGCAAACTGATTGCTGAGGTGGCTACTGAGGTGGATACCGAGTTTGCTCCGTTCGGGGCCAGGTTCGAAGCGCCGGACGCGCCCCAGGCCCATCACTCAGAGCGGTAGTTCCCGAAGCTCCAGGGAAGGGCGGGCTGCATCCCACATGCGTTGGAAGTTTTCCGACAAGAGCTTTACGCGGCCGCCGTCCGAGAACTTGGCGAAACCCTCTGGCTTGTAGAAATCATGTCGGTACACCACGCCTTCACGGTCAGCAATAATGAAGGGCTGGTCCTCAACCGGGTAGTCCTCGTTGACCAGTCGAAGTTCCATGCGGCTCGGCAGCCGGCGCATCAGTTCGACCAGTGTGTGTCGACGTTTCACCAGCGGCTTGTCGTCATGGATCAGCAACCTGACTTCGCTGAGCCGGTGCCGACGGGCCAGGGCGGAGATCAGCTCCCGGAAACGATGCCGGTCATACAGATCGTGTTCGAGCAGGCGGTCATACAGCCAGATGCGCTGGCCGGCCTGGCCAACCACCGAATCCATTAGCCCCAGTAGCCTGGCCTCGGTATCAAACAGCCAGGAGTCTGTGTCGCTGCCCAGAATCATCGGCCGGTCCCGGGAGCCAAGGCCCTCGGCCGCGAGTCCCGGTGCCAGGCTACGCATCTCAAAGTGGGGAATGCCGGCGTCGTCGTAAACGCCCGAACAGACGTGGAAGCCTGACCGTTGATAAAAAGGAATGGCGTGCTCCTGGGCAGACAACCTGAGCTCGGCAAAACGGTCAGCCGATTCTGCGATCAGGTGCCGGAGCAATGCTTCCCCGATACCCTGTCCGCGGTATTGGGGCAGGATCGCCATGCGACCGATGTGGCCGGTCTCTTCAAGGGTTGAAAACAGTCGTGCCACGCCTGCCGGGGTATTGTCTGGCAGCACTGCCAGATAGTGATCGGCAATTTCGTCGGTTTCATCCCACTCCAGCTCCGGCGGGACTTTCTGTTCCTCAATAAACACCTGCTGGCGGATATCCCGGATGGATGCCGGGGCCAGTTGCCAGCTGTATTTGCGAAACCGGATGCTCATAAAGCTTATTCGAAGTAAATCGAGCCTTGATTGTAGAGGGTGGTCAGAAGCCCAAGCAATGCTTCGTCTTCCGAGAGCCGGGCGAGGGTCGGCATATCGACGCGGGCCCCTGAGCAGAGAAGCGGAGCAAACGGTTGGGCATCGCCCTTGAGCAGGAACTGCTCGCCGTCCACAAACAGGGCGGTTTCGCTGGCAAACTCGTAGTACGCGAAACGTGAGCCTTCGTTCCACCGCAGCTGCTCGCCCGCGTGTATTGCTTCGGCGACGTCTCCGGTGGACGCAGGCTCCTCCGCAGGCACCACAATATCCATGCTCTTGGGCGCCGTTGAGAACTGGCCAAACCAGAGGGCCAGTTGCCGGCGGTCCTCAAGTTTTTCCCGGATAACGGTCTCGAGGCGGTCAACCACATCCGGCTGAATCGTGCCCGGATTGTCCTGTATTTTCAGATCCGGATCGTTCAGGTGATCTGAGGCGTCAGACTGGCTGCAGAGGAAATCGGTAAATCCGGTCAGAATGTCATCCACGGTGGGTGCACGGAAGCCAACCGACAGCGTGATACAGTCATCCTCGGCCACTCCATGGTGGCCAATACCCGGCGGCAGATACAGCATGTCACCGGGTGCCAGAGTAACGGTTTCTTCGCCATCCCAGCTGCTCAGAATGCGCAGCGGAGTGCCCTCCACGCGGGGAGAGGTATGATCGCAATGGCCTCCAAACGTCCACCGGCGGTGGCCCTGGGCCTGGAGGAGGAATACATCATACTGGTCGTAATGGGGGCCAACGCTGCCGCCTTTCGGGGCAAAACTGGCCATAATGTCATCCAGGCGCCAATTGGGGATGAAGCGGAAGTGTTCCAGCAAATCTGCAATATCGGGCACCCAGTGGTCCAGCCCCTGCACCAGGAGCGTCCAGTCCTGTTCGGGCAGGCTGCTGAACCGGTCCGGCGAAAAGGGGCCGTTGTGGAGCTGCCAGGGCTTGCCATCGTCATTTTCGATCACAATCCGGGACTCGACGCCCTCCTCACAGGCCAGGCCGGCCAGTTCATCAGCGCTGACCGGGCACTGGAAATCGGGAAACGCCTGACGGATAACCAGCGGCTTTTTCTGCCAATAGTCCCGCAGAAATTCAGAGGGTGTGAGTCCGCCAAGCATGTCCATGGGTGTTACTCCCGGTTTCAGATGTTTTGTGCCTGATCGACTGCGTTACCGATGTAACGGCCCGGCGTCAAAGCCATCAGTTCGGCCTTGGCCTGATCTGGAATGTCGAGGCTCTCAACGAAATTCTTGATCACTTCCGGCGTCATTGCCTTGCCACGGGTCAATGCCTTGAGTTTTTCATAGGGCTTTTCGATATTGTACCGGCGCATCACCGTCTGGATCGGCTCGGCAAGCACTTCCCAGGCATGGTCCAGGTCGTCATCCAGTCGGGCCGGATTGATTTGCAGTTTGCCCAGGCCTTTTAGGGTGGCTTCGTAGGCAATCAAGCTGTGCGCAAAGCCAACACCCAGGTTACGCAGTACGGTGGAGTCGGTCAGATCCCGCTGCCAGCGTGATATGGGCAGTTTGGCAGATAGGTGGCTGAACAGCGCATTGGCGATGCCAAGGTTGCCCTCGGAGTTCTCGAAATCGATGGGGTTGACCTTGTGGGGCATGGTCGAGGAGCCCACTTCGCCTTCCACTGTTTTCTGCTTGAAGTAGCCTAGGGAAATATAGCCCCAGACGTCACGGTCCAGGTCGATCAGGATGGTGTTGAAGCGAGCGACGGAGTCATACAGCTCGGCAATGTAATCGTGCGGTTCGATCTGGGTTGTGTAAGGGTTCCAGTCGAGCCCGAGGCTCTCGATGAACGCCCGTGCGTTCTGGGCCCAGTCGATTTCCGGATAGGCGGAGAGGTGGGCGTTGTAATTACCCACGGCACCGTTGATCTTGCCCAACAGCTCGGTTTCCCGGATCTGTTTTACCTGGCGACGCAGACGGTGAACGACGTTTGCCAGCTCTTTGCCCACGGTCGTGGGCGAGGCGGTCTGGCCGTGAGTGCGCGACAGCATCGGCTGTTCGGCGTGATCATGAGAAAGCTGCGCCAACTTGTCGACAACACGGTCCATGGCCGGTAGCAGGCCGTGGTCCAGGCCTTCCCGCAGCATCAGCGCATGGGAGAGGTTATTGATGTCTTCAGAAGTGCAGGCGAAGTGAACAAATTCCGTGACAGCGTGCAGCTCAGGAACGCTGGCGATCTTTTCCTTGATGAAGTACTCCACCGCTTTCACATCGTGATTGGTGGTGCGTTCGATGTCCTTGATACGCTCTGCGTCTTCCAGGCTGAATTCGCTCACCAGACGGTCCAGGAAGCCGTTGGCGTCGGCGGAAAACGCAGGAACCTCGGCCACGCCAGGGTGAGCGGCCAGTTTCTGTAGCCAGCGGATCTCGACGGTCACCCGGTTCCGGATCAGGCCATACTCACTGAAAATTTCACGGAAGACGCTGACCTTGTTGCCATAGCGTCCATCGACCGGGGAAATGGCGGTCAGGGCGGTGAGTTCCATCGAAAACCTCTCAAGTCATCAAAGAATCGGATCAAAAGAAAATAGGGGTGCATATCATACACCACCGCCGGCTCTGAATCAGCGCCGTCAGTGGTAGAGGGAGCGATTGGCTTCTTCGGCAAGCTCTTTGGCAAGCCCGATCACTTTCTTGCGGGCAAAGATCAGTTGCCAGCGTCGGCCGCCGGTCTGGCGCCAGAGCACGGCGGAACGGATACCCGCCAGCAGCAGTGCCCGCACTTTCGCGGCATTCTCCTCGCGCTGGAGCACAGAGGGGTTACCGCTCACCTGGATACGCTGGCGAAAGGTGCTGATGGTATCGGCGTAGACGGAAGCCAGATTGCTGATCAGGTTCGGGTGTGTGTACCCAAAGTGGCTGGCGGTGTGCCTTGCCTGATCAATGCGACTGCCAATCACGTCCAGCATGTCGGAGCGGCGATTCAGTTTGGATTCGAGCTGGATCAGGTTGAGGGCGTAGCGCAGAACTTCGATGTCCTGCTGCCGTGACTGCTGGCTGAGCACCGAGGACAGGGTGACGAGGCCTTCGCGGATATCGCGAAGCTCGCCTCCGTAGACGTCCAGTGTGTTCTCGGGGTTGGTGGCAAACAGGGAACGGATAGATGTTTCCAGGCTGGCCTCGTTGCACTGGCCGTTGTGGGCAATCTGCTGGACCAGGTTGGCGGCCTGGAATACCCCGGCCAACGCCAGGGTCTGATCCTTGAGTGAGCGGCTCATGCGGTCTGTTCCTCGGAACGTGTGCCGGTCAGACGGTCTGGAAGTGGTTCGTCATCACGCCAGGTCTGCTCAATAACGCCGCCACCAAGGCACACCTCGCCGTCGTAGAAAACCACGGACTGCCCTGGTGTGACAGCCCGCTGGGCGTCGTCAAAATCGACTCGGACACCGCCGTCGATCAACAGAACCTGGCAATCCTGATCCGGCTGGCGATAACGGGTCTTGGCCTTGCAGCGGAAACGCCCAGCAGGTGCCTCTCCGGCAACCCAGTCGATCGGACCGGATACGAGGCCACGGGAAAAGAGCAGCGGATGGTGTTTGCCCTGAACCGCAACAAGCACATTGCGGCTGAGGTCTTTCTCCGCCACATACCAGGGCTCGTCCCCGAATTCACTGAGACCGCCAATGCCCAGGCCCTGTCTCTGGCCGATGGTGTGATACATAAGGCCCTGGTGCCGGCCAATTTTCTGGCCGTCCGGTGTTTCAATGTCGCCGGGCTGGGCCGGAAGGTATTGCTTCAGGAAGTCTTTGAACTTGCGTTCGCCGATAAAGCAGATACCGGTGGAGTCTTTTTTATCATGGGTAACGAAACCCTGCTGCTCGGCAATACGGCGGACTTCCGGTTTTTCCAGCTCGCCGACCGGGAAAAGGGTCCGCGCAATGCGGTCGCCGGAGACGGCATGCAGGAAATAGCTCTGGTCCTTGTTCGGATCCAGTCCCTTCAGGAGTTGGGCCTTGCCCGTTGAACCAGCAATCGGCCGTTGCCGGGCGTAGTGGCCCGTTGCAATATAGTCGGCACCAAGGGTGATGGCATAGTCCAGAAAAGCCCGGAATTTCACTTCTTTGTTACAAAGAATATCCGGATTGGGTGTTCGTCCGGCCTGATATTCAGAAAGGAAGTGCTCAAAAACCCGGTCCCAGTACTCGGCTGCAAAACTGGCGGTGTGCAGTTTGATGCCGATGGCATCGGCAACGGCCTGGGCGTCGGCCAGATCTGTCATGGCTGTGCAGTACTCGGTGCCGTCATCCTCGTCCCAATTTTTCATGAACAGGCCTTCAACCTGATAGCCCTGGTCTTCCAGAAGCCAGGCGGCCACTGAAGAATCCACGCCGCCGGACATGCCGACGATCACACGCGTGTTGGCGTTACTGTTTGGAGAGGAGGCTTCGGGTGCGTTGGTCATGACAGCTTCGTTACCGACTAAAAAACCGCGAGTTTATCATCTTTCCGAGGGTGGCGTCTGCGCGTCCACCACCACGTCCAGCGGGTATCGCCGGCCGTTTCGGTAATCTTCTATGCACTGGATGACCAGCGGACTGCGCAGTTTGTCCCCCAGCGCGCGGATTTCATCCAGGGTGAGCCAGTGGGCGGCGATGATGCCATCGTCCAGCTGTTCAGTAACCCGGTCGCCAGCCCTCGCGGCATAGCAGAAACGATAGTAGGTAACGCCGTTGGCCGGAGCCTTGTAGGTGTAAATGCCAAGGAAGTGTATGGGCTCTATGTTCCAGCCCGTCTCTTCAAGGGTTTCCCGTCGGACGGCATCCAGAATGGCTTCATCTTCTTCGACATGGCCAGCCGGCTGGTTGAAAACAACCTTGCCGCCGCTGATCTCTTCAACCATCAGGTAACGGCCGGCTTCATCCTCGACTATAACGGCCACGGTAGCATGGGGTGTCCAGGTCATGATTTCCGGTTTCTCCTGGTTCGGGCGCCAGCGGCGTTGCCGCGGCGGGTTGGTTTTGGTGAAGCGGGTAGATTGACGGTGACCGTTCGATGGGCTCCCGATTCGAGGCCGTCAAGGGTCCAGTCACCAATCCGGTACCGGATCAGGCGAAGTGTCGGAAACCCGACGGCAGCGGTCATTCGACGTACCTGCCGGTTTTTGCCCTCGGTTATCGTCAGTTCAACCCAGCTCGTCGGAATGTTATCCCGATGTCGCACCGGAGGCACTCTCGGCCAGACCGCCGGGGCAGGCATTCTGTCGGCTTTTGCCGGCCGGGTCAGACCATCCTTGAGTTGCACGCCGGTAGCCAGGTGTCTCAGTGCTTCTTCAGAAATGTTTCCTTCTACCTGCACCCAGTAGGTTTTTGGCATCTTCAGTGATGGTGACGCTATGCGGTGTTGGAGGGAGCCTTCCGCGGTAAGAAGGAGCAGGCCCTCGGAATCGTAGTCCAGACGTCCCGCCGGATAAATGCCCGGGATGCGTACGTAATCTGCCAGGGTAGCGCGAGGTGGTTTACTTCCGGAAGCGCCATCGTCTGTGAATTGGCTCAGAACATGAAAGGGTTTATTGAAAAGCACGAGTTCGGCCATGCGCAGGTCTTTCCCGGATATCCGCTGTCTTTGAGCAGTGCAGCGTACTGCAAACAGGAAGGCTGGCAAAGTAGGGCGGGCGCCACCGCCCAGGGGGACCTGTCACCCGACGTTTTTTGAAGGACAAAAAAAGAGACCCCCACCAGCAGACGACCGGTGGGTGTGATTTTGCGTTACCAGAACAGGTCAGGCGTTGACTGCACGGGGCGGATAGCCGTCCCTGCCTGATTCCTGCTGGCCGGATTGTCCGGTAGAGTCGCTGCTGGCGTCAGTTTGCGCCTTGCTGGCAGGCAGCTCGTCGGGAACGATGTTGACTGCGTGAATGCCCTTGTCGCTGGGCTTTTTGTCGAAGGTTACGGCCTGGCCGGCTTTTAAGGTCTTGTAGCCGTCCATTTGCACCGAAGAGAAGTGCGCAAACAGGTCGTCACTGCAGCCATCCTCGATGATGAATCCGTACCCTTTGGCATTGTTGAACCACTTGACCTTGCCTCTTGGCATGATGAACTCCCCTGTTCTTTTGCTGTCTCTATTCTTGTTAATTCTCTGTGTGCCTATCGGCGCCGTCGCACAGTCGGTCCGAATCCTGTTACACAAACCTTGCATGGATTTACATTATTTTACATTGCAACTTAACTTTCGGCCAATCATTGCGGTGAGTCAATAGTTTCTATGCCTGGAATGTGTGGTTGAACGCAGTCTGGAAGCGGTATCATGTTCGTATTGATAAATATCTCATGCCCCGCTTGAAAACCCCGGGGCGGACATCCACATTTAACAAGGGCACCGATAAACCGGTAAGGAATGATGCGGACTATCGAAAATTCTCTACTAGTATTCAATCAGGGGGAGGACGAACAACCGGGGCGACAGGATGACCTCAGCGTTGCTCCCGAGAAGCCCGCTCTCAAGCGCCCGGCGCGATACAGGGTGGTGCTTCTGAACGATGATTACACGCCCATGGATTTTGTGGTCGATGTGTTGATGAAGTTCTTCGGAATGAATGAGGAAAAGGCGACGCAGGTGATGCTGCTCGTCCATACACAGGGAAAAGCTGTATGCGGGGTATATACCCGGGACATCGCGGAAACAAAGGCGGCACAGGTGAACCAGTATTCTTCGGAATGCGAACATCCGCTCCTTTGCGAGATTGAACGTGCGGACTGATAGACGTTGGGGTGGCCCATGCTGAGCAAAGATCTAGAAATTACGCTGAATACGGCCTTCAAGAATGCCCGGGACAAGCGTCATGAGTTCATGACTGTGGAGCATTTGTTGCTGGCCCTACTGGAAAATGAATCGGCAGTGGGCGTCCTGAAAGCCTGTGGTGCAGACCTCAAGCGGCTTCAGGAAGAGCTTGTCGAATTCGTGGACTCCACCACACCTTTGATTCCGAGCAGCGACAGTGAGCGCGAGACCCAGCCAACACTGGGGTTCCAGCGAGTCCTGCAAAGGGCTGTGTTCCATGTGCAGTCCTCGGGCAAGAAAGAGGTAACCGGCGCCAATGTGCTGGTGGCCATCTTCAGTGAACAGGAAAGCCAGGCGGTGTATGTGCTCAAGAAACAGAGCATTGCCCGCATTGATGTGGTCAACTTTGTTTCCCACGGTATTTCCAGGGTTCAGGGCGCCGAAGATCAGGAGAGTCACGATCAGGCGTCCCACGAGGAGGCTGGCGAGGAAGGCGGACAATCCAAGCCGCTTGAAAGCTACGCCACCAACCTGAACGAGCAGGCCCGTCAGGGCCGCATTGATCCGCTGATCGGCCGTGAACACGAAGTCGAGCGGGTGGTGCAGATCCTTGTACGCCGCCGGAAGAACAATCCGCTTCTGGTCGGCGAGGCCGGGGTTGGCAAAACCGCCATCGCAGAGGGGCTCGCCAAGCGTATCGTCGACGGACAGGTCCCCGATATTATTTCCGATGCGGTGGTCTACTCGCTGGATCTGGGTGCCCTGCTGGCCGGAACCAAGTACCGCGGCGATTTCGAAAAGCGTCTGAAAGGTCTGCTTGCCGAACTCAAGAAAGAAAACCACGCGATCCTGTTCATCGACGAGATCCACACCATCATCGGAGCGGGCTCTGCCTCCGGCGGCGTGATGGATGCGTCGAATCTGTTGAAGCCCATGCTCAGTTCGGGTGAAATCCGGTGCATTGGCTCAACGACGTTCCAGGAGTTCCGGGGTATTTTCGAGAAAGACAGCGCCCTGGCGCGCCGTTTCCAGAAAATCGATGTGAACGAGCCCAGTGTTGAGGACACCTACCAGATCCTGAAGGGCCTCAAGCCGAATTTCGAAAAGCACCACGATCTCAAATACACCGACAAGGCGCTTCGGGTGGCTGCAGAGTTGTCCGACCGTTACATCACCGATCGGCACTTGCCGGACAAGGCGATTGACGTCATTGACGAGGCGGGCGCGCGCCAGCGGCTTCAGCCGGAAGGCAAGCGTAAGAAGACCGTTGATGTCACCGAGATCGAGGATGTGGTTGCAAATATTGCCCGTATCCCACCGAAGAACGTGTCTACCAGCGACAAGGATCTGCTGCGGAATCTGGAGCGGGATCTGAAGATGACGGTCTTTGGTCAGGATCCGGCCATCGAATCGCTGTCCACTGCTATCAAGCTGGCTCGCGCCGGGCTCAAGGCCCCCGAGAAGCCAGAAGGTGCCTTCCTGTTCGCAGGGCCGACCGGTGTCGGTAAAACCGAGGTTACCAAACAGTTGGCCAAGGTTCTGGGTATCGAACTGGTACGCTTTGATATGTCGGAGTATATGGAGCGGCACACCGTATCACGGCTGATCGGTGCGCCTCCGGGCTACGTTGGGTACGATCAGGGCGGCCTGTTGACCGAGTCGGTGAACAAGCATCCGCACTGTGTCCTGCTGCTGGACGAGATCGAGAAGGCCCATCCGGAAGTGTTCAACCTCCTGCTGCAGGTCATGGATCACGGCACGCTGACCGATAACAACGGCCGCAAGGCAGATTTCCGCCACGTGATTCTGGTAATGACCACCAACGCTGGTGCCGAGAGCATGGCTCGTCGCTCTATTGGCTTCAGCGAGCAGGATCACAGCACTGACGGCATGGAAATTATCAGCAAGACTTTCACGCCGGAATTCCGCAATCGCCTGGACGGTATCATCCAGTTCGGCGACCTGCAGATCGATACCATCACCCACGTGGTGGACAAGTTCCTCACCGAGCTGCAGGCGCAGCTGGACGAGAAGCATGTTGTTCTGCATGTGGATGACGAGGCGAAGGCCTGGCTGGCCGAGAAGGGCTATGACGTCACCATGGGCGCCCGCCCGATGTCCCGCCTGATCCAGGACAAGATCAAGCGGCCGCTGGCCGAGCAGATCCTGTTCGGGCGCCTTTCAGAGAAAGGCGGGGATGTCTTCATCCACCTGCGGGATGACGAGCTGGTATTCGAGTACGAGGACGAGCCTGCAGAGGCGGTCTGAGGCAGGCTCGATTAAAGAAAAACCGCTGTCCGGGTAACCGGCAGCGGTTTTTTTGTGCCCTGACGAAAAAAAGCCCCCGAAGGGGCTTTCAGATGTCATGGGAGCATCAACGGGCGCGATATACGATCCGGCCCTTGCTCAGGTCATAGGGAGTCAGCTCAACCTTGACCTTGTCACCTGTCAGGATGCGGATGTAGTTCTTGCGCATCTTTCCGGAGATATGGGCTGTCACAACATGACCGTTGCTCAGCTCAACGCGGAACATGGTGTTTGGAAGGGTATCGATAATAACGCCTTCCATTTCAATGGCATCTGATTTCGGCATTCAGTAGAAACCTCGTTTGAATATGCTTCTGGTGATTCTAAATTGCGCAATTCTGCCTGATTTATCGGCGTTTGGCAAAGTTAGCCTGCGTCCAGTTCACGCCAGTGCCCGTCTCTCAGTGCTTCGATGGGTCGGAAGCGTGTTTTGTAATTCATTTTTCGGCACTGCTTGATCCAGTAACCGAGGTACAGGTGAGGAAGCCCCCTGCGGCGGGCTTCCTCAATTTGCCAGAGGATTGCGAAGGTACCCAGGCTGCGGTCCTCCAGATCAGGATCGAAAACTGTATAGATGGCCGAAAGGCCATCGTCCAGAAGATCGACGGCTGCCAGTCCTACCAGCCGTTCGCCCTGGTGGATTTCCAGAAACCAGGAATCGGTTGCGCCTTCTACCAGAAACGAGGTGAACTGTTCCCGGGTCGGCGGGTACATATCGCCGTCCTTGTGCCTTTGTTCGATGTAATTGGCGTAGAGCTGGTAATACCTCTCCGCAAAGGTGGCGGGCACCATGGTGCACTGCAAATCCTTGTTTTTGCGGAGAACCCGCCGCTGGCTTCTGTCCGGCTTGAAATCATCAACTTTCAACCGAACCGGTATGCAGGCATTGCACTGCTCACAGTGAGGGCGGTAGTAGTGGGATCCGCTGCGGCGAAAGCCAAGAGCCGTGAGTTGGCTGTAAAGCTTTTTGTCGATATGAGCCCGCGGATCCACAAACATGGTGGTGGCCTCGCGGTCTGGCAGGTAGCTGCAATCGTGCGGTGGTGTCGCGAAGAACACCAGGGTTCTGAGATTGCTCATTCACTCCTCCGGCCCGGGCCAACGCCATCGGAAGGTCCAGTCGGTCTGATCCGGTTTCTGATCGATGCTCATCCTGAGTATAGATAAAAACTCTTCCCGTGGAATAGTCCGTGCGCCCATGGTAAGCAGATGCCGGCTCTCTACCTGGCAATCCATGATCCGGTAGCCCCAGAGCTGTAACTGGTGTGTCAGGTGAACCATGAGAACTTTGGACGCGTTGGTTTCCAGAGAAAACATGGATTCACCGAAGAAACACCGGCCAATTGCCAGTCCGTACATGCCACCGGCCAATTCACCACGCTGGTTCCAGATTTCGATGGAGTGGGCGACGCCCCTGCGATGCAGCTCTGAGTAGCTGGCAATCATTTCTTCGGTAATCCAGGTACCTTCGGCACGGGTTGAGGCGCACAGGCGGATGATTCGTCCGAAGTGTCTGTCTGCGGTTACCTGGAAGCGTTGTTGGTTCAGGGTCCGGCGCAGGCTCCGTGAAACGTGGATTTCGTTCGGAAAAAGGACACACCGCGGATTCGGTGACCACCACAAAATGGGCTGGTCGTCGCTGTACCAGGGGAAGATGCCGTTCCGGTAGGCCAGTATGAGTCGCTCGGTGGAAAGGTCGCCGCCGAGGGCAAGAAGGCCGTCCGGGTCGTCCAGGGCTTCGTTGGCGGGGGGGAACCAGAGTTGGTCCGGGTCTAGCCAGGGTAGTGAGGTCATCCTTCTCCGGCAATTACTGCAATGTTTCGGTTCTATTTTACAGAGTACCGGCCGGTGGGAGCCGCCTTCTGAAACACGCTGTGAATACGTCCTTGTACGCTTGGCTCCGCCATCCATGGCTCCGCACAGTTTCAGAAGGCGGCTCCCACCGACCTTCGCAAACTTTTGAGTTCGCGTTCCTTTTCTTTACTCAAGCATAATCAGTCTTGCTGATCCAGAAACTTTTCCGCATCCAGGGCGGCCATGCAACCGAAGCCGGCGGAGGTGACGGCCTGGCGGTAGACGTGGTCGGCTACGTCGCCGGCGGCGAATACGCCGGGAATGCTGCTCTGGGTGGCCATGCCTTCGAGGCCGGAGCGGATGCGGATGTAGCCGTTCTCCATGTCCAGTTGGCCCTGGAACAGGTCGGTGTTCGGTTTGTGGCCGATGGCGATGAATACGCCGGCCAGGTCCATTTCCTGGGTGGAGTCGTCTTTGGTGCTTTTGATGCGCATACCGGTGACACCGGTGCCGTCGCCGAGGACTTCGTCGAGGGTGTGGTCCCAGACGATCTTGACGTTGCCGTTTTCGGCTTTTTCAAACAGTTTGTCCTGGAGGATCTTCTCGGCACGCAGGCTGTCGCGGCGGTGCACCAGGGTCACTTCGTCGGCAATGTTGGAGAGGTACAGAGCCTCTTCGACCGCGGTGTTACCGCCGCCAATAACGGCAACTTTCTGCTTCTTGTAGAAGAAGCCGTCGCAGGTGGCGCAGGCGGAGACGCCCTGGCCTTTGAATTTCTCTTCAGACTCGAGGCCGAGATACATGGCGGAGGCGCCGGTAGCAATGATCAGGGCGTCGCAGGTGTACTCGCCGCCATCGCCCTTGAGGC
Organism: Marinobacter sp. DSM 26671; assembly: GCF_900112835.1. Lineage (NCBI taxonomy): Bacteria > Pseudomonadati > Pseudomonadota > Gammaproteobacteria > Pseudomonadales > Marinobacteraceae > Marinobacter > Marinobacter sp. DSM 26671. Next base: position 143,811 of record NZ_FONF01000001.1, on the reverse strand, counting down.
GGAATGGGCGGTTACGGAGGTCGGCTTCGTTGATGGTGTCGTAGACGATGCTGGTTTCGAAGCGTTCGGCGTGCTTGAGCATGCGCTGCATGAGCTCCGGGCCCTGAACGCCGTCGTTGTCGCCGGGCCAGTTGTCGACGTCGGTGGTGGTGGTGAGCTGGCCGCCGACTTCAATACCGGTAATCAGGGTCGGGTTCAGGTTGGCGCGGGCTGCGTAAACGGCAGCGGTGTAACCTGCGGGGCCGGAACCGAGGATGATCAGTCGGGAATGTTTGGTGTCGCTCATTGGGAATTCTCTCACTGAAAAAGCCGTACGTTGCCGGGCCCCGGTTTCAGGGCCAGACGCTTCGGGGAAAGGAGCAAAGGCTAACATGAAAGGCGCGGTCTGCCATTCGTTTTGGCCAATTCCGCTTATAAAACCTTGCTATTTACTCAAGCACAGAAACAGTTGCCAACAGCTGACGAACCCTTTCCGCGCTTTTGCCGGACTCGCCCTGTTCGAGACGGTGGGCCGCCACTGCAGGGAACACGGCCTGGATGTCGTCAGGCAGCACGTGATGACGCCCCTCCATCAGAGCCCACGCCTTGGCGGCCCGCACCAGTCCCAATCCCGCCCGGGGCGAAAGCCCGTAGAGAAGGCCGGGCATTCTCCGGCTCTGTTCCAGCAACCGTTGCACGTAATCCAGAAGAGCCGGGCTGGCGGTTATCCGGGTGACGCCTTCCTGCAGGGTTTTCAGGTCGGCCTGGGAGAGCAGGGTCGGCAGCTTTTCGGTCATGGCACGACGGTCTTCGCCCTCCAGCAGCTCCCGCTCGGCCCGTGGGTCCGGATAGCCGAGGCGAAGACGCATAAGGAACCGGTCCAGTTGGGACTCGGGCAGGGGATAGGTGCCGCCCTGCTCAATGGGATTCTGCGTGGCAATCACGAAGAACGGATGGGGCAGTGGCCGGGTCTCGCCCTCGATGGACACTTGCCGTTCTTCCATGGCTTCGAGCAGAGCGCTCTGCGTTCGCGGTGATGCCCGGTTGATTTCATCAGCCAACACCACCTGGGCAAAGATCGGGCCGGGGTGGAATACCAGGCTGCCGGCCTGTTTGTCGTACATGGAGTAACCCAGCACATCCGCCGGAAGCAGGTCGTTGGTGAACTGGATGCGCTGGTACGTCAGCCCCATCACCTTGGCCAGGGCATGAGAAAGAGTGGTTTTGCCCATGCCGGGGATATCTTCGATCAGCAGGTGCCCCCGGGCCAGAAGCCCGCAGAGGGCAAGGCGTACCTGTTGGTCTTTGCCCAGGAGTATCTGGTTCAGTTCGCTGACTACGGTATCGACCAGTTTTTTCATTCGGGGCTCAGTCCCTTACGCGTTTGAGGATGTCGCCGTAGGCGTCTATTCGGCGATCTCTCAAATACGGCCAGATACGGCGAACCGATTCACTGCGGTTGCGATCCAGGGTGACGGCAAGGATGCATTCGGAGCTGTCATCGCCCCGGGCCAGCAACTCACCCTGCGGGCCACAGATAAAACTGTTGCCCCAGAAACGGATGCCGTCGCTGTGCCCGGAGGGGTCGGGTTCGGTGCCTACCCGGTTCGGAGCCACGACTGGCAGGTTGTTGGCAACGGCATGGCCCCTTTGCACGGTGACCCAGGCGTCCAGTTGACGCGCCTGTTCATAGGGGTCATCCGTTACATCCCAGCCGATCGCAGTGGGGTAGATCAGGATCTCGGCGCCAGCCAGGGCCATCAGCCTTGCGGCCTCGGGGTACCACTGGTCCCAGCACACCAGCACGCCGAGCCTGCCGACAGACGTATCGATAGGCGTGAAACCGCTGCGGCCATCGTTGAACTGGGCATCACCGGGCGTGAAGTAGAATTTTTCATAGAACCCCGGGTCGTCCGGAATGTGCATTTTCCGGTACAGCCCTGCCAGGGAGCCGTCTTTCTCAAATACAACCGCCGTGTTGTGGTACACGCCGTTCATACGACGTTCGAAAATGGATCCAACCAGCACAATACCCAGTTCCCGGGCCAGGTCAGACAGGCGCTTGCTGGTAGGGCCGGGAATCGGCTCTGCCAGCTCGAAAACAGACGTTTCCTCGGTCTGGCAGAAATATAAGGTGGCGTGAAGTTCCTGGAGGATCACCAGGTTGGCGCCACTGGCTACGGCCTCACGAACCAGTTTCTCGGTAGTGGCGAGGCTGGCGGCCTTGTCGCTGCTACAGGCCTGCTGGATGGCGGCAACATTGATTTGGCTTTTGCGCAACTCACTGCTCATCAACTGACTACTCCGGCGGGAATTTGCATGGTCACACAGTGAAGGCTGCCATGCTGACGAATCAAGGGCCGGCAATTGATCGGCACTATTTCTCGTGTCGGAAAGATCTCTTTCATGACAGCGATGGCGTCCTGATCCTGATCAACGCCGTAAACGGGAAGCAAAACCGCCTCGTTGATGATCAGGAAGTTGGCATAGGTGGCCGGAAGACGCTCACCGTCCTCATCATGGATGGCATCGGGCCAGGGCAGAGGCGTCAGCTTGTAGGGGCCGCCGTCGGCCTGGCGGAACTCCTGAAGTTCCTCCTCCATGGCTGCCAACGCGCTGTAGTGTTCATCCGCCACATCTGGGCAAGTCACGTAGCAGATGTGATCCGGGGCGCAAAATCGGGCGAGGGTATCGATGTGGCTGTCGGTGTCATCCCCGGCAAGATAGCCGTGGTTGAGCCAGAGAATCCGCCGGATTCCCAGCAACTCGGAAAGCAGCTGTTCAATCGCCGTGCGATCCATGGCCGGGTTTCGGGTGGGCGTCAGCAGGCACTCGGATGTGGTCAGCAGGGTGCCCTGACCATCCGATTCAAATGAACCCCCTTCCAGCACAAACCCGACCTGCTGCATCCTGGTTGTGCCGAAGACGCCAGCATTGAAAAGGTGACTATTTAACGCATCGTCCTTTTCCCAGGGGAACTTTCCGCCCCAGGCGTTGAACCTGAAATCCAGCAGTGTCGGCCCTTCATCGGTGAGAATGGTGATGGGTCCATGGTCGCGGGCCCAGGTGTCATTCGCCGGTGCCGGAACCGATCTCACGCGTCCCGGAAAGCCATTGTCCTCGGCGTACCGATTGAGGTCCCGTTCTAGCTCCTGCAGGCGGACTACGTGTTCGCAACCGATGACAAGGTGTTCGTGTGGGAGTACGGCTTTCGCGATGTCGAGGAACACCGGTTCAACTTCGTCGATCAGGCCTGCCCAGTCGGTTCCCGGGTGGGGCCAGGTCAGCATGACGGCACTCTGGGGCGCCCACTCTGCGGGCAACACTCGTTTGGTTGTCACTACGTCACCTTGAATCATAAAAGACGCCATTCTAACCAACGATTGGTTGAACGTCAGGACATGGGAAGGGAATTTCCAGCCTGGAAAGGCCCCTCGGGCCTTCAGGGATTCGGCTTGAGAACGGTATGGATAACCCGGTCGCCTTCGAAATACACGATAAAGCCCTGATAGTGCCACTGAGTAATCGGTGGCTGGCCCACGGGACCTTCAATTTCCACGGGTGCACCCCAGGAAGCGCGCACTGATGACTGGCTCATGCCAGAGCCGGGGAAGCTGGCCTGGTCGCGATCGGCCTGGGTGCCAACTGGCACGCGGACTTCTTCAGCTACCGCGGACATCATCGGGAAAAGGGCCAGTGTGGCAGTCACTGCCAGTGCGCCGAACAGGGTAGTTTGCTTTCTCATTGATGGGTCTCCATGAAAACTGATGTCCTCGGGAGGACATGGATAAAGCGTAATATCCGAAAAAGATTAGCAAAAGTCACTCGTTTTTCCCCAGTCTACTCCTTTTGACGCTGTCGAATCTGCCACCGCATCACATGTCGTGCGATTTGCTGGCGATCGCTGTCCTCAATCCGGGCGAATTCGGTGTGGACCCTTGCTCCGCCTGACGAATCGGGGTGTACCTCAATAACTCGGGCAACTGCGCGGGGCTGGAAAAGTTCGGGTGGGAGGGTCATTCGAACAGCGAGCCGGTCTCCCGGCTGCCAGGCAGGGGTGCTGCTCGAGAACGACAGCCCACCCTCGCTCAGGGTTACTTCCTGCCAGTCCTCAGGTTGCAACGGATTTTGCTCAAAGGCCATAATGCGCGCAAGCGTGTCCAGCTTGCCGTTCAGGGATTTGATCAGTCCGGTAAGCAGCCGGTCTTTTTCGGCAAGGCTGGCAAGCTGGGATTTAACGTCCTGATCCAGCCGCCTGAATTCAGCTTTCAGGCTCTCAAGATGGTCGCCGTCGAAGGCATCTTCTTCCATTGCGGTGCCAGGCGCCAGCTTGCGGATCTCCAGGCCGATCCGGTCTTCAATGCGGAAAAAGTCCCGCCGTTCGGGTGAATAGTCCACCGGTTGGTTGGGGATGTCGGACGACTGCATCGCGGCTCCGGAAGGCTGAATTTTTATTTGGTACAGAACAGTTTAGCAGTTTCCCGTCGTGCTGGAAGGTACCCGGGAAAACCAGACCACGACAGACCGGAAGGTAGCAACAGGCACCTCTCAATGTTCAGACCCTTATCACTCTATATTGGCTTGCGTTACACGGCCGCCAAACGCCGCAATCACTTCATTTCCTTTATTTCCCTGACCTCCATGATCGGGCTGATGCTGGGAGTTGCGGTTCTGATCATCGTGCTCTCGGTCATGAACGGTTTCGATCGGGAGCTCAAGCAGAGAATTCTCGGGATGGTGCCCCACGCTAACATTCAAGGCGCCGGGCCGCTTGACGACTGGCAATCAATCGACGCGAAGGTGCAGCAGCACCCCCGCGTGCTGGCTGCTGCGCCTTTCATACAGGGGCAGGGTATGGTTACCGGCGGTGGAAATGTTCGCGGGGTCGTGCTTAACGGCATTCTCCCGGAAGAGGAGCGCACGGTTTCTATCATTGAAAACCACATGGTCGAAGGCAGTCTCAACGATCTGGTTTCTGGCGAATTCGGCATCATCATCGGTCGGTTGATGGCGGCCAGCCTGCGTCTTCAGATCGGTGACAAGGTAACCGTGGTCCTGCCGGAAGCCTCGGTTACGCCGGCCGGGGTCCTGCCCAGGCTCAAAAGGTTCACGGTCAAAGGCATCTTCAGTGTCGGGGCAGAACTGGATGGCAATTACACCCTGATTCACATGGATGATGCCGCCAAGCTCATGCGGACCGGGGGCAAAGCCGAGGGTATTCGCCTGCTGGTGGATGACCTTTTTGCGGCTCCCAAGGTGTCGCAGCAGGCTGCTGAGTCGCTGGGCGGCCGGTATTACGTATCCGACTGGACCCGAACCCACGGTAACCTGTTCCAGGCCATCCGCATGGAGAAAACCATGATCGGCCTGCTGCTGATGTTTATCGTGGCTGTCGCTGCATTCAATATCGTGTCCACGCTGGTGATGGTGGTTACCGACAAAACCGGTGACATCGCCATCCTCAGGACCATGGGGGCAACACCGGGACGCATCATGCGGATCTTTATTGTTCAGGGGGCGGTCATCGGTATCTTCGGAACCATTGTTGGCACGGCGTTGGGCGTTTTCGGAGCGCTCAACATCAGTGCCTTTATTTCCTGGCTGGAGGGAGCGCTTGGCCACCAGTTCCTGAGCGCGGACGTTTACTTCATCAGCTATCTGCCTTCCCAGCTGCAATGGCAGGACGTGTTTATCATCAGTGGCGCCGGCCTCGCCATGAGTCTGTTGGCAACGATTTATCCGGCCTGGCGGGCTTCCAGGGTGGATCCGGCGGAGGCGCTTCGTTATGAGTAAGGAACAATCCGCAATGGCACACTCTGCCCTGGTAATAGACTGCCGTCAGGTGACCCGGACCTATAACGAAGGTCTCGGCAAGCTCACCATTTTTTCGGATATCTCGCTCGAAGTCGCACAGGGGGAGACGGTTGCCATAGTGGGCAGCAGTGGTGCCGGAAAAACCACGTTGCTCAACTTGTTGGGCGGGCTCGACAAGCCGTCTTCCGGCCAGATTTCCATTTGTGGCGAAGACATTCACCGGCTTTCTGAGGGACGGCGTGCCCGGTTCCGGAATGCCCATCTCGGGTTTGTCTATCAGTTCCATCACCTGTTGCCGGAGTTCACCGCTCTGGAAAACGTGATGATGCCGTGTGCGTTGGGCGGTATGGCGGTATCAAGGTCGAGGGAAAAGGCAGCCAGCCTGCTGCAGCGGGTTGGGCTTGCCGAGCGGCTGGATCACAAACCCGGTGAGCTGTCCGGTGGCGAACGCCAGAGGGTGGCCATTGCCCGGGCACTGGTCAACGAACCGGACTGTGTTCTGATGGACGAACCGACGGGCAACCTGGATGAACATACTGGAGAAGGGGTGCAGGCGCTGATCGAGTCATTGAGGGATCAGCTGGGTATTGCCTTTGTCATGGTCACCCATGACATGAAAATGGCCAGAAGCCTGGGGCGTGTTATGCGGCTTGAGCAGGGTCGCCTGATTCAGGAAGCCTGATCAGCCTCACGACGGCGTCTGAGTCGTGCGGTGCGTCGCACCTGCCAGTCAGAGCGAATTTTCCGGCGCCACAGATACTGGATAATCAGGTAGGCCACGCAAGCGGAGACCGTTGCGACCACCAGGGACCCGAGATAGAGGGGAATGCCGATATCCAGCAGCCGCTCGCTGATCCAGGACCACGAGAGCTCAAAATCAAAACTGAGTACAGGCCGATCCAGAGCCCAGGCGCCAATCTTGTAGTTGAAATAGAACATCGGCGGCATGGTTACAGGGTTGCTGATCCATACCAGGACTACTGAAAGCGGCAGGTTGGCATTGAACCAGATGGCAAAAAAGGCCGCCGCGAGCATCTGGAAGGGCATGGGAATAAAGCAGAACCAGATGCCGACGAGAAAGGCCCGCGCAACACTATGACGGTTGATGTGCCACAGGTTCGGTTCATGAAGGATATCGCCCAGAAAGCTCAGCGACTGCATCGCTTGCACCTTCTCTGGTGAGGGCAGATAGCGTTTCATGAACTTCTTTGGCATTGGAAGTTCTGCCTTTAGACGGAGTTAGTAGACCGGCTCATCGGATGTTGCCGGTGTTTGTGACATACAGGAGGACAAGGATTGTCCGGAAGTATCAACAGACCGGTGGGCCCTTCGGGCGACTCCGGTTCCGCAGCGCTGGGCGTTATCGCCTTCTCTTGTGGCGTTATCTTACTGTATTGGTTGTCGATACTGCCACCTCCCACGTGGTTGATAGCCGCGATACCACTGCTGGCCTTCGGCCGGATCTGCGTTTCCCCGACCTTTGCCAGCTCCGCATTCGTATCTGCTCTTGGCCTCATCGTCGGACTCTCCTGGGCCTCGTGGCATGCCAGTGACCGGCTTTCAACGGTTCTGCCGGCAAGCCTGGAACGCGAGCGTCTCTCTGTCTCGGGATACGTATGTGATATTCCTTCGCCCGGTAGCTTCAACAGTTTACGTTTCAGTTTCTGTGTCACCCAGTGGCACAACCTTCCCATCCCGACCCGAGAGGAAGCAAGGATGCCGGACCTGCTCAGGTTGTCCTGGTACGGTCACGGAATGGAGCGGCTCCCGGGCCAACGTTTGCGGCTGGAAGTCGTGCTCAAGCGCCCCCACGGCTCCCTGAACCCCGCGGGCTTTCGCTACGAGGACTGGCTGTTTCGCAAGGGCTACCGGGCCACGGGCAGCATTCGTAGCGTGGAGGTTGACCGGGATGTCGGGTGTTTCGTCCATTGCCAGTACAGGAAGCTGCATCGTTTGCTTCACCAATGGACCATCGAGCAATTTGGCGGTGCCCGTCATTTTCCGCTGGTTTCTTCGTTACTCATAGGGCATCGCGGCCACATGGAACAGAAGCACTGGGATGTGCTCAAGGCGACCGGCACCATTCACCTGGTTGCCATATCGGGCCTGCACCTGGGTCTGATCGCCCTGGGGGCAGGGTTTCTGTGCCGGCGACTGTTGCTGACTGTTCCGGCACAAATAGTCAGCGATAGCTCAAGGCGTTGGTTTGCCTTCCTGGCGGTTATCCTCTGCTGTCTGGTTTATGCCCTGGCGGCGGGATTTACCGTTCCAACCCAGAGGGCTCTGGTGATGGTTGTGGCCGGTGGGTGGCTGGTACTGATGAGTCGTCAGGCCCCGGTCTGGAACGTTTTCCTGGCCGCGTTGGCTGCCGTTCTTGTGCTGGACCCTTTCGCGCCCCTGGACCAGGGATTCTGGCTTTCGTTCGCTGCGGTTGCCACCCTGATCACTGTATTCTCGTCGCGACTGGCTGGAACCGGTTGGCTGAGAGGACTCGTCCTGGCCCAGCTCGCGGTTTTTGGCGGATTATGGCCAATCCTCGAAATACTGGGGCAGGGCCAGCCCCTGGCAGGTTTGTTGGCCAACCTGGTCGCGATTCCCTGGGTATCCCTTGTGGTTATGCCAGTGCTTGTCGCGGGTGGGTTGCTTGCCGCCGTAGTTCCAGGCGCCGCCCAGCTGTTCCTGCCAATATTCGATCTAACCCTCGGTGTTCTGTGGCAATGGCTCATGTGGCTTGCGCAGTGGCAGGCGCCGGACATCCGGGCTGGTGTCCCGGAGCTGTTTGGCTGGGCGTTGCTGAGCGTCGCGGTATTGTGTATGCCTTTCGCCATGTTCCGGCTTGTGGCGGTCCTTTCTGCGGTGTTGTGGCTGGTGTATCCGGCCCCTTCTTCCGAACGGAATTCGTACGCTGCAGAGCCAGTTGTAAGGGTATGGGATGTTGGGCAGGGTCTTTCGGTTCTGGTCCGACACGGGCGCGAGGTTCTTGTCTACGATACCGGTCCTGCCGTGCCCGACGTGTTTTCGGCCGTCGAATCCACGCTTTTGCCCAATATGGCGGCTGAAGGAATCAAGCGAATTGACACCCTCGTGATCAGCCACGCCGACAGCGATCATGCCGGTAGCATCTCGGAGCTTTCCCGGAACGTCAGTGTCGGCCGTGTCATTGCTGGTGAGCCTGCGGCGGTCAGACAGCAGGTTGGCGAACTGCCTGTACAAGCCTGCAAACAGGCTGAAGAAAGGCTGGGAGGATTGGTCCTCGAGTTCTGGCAGGGTGAGGGCGCTCAAGAGGGCAACGACGCTTCCTGTGTGTTGCGTATCTACCACCCTGACTCCGGAGCTGAGTGGCTCTTGCCGGGAGATATTACCGAACCCGTGGAGGCAGAGTATCTGGCTTATATGGCTGGCCGAGAGGACGTTCAGGTCCCTTCGACTCGCGTGCTCGTTGCGCCCCACCACGGGAGCCAAACCTCATCTTCCGAATCCTGGGTGCGCGTGCTGAGACCAGATCGGGTCATCTATACCGCTGGCTATCGCCACCGGTACGGTCATCCCCACCCGACGGTAACCGCACGTTACGCGGGGGTCGGAGCGGTGCCGCTGAACACAGCATGTTCAGGCAGCGTCGAGATGACCGTTGTCGATAAAAAGCTGGTATTAAAGGAAATGCGGCATGGCTCGTCGTTCTGGATCGGTGGTTCGGGGCTTGCCCGTGACCAATGTAAAATACCGTGACATTGCAGGTGTGGCCTCCACGGGTAGCTATGCTAAAGTAGCGCGGCTTGCAAACAATCAGGGAGACCAAGCGTGTTCGAGCTGTTGAAAGCCGGTGGCATTCTGATGGTGCCAATTGTTGCCTGCTCCATTCTGGCGCTAGCCATCATTCTGGAGCGTTTCTGGACCCTTCGCGCCTCCAGGGTCGCGCCCCCCCAGACCATCAATGAGTTATGGCGCTGGATCAAGAAGAAAGAACTCAATGGCCGGAAACTGAAAGCCCTGCAGGGGTCATCACCCCTGGGCCGGATTCTTGCCGGTGGCCTGCTTAACGCCAAGCATGGCCGCGAAATTATGAAAGAAAGCATCGAACACGAGGCAAGCCAGGTCATCCATGATCTGGAGCGTTTCCTTAACCCGCTGGGTACCGTTGCGACGATCACCCCTCTGCTGGGGCTGCTTGGTACTGTCATTGGCATGATCAAGGTATTCGCCGAGATCCAGCTGGCCGGGGTCGGCAACGCTGGCAACCTTGCCGGTGGTATTTCTGAAGCGCTGATCACAACGGCTGCGGGCCTGAGCGTCGCCATCCCGGCACTTATCTGCCACCGTTATTTTATCCGCAGAGTGGATGAGCTAGTCGTCGGTATGGAGCAGGAAGCGATCAAGCTGGTTGAGGTAGTGCACGGAGACCGCGAAATCGACGTGGAAGGAGCCTGAACGCCGTGAAGTTCAAGCGCCAGAGGAGCCAGGAAGTCGGGGTAGACCTGACGCCACTGATCGACGTGGTGTTTCTGCTGCTGATTTTCTTTATGGTTTCCACGACCTTTACCCGCGAGAGCCATCTGCAGGTTGAATTGCCTGAGGCCAGTGGAGAGCCTGCGCCGGCATCTGAAGTGCAGCAGATCGACGTGGTGATCAATGCCGAGGGTCAGTACATCCTGAACGACCGCACATTGGTCAATAATCGGCGGGAAACCCTTGAGCGGGGTGTCCGTGAACTGGCTGAAGGCAATAACTCGCTTCCGTTCATCATTACCGCTGACGCCCGCACACCCCATGAATTTGTGGTTCGTGCCATGGACGTTGCCGGACGCCTGGGGTTCGCCAAGCTCAGTATCACCACTGAGCGGGAGGCTGAGAGCCAGTGAAGGTACCCGAGCCTTTACCAGACCCTGCGGCCGGCCTGCCGGCGGGCAGCTGGGAAACCTACAAACGCCTGCTCGCCTATGTGAAGCCCTTTCTGCTGGCCTTCTCTCTGGCGGTACTCGGTAACATCATCTATGCCGCCGCATCGACGGGCATGGCGGCAGCCATGGAATATGTCATCGCGGCGATCGAGAATCCGACCGAGCAGAATCGTCTGATGCTGACGCTGGTTATCGTTGGCGTGTTCGCATTCCGTGGGCTGGGCACCTTCCTGAGCCAGTACTTCATCAGCTATGTCGGTCGCCAGGTCATCAATGCGCTCCGTAACGATGTGTTTGATCGACTGATGACACTGCCTTCCCGCTATTTCGATGACAACGCGGCGGGACGGCTGGTGTCGAAGCTTACCTTTAACGTCGAGCAGGTGGCGGAGGCGACAACCAACGCCGTGACTATCACGCTCCGCGAAGGTCTGACCATCGTCGGTCTGCTGGGTTACATGTTCTACACCAACTGGAAACTCACGCTGATTTTCCTGGCGGTAGGGCCGCTTATTGCCGCGGTTGTAAGCTATGCCAGCAAGCGCTTCCGCAAGATCAGCAAACGTATCCAGGGCTCCATGGGTGATATTACCCACGTGGCCTCTGAATCCATTACCGGCTACCGGGTTGTTCGTACGTTCGGAGGTGAGGATTACGAACGCCAGCGTTTTCAAGAGGTTAATAACAAAAACCTCAAGCAAAGTCTGAAGATGGCGTCGACTCAGGCGATCAGTGTTCCGGTGATTCAGGTGCTGGTGGCCATCGCGATTGCCGGGCTCGTCTGGATGATGCTGGCGCCGGAAATTCGTGGTGAGATGACCACCGGCCAGCTGGTGGCATTCATCACGGCAGCGACGACCATGGCCAAGCCCATCCGCCAGGTCACCTCTGTTCACGCCAAGATCCAGAAGGGCGTTGCCGCGGCTTCCGATGTGTTCGAAACCATCGACGAGTCGCCGGAGCAGGATCCGGGCACATATTCGCCGGATCGCGTTGAAGGCGACATCGAGTTTGACGAAGTGGCGTTTCGGTACCGTGACCAGTTGGACAATGTGCTGGAAGGCATATCCCTCAGCATTCCTGCCGGGCAAAGTGTGGCTCTGGTTGGGCGTTCCGGCAGCGGTAAATCCACCTTGGTGAGCCTGTTGCCGAGGTTCTATGAGTACACCGGCGGAGATATCCGAATCGACGGGCACTCGTTGCGCGATTTCTCCCTCAAGGCCCTGCGTAAACAGATCGCTCTGGTAACCCAGAACGTTGTCCTGTTCAACGACACCATCGCCGCCAATATCGCCTATGGTGCTTTGAGAGACTGCACACCGGAGGAAATCCGCGAGGCCGCCGCCAAGGCTCATGCGCTCGAATTTATTGACCGTATGCCCGAGGGGCTGGATACCATGATCGGTGACAACGGGGTCATGCTTTCCGGTGGGCAGCGACAGCGGCTCGCCATCGCCCGGGCGCTGCTCAAGAACGCCCCGATTCTGATCCTTGATGAGGCGACATCGGCGCTGGATACGGAATCTGAACGCCATATCCAGGAAGCGTTGGAAACGGTTATGCAGGGCCGTACCACTCTGGTTATTGCGCATCGCCTGTCCACCATCGAGAAAGCGGACCGAATCCTGGTGATGGACAATGGCCGCATCGCCGAATCCGGCCGCCACGACGAACTCCTTGCCGCTGGCGGCGCTTACGCTCAATTGCACCAGATGCAGTTCAGCGAGCAGTCATGAGCGCGGTGCAATCTGCCATGAGTTCGCTGGTTGAGCGTCTCTGGTATGGAAGGAAGCGCCCTCTGGCTTTTCTGGCACCGCTGTCTTGGCTGTACCGGAGCATCGCGGAAGCCCGCCGTCGGGCCGCCTGGGATGCGAGAGATGTGTCGCTCCCGGTTCCGGTCATTGTGGTTGGCAACATCACTGCCGGTGGAACCGGCAAATCGCCGCTCACTGCCTGGCTGGTTTCCGCACTGGCATCCGATGGCTGGCGGCCGGTTATTCTCAGCAGGGGGTATGGTGGTGATGCTGGCCAGTACCCGCTGGAAGTTGCGGCGGAGACCAGTCCTTCCGAAGCTGGTGACGAGCCTGTCATGCTGGCGCTGAGCACCGGGTGCCCGGTTGTTGTTGATCCGCGCCGCCGACGGGGCGCCGATTACGCTCTTGAGAAAAACCTGGGTGATGTGCTGATTTGTGACGACGGCCTTCAACACTACAAGTTGCCCAGAGACCTGGAGCTGTCGGTATTTGATGGACAAAGGGGCATCGGTAACGGCGCCTTGATCCCCGTTGGCCCGCTTCGGGAGCCGGTTTCGCGACTGGCTTCTGTGGACTTTGTTATTGTAAATGGCAAAGAGCTTTCAGAGCAGGCCATGGAAAGCTTTGTTGGCATTGACCACCCTGCGATATTTTCCATGATTCTTGAGCCTGCAACCCTTGTTCACCTGAAAACAGGGGAGTCGAGAGCCGTTGGCGATCTCAGGGGCAAGGCCGTGAGGGCTGTGGCCGGGATCGGAAACCCGGCCCGGTTTTTCGATACACTGAGAACCCTTGGCGCCGATGTTACCGAAGCGGCCTTTCCGGATCACCATCGTTTCCGTCCTGAGGATCTGAACAGTGATACCGATGAGTTGATAGTCATGACCGCAAAAGACGCGGTGAAATGCCGGGAATTTGCACCCGATAATGCCTGGAGCCTCAACGTTGAGGCCAGATTGCCGGGGCCGTTCCGGGACGCGTTTCTGGCCCGGGTTCGCCAATGTTCCGAGCCGTTAACTTCCTGATATCAAGTGAGTAAGCAACATGGATAAAAAACTGTTGGCGCTGTTGGCCTGTCCGGTGTGTAAGGGCGATCTGAAACTCAACGAGGACAGAACCGAGCTGGTCTGTTACCAGGACGCCATGGCGTTCCCGATCCGCGAGGGGATTCCTGTGATGTTGGCTACCGAAGCCCGGACGCTCTCTACTGATGAGCGTCTGCACAAGCGTTAAACCCAAGTCAGCCAGGTGGTTACTACATGTCTTTTACCGTTGTGATTCCGGCCCGCTATGCGTCCAGCCGCCTTCCGGGCAAGCCTCTGGCAGACATTGCCGGCAAGCCGATGATCCAGCATGTCTGTGAGCGTGCCGCGGAAAGCCGCGCAGACAGGGTCGTTGTCGCCACGGACGATGATCGGATCCGGACCGCATGCGAAGGCTTCGGTGCAGAAGTGGTCATGACATCACCCAATCACGCCAGCGGCACAGACCGTCTTGAGGAGGTTGCACGGGTGCTGGGTTTCGGGCCGGATCATCGGGTCGTTAACGTGCAGGGTGACGAGCCCCTGATCCCGCCCGAACTGATCAACCAGGTGGCCGACAATCTGGAGTTTTATCCTGAAGTCGCCATTGCCACACTGTGTGAGCGGATCCACGATCCGGAGCACGTGTTCAATCCCAATGTGGTCAAGGTGGTGTTCGATCACAGGGGGATCGCCCATTATTTCAGCCGTGCGCCGATCCCGTGGGCCAGGGATCAGTGGCTGGAGGGCACACCTCTGACGGGGCTGGACACCTCCTTGCCGGATAATGTCGGATATTTCCGGCATATCGGCATCTATGGTTACCGTGCTTCCGTCCTGGCCGAGTTTGTCAGCTGGGCGCCTGCGCCGACCGAGGTAACCGAATCTCTGGAACAGTTGAGGGCTCTCTATAATGGTGCCCGTATTCACGTGGATGTGGCCGCCGTCAACCCGCCGGGCGGCGTTGATACCGACGCCGATTTGCACAGGGTCCGAGGCTGGCTGGAGAAGAGGAATAGCGAGAATGGCTGAACCGGTAAACGTTCTTTTCGTGTGCCTGGGCAACATCTGTCGATCGCCCAGTGCTGAAGGTGTGTTTCGCTCACTGGTGGAGCAGGCGGGCCTTGCAGATCAGGTTCACATCGACTCCTGCGGCACCGGTGACTGGCACATTGGCAAGACTCCTGACGCCCGCGCCCAGGAGGCTGCCCGGCGCCGGGGTATCGACATCAGTGGATTACGGGCCCGCCAGTTCAGTCCGGAGGATCTGGACACCTTTGACTACGTGCTGGTGATGGATCGCCAGAACCTGGCGGACATCAAGGACGTATGGCATCAAAATGGCGGCACCCGGCCAGCCCTGTTTCTGGAGTTCGGTCAGTCGGCCCATCAGGAAGTGCCAGATCCCTATTACGGTGGTGACGCAGGTTTTGAAACCGTGCTTGACCTGATCCAGGAAGCCGGCGAGGGCCTGCTGGCGGACATCCGGGGGCGCCTGGCTTGAGTCAGCAGCCGGAAATTCGGGAAAACATAGAGCTGGAGGCGCTGAATACCCTGCACGTGCCGGCCAAAGCCCGTTTTTATGTCGAAGTTCACACCTCAGATGAGTTGGTCAGGTCTCTGGACTGGGCCTCATCGGAGGATCAGGAAGTCCTGATTCTGGGGGGCGGCAGTAACCTGGTGTTCGCGGGTGACTTCGCGGGGCTGGTGGTGCGTCTGGCGATTCGTGGCCGCCGTTGGGAGCACATTGAGGACCACAGGGCGACCCTGGTGCTTGGTGCGGGTGAAAACTGGCATGAGGCGGTCCTGTATGCTGCCCGGGCCGGTTATCGCGGTATCGAGAATCTGGCGCTTATCCCGGGCACGGCCGGCGCGGCGCCCGTCCAGAATATTGGTGCCTATGGTGTTGAGCTCGGCGATTGCCTGGAATCCGTCACCGCACTGGATCGCAATTCGGGTGAGCTGGTTGTTCTCAAGAACGCCCAGTGCCGTTTTTCCTACCGCGACAGCCTGTTCAAACAGACGCCGGGTCGCTATGTGATCACCGAAATCCGTTTGGGCCTGTCCCGCTCACGTCCTCTGGTGCTCGGATATCGGGATCTCCGGGAGTACCTCGGTGATACAGCGGAAACCGCCCTCGACCCTTTGCATGTGGCAGAGGCCATAATGGCCATTCGCCGACGAAAGTTGCCGGACCCGGATATGATTCCGAACGCCGGAAGTTTCTTCAAGAACCCGGTGGTTGACGGAGTAACGTTCGAGGCACTCAGCGAGCGGCACCCGGATATTGTGGCTTATCCTCAGGAGCAGGGGGTCAAACTGGCAGCGGCGTGGCTGATCGATCAAAGTGGCTGGAAAGGCTTCCGGAATGCCCGGGTGGGCGTGCATAACCGACAGGCGCTGGTGCTGATTAACCACTCGGGCGGCACAGGTGCCGACATACTGGAGCTTGCCAGAGAAGTTCGTCAGTCAGTCGTTGACCGGTTTGGTGTCACCCTGGAAATGGAGCCAGGGATTGTGGGTGGTTCGGGAAGGGAAAATCCCTGACGGCACTGCTTTATACAAGTGCCGTCAGAGGCTTGTCCGCGTATGCGGACAGCGATCAGAGCCCTTTTCGGGGCGATGCGTTGACCAGGAATGGCAGCGCTTCAGCCACCGGGACATCCTGTTTTTCCGCATCCTTTCTGCCTTTGTATTCCAGGGTTCCGGCTGCCAGACCACGCTCGGAAACCACGAACCGGTGCGGGATACCAATCAATTCCATATCGGCAAACTTCACGCCAGGGCGCTCTTTTCGGTCGTCCAGAAGCACATCGTAACCGGCTTGGCGTAGCTGTTCATAAAGCTTTTCTCCGGCCTCGGCAACGGTTGGTGACTTATGGGCGTTCAGGGTAACAATGGCCACCTGGAAAGGCGCAATGGCATCGGGCCAGATGATGCCGTTTTCATCGTGGTTCTGTTCAATGGCTGCGGCAACAACCCGGGAAACACCCAGGCCGTAACAGCCCATGTCCATAATCACGGTTTTCCCGTTCTCATCTAGAACCGTGGCGTTCATGGCAGTGCTGTACTTGTTGCCAAGTTTGAAGATGTGGCCCACTTCAATGCCGCGCCGGATCTCCAGAGTGCCCTTGCCATCCGGGCTGGGGTCGCCCTCAACCACGTTGCGCAGGTCTTCCACCCGTTCAAGCGCAGCGTCTCTCTCCCAGTTCACGCCGGTAAGGTGGAAGCCTTCCCGGTTGGCGCCGCAAACAAAGTCCGCCAGATGCGCGGCACTGCGGTCCACAATGACGGGCACGTTGAGGTTTACCGGTCCGATAGATCCGGGCTTGCAGCCGACAGCCTGTTCGATTTCCTCATCGGTGGCCATGGTCAGAGGCTCGGCAACGCCGGCCAGGTTTTCGGCCTTGATCTCGTTCAGGGTGTGATCGCCCCGCAGAACCAGTGCAACCAGCCCGGAGCTGCCGTCTTCGTCGGCTTCCGCCTTCACCAGCAGGGTTTTGACCGTGCGGGTGGCGTCAATGCCCAGCAGCTGTGATACCGCGTCGATGGTTTTCTGGTCCGGCGTGGCGACTTCCTTCATTTCCTCGACCGGAGCAGGGCGGGTGCCGCTCGGGGCTACTGCTTCTGCTTTCTCGATGTTGGCCGCGTAATCGCTCCCGGTGCTGAACACGATGTCATCTTCACCTGAAGATGCAAGCACGTGAAACTCGTGGGATGCGCTGCCACCAATGGCCCCGGAGTCCGCCTGTACCGCACGGTAATCCAGGCCGAAACGGTCGAAAATGGCGCAGTAGGTGCGGTGCATCAATTCGTAGGTTTCGTTCAGGGACTCGGCGTTCAGATGGAAGGAATAAGCGTCCTTCATCAGGAATTCCCGGGCGCGCATCACGCCAAACCGGGGGCGACGCTCGTCCCGGAATTTGGTCTGAACCTGGTAGAAGTTGGCTGGCAACTCCTTGTAGCTGCTGATCTCATTCCGGATCAGGTCGGTAATGACCTCTTCGTGGGTCGGTCCGAAACAGAAATCACGGCCATGACGGTCTTTCATTCGCAGCAGTTCGCCGCCGTACTGGGTCCAGCGTCCGGATTCCTCCCAGAGTTCGGCCGGCTGGACCGCAGGCATCAACACTTCCTGAGCGCCACTCTTGTCCATTTCTTCGCGAACGATTCGCTCGACCTTGCGCAGGGTACGCAGGCCCATTGGCAACCAGGTGTATAGCCCGGCGGCCAGTTTGCGAATCATGCCGGCACGCAACATCAACTGATGGCTGATGATCTCGGCGTCGGCGGGGGTCTCTTTCTGGGTGGCAATCAGGTAGCGGCTTGCTCGCATCGTGTCTTCCGTTTGTAATAAATCTGAAGTGTTAGACTAATGGACAGGCGGCGGTTGGCCCGCCGGAGCCTTTATTTGTCGTAAAGTGGCCATTATTGTACGGAGCCTGTTGCACAAGGTACAGATGATGACCGACGAATCTATTGATGTCGCCCCGCGGCGCCGGCCGGTTCAGGCCCGCAGCCGGGAGCGCGTTAACACCATCCTTCGCCATGCCGCCGCCATTTTTCATGAGACCGGTGTCGATGCTGCGAGCATGTCAGCCATTGCCCGACAATCGGGCATGTCGCTGGCTTCTCTCTACCGCTACTTTCCCAACAAGGCGGCCATCGTCCATGCCATTGCCGAACAGCACGTGGAGAAGATGGAGCGGGCTCTGCGGGAACGGTTGCAGGAACTGAATCTCAGCGATGCGGTAGACGTTCTCATCGATCAGTTTTATGAGTTCTATCGCCACGAGCCCGCCTACTCGGCGATCTGGAGTGGTGTAGAGGCAATGCCTGAGCTGAGGGAGCTGGATCTGAGAGAGCTGTACACCAACGCCCGCGATCTGGATCGGAAACTCAAAGAGGAGTGTCCCCGGATTCCTGATGATCGGCGCTGGACCGCAAGCCTTTTGTTGCCAAGGTCCGCCGGCACTGTCCTCCGGTTGGCGGTAACTCTGCCCGACGCCCAGGGTCGACAACTGGTGGAGGAGCTCAAATGTATGGCAAGGGCTTACGTCCGCGAGCTCGTCGCCTGAGTCAGGAAAGGTACCCCAATGGCAGGGCAGTACTGTCGATCACTCGCCGGAGCACGAAGCTGGAGTGCACG
Organism: Marinobacter sp. DSM 26671; assembly: GCF_900112835.1. Lineage (NCBI taxonomy): Bacteria > Pseudomonadati > Pseudomonadota > Gammaproteobacteria > Pseudomonadales > Marinobacteraceae > Marinobacter > Marinobacter sp. DSM 26671. Next base: position 125,195 of record NZ_FONF01000001.1, on the reverse strand, counting down.
CCGCTGACGCCCTGAATGCGGGTAATGCGGTTCAGCAGGAAATGGTGGTAATGGTCCATGTCCGGTACCACCACCTTCAGCATGTAATCGGCGTCCTGGCCCGTAATCAGATAGCACTCCTGCACCTCCGGGTACTCTGCAACCTGCTCTTCAAAGGCCGCGAAACGCTCGGGCGTATGCCGATCCATGCCAATCAGGATGATCGCCGTCAGAGAAAGGCCAAGTTTCTTGTGGTCCAGAATGGTGACGGTTCTGACGATGATACCGGCATCCTCCAGTGCCCGCACACGACGGAGACAGGGCGAAGGTGATAGCCCGACTTTCTCAGCCAGCTCCTGGTTGGTCAGGGAGCCATCCTGCTGGATCTGTTCGAGGATTCGGCGGTCCATCTTGTCAATTTTGGCGAGGGTTTTCTTGTTTTCGGTCATAAAATTCCAAGAATGGCGTTTATCAGGCAATTTATAGGTTAGAAAATACGCTTCCCCGCTCAAGTTCGCAATCAAATACCAGCTTTTTCGCGTTAACCTGTACCCATCAAAGAATTCACTTCTGAAACCGCAAGGAATTACACGCATGGCTTTCGATCATCGCAAATACGTTGCGTTCAAACCTGTTGCCAAAACCGATCGTCGCTGGCCGGACAAGGTCATCGAGAAGGCGCCAACCTGGTGTGCCGTAGATCTTCGGGATGGTAATCAGGCACTGGTGAAGCCCATGTCTGTTGCCCAGAAAACGCGGATGTTCGAATTGCTGGTGAAGTTGGGTTTCAAGGAAATCGAGATTGGCTTTCCCGCTGCCAGCCAACCGGATTTCGACTTCTGCCGCAAGCTGATTGAAGAAAATCGCATCCCCGAGGATGTGAAGATACAGGTGCTGACCCAGGCTCGTCCTGAGTTGATCGAGCGTACCTATGAAGCATTGGCCGGCGCCCGAAAGGCAATCGTGCATGTCTACAATTCTACTTCCACGGTTCAGCGGGAGCAGGTGTTTGGTCTGGATCGTGACGGTATCAGGGACATTGCCGTCAATGGTGCCAAACTGGTTCGTGACATCGCCGCGCGCTACCCGGAGACCGAGTGGACGTTCCAGTATTCACCGGAAAGCTTTACCGGTACCGAGCTGGATTTCGCCGCGGAAGTGATTGATGCCGTGAGTGAGGTCTGGCGTCCGGAAGAGGGCCAGCCGATGATTATCAACCTGCCTGCCACCGTTGAAATGGCGACACCCAACGTGTTTGCGGACCAGATCGAGTGGATCTGCGACAACATCCAGCGCCGTGAACACATCAGCATCAGCGTGCATACTCACAATGATCGCGGCTGTGCCGTGGCCGCCGCCGAATTGGCGGTAATGGCAGGGGCCGATCGGGTCGAGGGCACATTGATGGGCAACGGTGAGCGCACCGGCAACATGGATCTGGTGACCATGGCCATGAACCTGTACTCCCAGGGCATTGATCCCACGCTGGATCTGTCGGGCATGGCAGAGATCACCGAAGTGGTTGAGGCCTGTACGGAGATTTCCACCCATCCACGCCATCCCTACGCCGGCGAACTGGTGTTCACCGCCTTCTCAGGCAGCCATCAGGATGCCATTCGCAAGTGTCTGGCGCGCCGAAAGGATGGCGAAACCTGGAACGTCGCGTATCTGCCCATCGACCCGTTCGATGTTGGTCGCCGCTATGAGGAAGTGGTTCGCATCAACAGTCAGTCTGGCAAGGGCGGTGTCGCCTATGTTCTGGAGCGGGATTACAACATCAGTCTGCCACGCTGGTTGCAGATCGAGTTCAGCAAGGTGGTCCAGAGAGAGGCGGAAACCAACGGTGGCGAGATTGACTCGCTGACCATTCATCGCCTGTTCGAGGATCGCTATCTGAAAGTCCACGCCGACTGGGCGCTGCGCTCCTACGACCTGCATCGGGACGAAGAGGGTGTGCATGCCGAGGTGTCGGTGGGTCGCGATGCATCGCCGGTTCGTCTGGATGGCCATGGGCTGGGCGCAGTGGAGGCTGTATCTGAGGCGCTGGAGAAGCGCTTTGGTATCTCCATTGCTGTCGAGGCTTACGACGAGTTTGCGCTGGGTGAGGGCACCAATGCCAACGCACTGGCCTGTATTCGCCTGACCGCAAGCGGTATGCATTGCAGCGCTGCGGCACTGGCCGAAGACACGACATCTGCCACCTTGCAGGCCCTGTTTTCGGCAGTCGCCCAGGCAGTGGGTATCGAAATGCCTGAGACGGAAGCGGAACCTGAAGCGGCGGGTGCCTGAAAAACCTGCCGTCCTGACGACACAAGCCGGCACGAATGCCGGCTTGTTGGTTTTCCGATGCCCGTGAGGGGCAAAGGACGGAGCGTATACCCTTAGACCGGGGTAACGTTTTCCGCCTGCGGGCCTTTCGGGCCCTGTGTTACGGTGAACTGCACCTGCTGGCCTTCGGTCAGGGTGCGGAAACCGCTTGCATTGATTGCGCTGTAGTGAACAAACACGTCGCTGCCACCGTCCTGAGCAATGAAGCCAAAGCCTTTGGACTCGTTAAACCACTTAACGTGGCCGGTTTTAGTATCGGACATTGATCTTTCCTGTCTTTCTGTAATTTGCCCTCACGGGACCTTCAAAATTCCACATGGAATCGTTGCTGAGAAATCCAGAGAGTACTGAGGAAGGGGCAACGAAGAGCACTTCGGCAGGACGTTGAAACGCATTCACCAAATACCGCTGTATTTTCACAGCAATTTCAGTATAGACCGACTTTGGGGGGCGTCAACGAAATTTTTGCAGCTTTCGTGAAGGTTTTATTGCCGGCAAAAACAACAGGTTGGGATTTGATTGGGCAGAAATTGCCCGCCCCCGGTTCGGGCGGGGCGGGCAGCTTTCACGGTGGCTCTGTCAGCGGCGGAACTGCTCGCTGATTTCTTCCAGAATGGCAGGGTCATCAATGGTGCTGGGCACCGAGTATTCCTCGCCATCGGCAATCTGGCGGATGACCCGTCTGAGGATCTTGCCGGAACGGGTCTTGGGCAGGCGATCAACCACCAGGGCGCGGCGGAAACAGGCGATGGCGCCAATCTTGTCTCGAACCATCTCCACCAGCTCGTCTTCCAGTTCGTCATGGTCGATGGTTGCGCCGTCCTTGATCAGAACCAGCCCTATGGGGATCTGCCCTTTCATATCATCGTGCGCACCCACGACGCAGCACTCTGCTATGGCCGGGTGGGAAGCGACGACTTCCTCCATCTCACCGGTAGAGAGCCGGTGGCCAGCGACATTGATAACGTCATCGGTACGGCCCATAACGAACACGTACCCGTCATCGTCAATGAAGCCGCCGTCGCCGGAGCTGTAGAATCCCGATATCGGTTCCAGGTAGGTTTTGCGGAATCGCTCATCGTCGCCCCAGACTGTCATCATACAGCCGGGTGGCAGTGGCAGTTTTACAGCAATCTGACCCTGCTCGCCGGCGGGCATCTGGCTGCCGTTCATGTCCACTACCTGCACGTTGTAGCCAGGGGAGGGAACGGTTGCCGAACCTGGTTTGGTCGCCATTAACTCGATTCCCACCGGATTGCAGCAAATGGCCCAACCGGTTTCGGTCTGCCACCAGTGGTCGAGAACCGGCAGGCCAGTGTGCTCTTTCAGCCACTCATAGGTGGCGGGATCGAGTCGCTCGCCGGCCAGGAACAGTCTTTTCAGTGAACTGATGTCGTAGCGTGAAAGTTGGTCTGCTTCCGGATCTTCCTTGCGGACGGCCCGGAATGCGGTCGGGGCAGTGAACAGCATGTTCACTTTGTGATCCTGAACCACTCGCCAGAAGGCGCCGGCATCCGGTGTTTTCACCGGCTTGCCCTCGTACATGATGGTCGTGCAACCCGCAAACAATGGCGCGTAGACGATGTAGCTGTGGCCGACGACCCAGCCAACGTCAGAGGCAGCCCAGTAAACATCGCCGGGTTTGGCGTCGTAGACCAGCTTCATGCTGTAGTTCAGCGCAACCGCATGACCACCGTTGTCGCGCACCACACCTTTGGGTTTACCGGTGGTGCCTGAAGTGTAAAGAATATAGAGCGGGTCTGTTGATTTGACGGGCACCGGGTCGGCTGGTTCGGCCGTTTCCATCAATTCGTTCCAGTCGTGGTCACGGCCAGCCTGAAGTTCGGCCTTTGCCTGTTGGCGCTGGTAAACGATGCAGGTTTCCGGTTTGTGGCTGGCCTGATCAATGGCCTTGTCGACCAGGGGCTTGTACTCGATCACACGGGTGACTTCGATGCCACAGGAAGCGGTAATCACAGCCTTCGGTTTGGCGTCATCGATGCGAACCGCAAGCTCATGGGCTGCAAAGCCGCCGAAGACCACAGAATGAATGGCGCCAATTCGCGCGCAGCCGAGCATTGCAATGACGGCTTCCGGAATCATCGGCATGTAGATGATGACCCGGTCGCCCTTGGTGATGCCACGGTCTTTGAGGGCTCCAGCGAACCGGGCCACTTCATCGGTCAGCTCGTTGTAGGTGTAGGAGCGCTGGGTATCGGTAACCGGAGAATCGTAGATCAGGGCTTTCTGGTCGCCACGCCCTGCACGGATGTTGGCATCCAGTGCCACATCGCAAGTGTTCAGAGTGCCGTCGGGGAACCACTGCCCGTGCCCATTGTCGGTTGGCTGCCAGATGGTTTTCGGCGGTTCGATCCAGTCAATTTTTTCCGCCTGTTCACGCCAGAATTCGTCCGGTTTGTCTATCGACCGCCGGAACTCTGAGTGGTAGTCCATACATTCCACCTCATCGTGCCTGTTGTTGTTTTAATACGTTTCCTGACAACTTTAGGCCGTTTGAAATCATGGACTAGTAGACCATTGGCTTAGTCTTGGGGCTCTAGGGGCCAGTTTCTTCTGCAGATTTGACCGAAGTCACCTTCGCAGTCATTTCACCCCGTGCAACGTGGGCTGAGATGGTGTCGCCGGGATTAACGTTTGTGGCATCCCTAATAATGATTCCGTTGTTGTCGCGCACGATGGAATAACCCCGTCCAAGGGTCGCAAGGGGGCTGACCACATTCAGAGTCTGCGCCGCATGTTCCAGGTTGTCGCGACGCTGTTTCAGGTCCTGCTGCATTACCGAAACCAATCGCTCGCTCACGCGCCGCAGCGCGTCCTGGCTATCCGAGAGCTGGCGGTGTGGCGACTGCATGACCAGTCTCTGGCGCAGGTGATCATTGCGCACGCCAACGGTTGTCAGGCGCTGTCGAATAGCTTTTCGGAGGCGCAGTTCCAGCTCATCCATTCGCTGGGCTTTCTCCAGAAGCTCCCTTCTTGGGTCGCGCAACCGGGCGCTCAGATGTCCGAGCTGGGTGCCCAGGCGCTTCATGGCCAGGCCCATGGCGTTGGACAGGCGGAATTCCCGGTCTCTTAGCTGTTTAAGCCAGTCTGACTGGTCCGGCGAAATCTTTTCGGCGGCCGCGGAGGGCGTCGGGGCCCGAAGATCAGCCACGAAATCGGCAATGGTTACATCGACCTCGTGACCAACCGCACTGACCGTGGGGATCCGGCAAGCGGCAATCGCGCGGGCGACCGCTTCTTCATTGAAGCACCAGAGATCCTCCAGAGAGCCACCGCCACGGCCGATAATCAGGACATCGGCAACGCCGTGGTTCTGTGCGGCTTCGATGGCTCGTACGATGTCAGCGGTCGCCGCCTTGCCCTGAACGGCAGTGGGGTAGAGCGTTACGGGTATAGCGGGGCACCGCCGGGCGAGAACGGTGAGTATGTCGTGGATCGCGGCGCCGGTGGGTGAAGTGACGACACCGATGTGCCTGGGCAGTGAGGGCAGCGGTTTCTTGCTGGCCTGTTCGAACAGTCCTTCGGCCAGCAATTTCCGCTTGAGCTCCTCGAAGGCCTGTTGGAGGGCGCCGAGCCCCGCAGGTTCGACGTGTTCAACGATAATCTGGAAGTCGCCGCGGTTCTCGTAAAGAGTGACCTTGCCGCGGATCCGGACCTGATCGCCCTCTTTCGGTGGTGTGCGGATGCGCTGGTTCATGCCCCGGAACATGGCGCATCGCACCTGGCATTTCCGGTCTTTCAGGGAAAAATACCAGTGGCCGGACGAGGGGCGAGAAAGTCCGGAGAGTTCACCTTCCACCCACACCTGCATAAAGCTCGATTCCAGAAGATGTCTGGCCTGGTGGTTGAGCTCGCTGACGCTGAGTGCCCGGGGGCGGGTGTCCTGAAGATGCGGCGTCGCCGGTCCTGATCCGTCGTTATACATACGCAATAGCCGAAAAGAGGGAGGGTAAAAATAGCGAAATTTCAAAAAGATGCAATCGAACCTTAAAAAAGGGCCGGTTTACTGTCTTCGAGAGCCCCATTATAATAGATCGATTAAGGATTTTGCTTTGTCGTACCGCCGCGGGTACGGCACGGAAATTCCCAACTTAGCACGATCAAAAGGCGGATCCCAATGCTGCGAATTGCCGAAGAAGCCCTCACATTTGATGACGTTCTGCTGGTTCCCGGATATTCAGAAGTGCTGCCCCACGAGGTTAGCCTGCAAACCCAGCTGACCAAGGGTATCACCCTCAACATTCCTCTTCTGTCTTCCGCCATGGATACCGTTACCGAGGCAGAATTGGCCATCGCCATGGCTCAGGAAGGCGGTATCGGCATCATGCACAAGAACATGACCGTTGAGCAACAGGCGGCAGCCGTCCGCAAGGTCAAAAAGTTCGAGAGTGGCGTGGTGAAGGATCCGATTACAGTTTCGCCCGAGACAACGGTTCGCGAACTGGTAGATATCACCATGGCGAACAGCATCTCCGGTCTTCCGGTGGTGGACGGCCACGACCTGATCGGTATCGTCACTGGCCGCGACATCCGTTTTGAAAGCCGGATGGACACGCTGGTTCGGGATATCATGACGCCCAAGGAAAAGCTGGTTACGGTCAAGGAAGGCGCCTGTCTCGAGGAAGTGAAAGAGCTGCTGCATCGCCATCGGATCGAGAAGGTTCTGGTCGTTAACGATAACTTCGAGCTGCGCGGCCTGATCACGGTCAAGGATATCCAGAAGGCGAAAGATTACCCGCTGGCGTGTAAAGACGATCAGGGTCGTTTGAGAGTTGGCGCGGCCGTGAGCACCGGTGGCGACACCGAAGCCCGCATTACCGCACTGGCCGAAGCCGGGGTCGACGTGATCGTGGTGGATACCGCTCACGGTCATTCCCGTGGTGTGATGGAGCGCGTGCGCTTTATCAAGAAGAATTTCCCCGATGTGCAGGTGATTGGCGGCAACATCGCCACGTCACACGCGGCGCTCGCCCTGGCGGAAGCCGGCGCGGATGCAGTAAAGGTAGGCATTGGCCCCGGTTCCATCTGCACCACCCGTATTGTGGCGGGTATTGGTGTGCCCCAGATTTCTGCGGTTTCCAACGTGGCCGCAGCGCTGAGAGAGCACGGAGTCCCGGTAATCGCCGACGGCGGTATCCGTTTCTCCGGTGATATTGCCAAAGCCATTGCCGCAGGCGCCCATAGCGTCATGATCGGTAGCCTTTTGGCAGGTACCGATGAGGCACCTGGCGAAGTGGAGCTGTTCCAGGGCCGCAGTTACAAGGCCTATCGTGGCATGGGTTCCATCGGCGCCATGGGGCAGGGCTCCAGCGATCGTTACTTCCAGGACGCCAGTAAGGGTATCGAGAAACTGGTTCCTGAAGGCATCGAAGGCCGCGTTGCCTGCAAAGGTCCGATGCGTAACATCGTTCACCAGCTGGTTGGTGGCCTGCGGGCTGCCATGGGCTACACCGGTAGCGCCACCATGGAAGAAATGCGCACTAAGCCTGAATTCGTGCGCATCACCAACGCGGGTATGCGTGAGAGCCATGTGCACGATGTGACCATCACCAAAGAATCGCCCAACTACCGTATCGGTTAACCATTGCCCTACCAGACGCGGCCCCCAGAGGGCCGCGTTGTTTATTCAGCCCCGAGGACTCCATGGCCCAGAACATCCACGACCACCGCATCCTGATTCTCGATTTCGGTTCCCAGTACACCCAGCTGATTGCCCGCCGTGTTCGCGAGATCGGCGTTTACTGTGAGATCAAAGCGTTCGATATCACCGATGACGAGCTTAATGAGTTCAATCCGAAGGGGATTATTCTTGCAGGCGGTCCGGAGTCGGTAACTCAGCTGGGCGGTCCCCGGGCGCCGGAAGGGCTGTTTGACCGCGGTATCCCGATTCTCGGCATCTGCTACGGCATGCAGACCATGGCGGAGCAGCTCGGAGGCCGCGTAGCCAGTTCCGAAAAGCGTGAGTTTGGCTATGCCCAGGTAAAGGTTCGCGCCAAGGGCCCGCTGTTGGCGGATATTACCGATCACCTGACGCCGGCCGGCGAATCCCTTCTGGATGTTTGGATGAGCCATGGTGACAAGGTTGTAGCAATGCCGGAAGGCTTTGAATTGCTGGCCTCAACCGAGAGTGCGCCGATTTCTGCAATGCAGGATCTCAGCCGGAATCTCTACGGCGTTCAGTTCCACCCGGAGGTAACCCATACCCTTCAGGGCAAGCGAATTCTTGAGCATTTCATCCTGACTATCTGTAAATGCGAAGCCCTTTGGACTCCGGCCAAGATTGTGGATGATGCGGTTCAACAGATTCGTGCACAGGTCGGCAGTGACAAGGTTTTGCTCGGCCTTTCTGGTGGCGTGGACTCATCCGTAACGGCGGCCCTGCTGCATCGTGCTATCGGTGATCAGCTGACTTGCGTGTTCGTGGACAATGGCCTCCTGCGTCTGCACGAGGGTGACCAGGTGATGGACATGTTCGCCAGCAACATGGGCGTAAAGGTCATTCGGGTCGATGCGGAAGATCTGTTCCTGTCGAAGCTGAAAGGTGTCAGTGACCCGGAGCAAAAGCGCAAAATAATTGGCAACACCTTTATTGATGTGTTTGACGACGAGGCGGCCAACATCAAGGACGTGAACTGGCTGGCTCAGGGCACGATCTATCCGGACGTCATTGAGTCCGCTGCTTCCAAGACCGGCAAGGCGCATGTGATCAAGTCCCACCACAACGTAGGTGGCTTGCCGGAAACCATGAAAATGAAGCTGGTGGAGCCGCTGCGGGAGCTGTTCAAGGATGAGGTGCGCCGGATCGGCCTTGAGCTTGGTTTGCCCTACGACATGGTGTACCGCCACCCGTTCCCGGGGCCGGGTCTGGGCGTGCGTATTCTCGGTGAAGTGAAAAAGGAATATGCCGATATCCTGCGCCGCGCCGACGCCATTTTCCTGGAGGAACTCCACCGTGCGGATTTCTACCACAAGACGAGCCAGGCCTTTGCAGTATTCCTGCCGGTCAAGTCGGTAGGCGTGGTAGGTGACGCCCGCCGCTATGAATACGTGGTGGCTCTTCGTGCTGTTGAAACCATCGATTTCATGACCGCCCGCTGGGCGCATCTGCCTTACGATCTCCTTGAGACCGTTTCCAACCGGATCATCAATGAGATCACCGGTGTATCCCGGGTGACCTACGATGTTTCGTCCAAGCCGCCGGCAACCATCGAGTGGGAATAATCGACGGGTGAGCCGGTCCGATGTCTGAGGCGACGCCGGAAGACGAGCGCTGGATGAATCGCGCGCTCCAGCTGGCTGGTGAGGCTGCAGCAAAGGGCGAAGTGCCTGTCGGTGCCGTGGTGGTTCTGGATGGCAAGGAAATCGGCGCGGGTTTTAACGCGCCGATTTCCGGTTGCGATCCCACGGCCCATGCCGAAATCAGGGCGCTGCGCGATGCCGCCGCCCGGGTGGGCAATTATCGGCTGCCGGATGCCACGCTTTACGTTACTCTGGAGCCCTGTACCATGTGCGTGGGTGCGATCGTCCACGGCAGAATCAGTCGGCTTGTCTATGGGGCACGTGAGCCCAAGGCCGGTGCAATAGAGTCTGCACGCCGGACACTCGAAGAGCCCCATCTGAACTGGGACGTGACCGCCGTTGGCGGCGTCTTGTCAGATCAGTGTAGCCAGGTGATCAGTGAGTTTTTCAGTTGGCGACGGGCAGAGATCCGGCGTCTGCGCAAACAGAATTCAGGGAAGGAGTAGTTTTCGCCTATGAAAGTCCTCGTTACCGGCGGAGCCGGATATATTGGCAGTCACGTGGTCCGTCAGCTGGGCCAGGCCGGTCACGATATCGTTGTTTTCGATAACCTCTCCACTGGCTACCGCTGGGCAGTCACCGCCGGCGAACTGGTGGTCGGGGATCTGGCCGATGAAGCGGCAATCGAAGATCTGTTCTCCCGTCACCGGTTTGAGGCGGTTCTGCATTTCGCGGCCAATATTGTGGTGCCGGAGTCTGTCGCCAACCCCCTGAAGTACTACAGCAACAATACCCGCAATACCCTGAACCTCCTGAAAGCGGTCGAAAAGCACGAAGTGCCGTACATGGTTTTTTCCTCCACCGCGGCTGTCTATGGTATGCCCGAGCAGACGGTGCTCACCGAGGATCTGCCGCTGGCCCCGATCAACCCCTACGGCGCGTCCAAGATGATGAGCGAGCGGATGATCATGGATCTGGCCGCAGCCTCCAGCCTCAATTATGTGATTCTCCGTTACTTCAATGTGGCAGGCGCGAATCCGGAAGGGCTGTTGGGGCAGGCCACACCTGAAGCCACGCATCTGATCAAAGTCGCCTGTGAGTGCGTGACGGGACAGCGGGAAGGCATGAGTGTCTTCGGCACCGATTACGATACCCGGGACGGCACCTGCATTCGCGACTACATCCACGTGGAGGACCTGGCCAAGGCCCACGTGATGGCGCTGGACTACATGGCAGATGGTGGTCATTCGAAGGTCATGAACTGCGGTTATGGTCGCGGCTTTACGGTCCGGGAAGTGATTGATGTGGTCAAGGCGCAATCCGGCGTTGATTTTCCGGTCACCGAAACCGGCCGCCGCGCCGGCGACCCGGCAGCATTGATGGCAGACAACACACTTATCCGCCAGACCCTGGGCTGGCAGCCGGACTACGACAATCTGGATACCATTGTCGGCACAGCCCTGGCCTGGGAAGCGATCTGGCAGAAGAAAAAAGCTGACGACACCCAATAACTTTTCTGTATTTGTATCGGGATTTAAAGGATGAAAATAACGATTTTTGGAACCGGTTATGTTGGCCTGGTTACTGGTGCTTGCCTGGCGGATGTTGGCCACGACGTTCTCTGTATGGACGTGGACCAGGGCAAAATTGAAAAGCTCAAGAATGGCCAGATTCCCATCTATGAGCCGGGCCTCGACAATATCGTAAAGCACACCGTTGAGGCAGGCCGCCTTTCCTTTACAACCGATACCGAAGATGCCGTTCGTCACGGCACACTCCAATTTATTGCCGTGGGTACGCCCCCGGACGAAGACGGTTCTGCCGACCTCCAGTATGTAACCGCGGTAGCCCGTTCCATCGGCGAATACATGGAGGACTACAAGGTAGTCGTTGACAAGTCCACGGTGCCGGTCGGCACCGGCGACAAGGTCCGGACGGCGGTTCGTGCCCAGCTGGACCGTCGTGGCCTGGAACTGGATTTCGACGTGGTGTCCAACCCCGAGTTTCTCAAGGAAGGGGCGGCCATCAACGATTTCATGAAGCCTGATCGCATTGTTGTCGGGACTGATAGCGAGCGCGCGGCTGAGCTTCTGAGAGAGGTCTATTACCCGTTCAACCGCAGTCACGACCGCATGATCTTTATGGACCTGCGGTCCGCAGAGCTCACCAAGTACGCGGCCAACTCCATGCTGGCCACCAAAATCAGCTTTATGAACGAAATCGCCAACCTGGCAGAGCGACTGGGCGCTGATATCGAAGCCGTGCGCCGGGGCATTGGTTCCGACCCGCGGATTGGCTATCACTTCATCTACCCTGGTTGCGGTTACGGCGGTTCCTGCTTCCCGAAAGATGTTCAGGCCCTGGCCCGAACCGCCAGCGACTGCGGTTACGAAGCACGCTTGCTGAATGCGGTTGAATCGGTCAACTACGCCCAGAAACACGTGTTGTTCGACAAGATCAGCCACTATTTTGGTGGTGATCTCAATGGCAAGGTCGTTGCGCTTTGGGGGCTGGCGTTCAAGCCGAATACCGACGATATGCGCGAAGCTTCTTCCCGCACATTGATGGAAGATCTCTGGAAAGCCGGCGCCAGGGTACAGGCTTTCGACCCGGAGGCCATGGAGGAAACCCAGCGAATCTACGGTGATCAGGAAGGCCTGACCCTGTGCGGCACGAAAGAGCAGGCGCTTAAAGGGGCAGATGTTCTCGCTATCTGCACCGAGTGGAAAGAGTTCCGGTCCCCAGACTTCGAATCCATTGCTGCGACCATTCGTGAACCTGTGGTCTTTGATGGCCGCAATCTCTACGAGCCGGAAATGCTGGATCGCTACGGCCTCATTTACTACGCCATTGGCCGTGGCCGCACCCAGTTCCACTCCGAGTAAACCCAGATAATCGGAGGATGAGTATGAGCGAACCGGCAGTTTTCCGGTTACACGAGCGACTGAAGGCTGACACGATTGGCCTCGGAAGCAGCTCGCTTTGTGAAATCCGACTGATGAATGACAGCACCTGGCCTTGGGTGCTGTTGGTGCCGGCGGTCGCCGGCATCCGTGAGATCTACCAGTTGTCGGCGGACCAGCAGCACCAGCTGGTCCGCGAGTCTTCCGCGCTCAGCGAAGCCATGATGGGTGTCTTTGGCGGCGACAAGATGAACGTCGCAGCCCTTGGCAACATGGTGCCCCAGCTTCATCTTCACCATATCGTGCGGTTCGAAGGCGACCCGGCCTGGCCGGGCCCTGTGTGGGGCAAGCAGGCGCCGGTTGCTTATTCTGATGAGGAGCTGGAGCAGGTTCGCTCAAGACTGGCCCCGGTTCTTGCTGAGCTTGAGGCCGGTGTTTAGTTCGAAAGTGAGGTCAGTTGCGTTTCGCCAGAGTCTGGGAGCCGACCAGGATCATTCTGAGCTCGGTTTTCAGCTTGGCCTTCAGCTCATCACGTTCGGAAGCGGTTGCATCCAGCGCTTCTGCCCCCTGGTTGAAGACCAGCGTTACCATGGCCTCAGCCACCAGTCTGGCTTCTGAGAGGGGCTTGTTCTGCTCGTCGGCGATCCGCCGCAGGTCATCGGCCAGTTCGGTCACAAAGTGGTCAATCTCGGCCTTTACGGCTGTCCGAAAAGGCTTGGAGACCCCGGTCCTTTCCCGAAGCATCAGCCGGAACAGGTTGGCATTGTTGCCCAGGTACTCCATGAAGGTTTCTACAGAAGTGGAAATGGCGCTGCCACCATCACGGGCAATCCGCTTGCGGGCCTGACGCATCAGCTGCCTTAATGCAACGCCGCCTTCGTCCACCAGAGCCAGGCCCAGTTCATCAAGCTCGGCAAAGTGCCGGTAGAAAGACGTGGGGGCGATGCCGGCTTCCCGAGCAACCTCCCGCAAACTCAGACTGCCAAAGCCCCGGTCCGCACTCAGTTGCGAGAGCGCCGCATCCATCAGTGCCCGCCGGGTTTTCTGTTTTTGCTCCGCTCTGGTGGCCAAGTTCAGACTCCATCTGCTGGTAAAAAAGAAGCATTCTAGCCGGCTGCCAACCGGCAGTCATCCGACCGCTTGATTTGCGTGCTCGCACGCCTGATTTTCACCGCCATTGTGTTTATAATGGGCGGCTTTTCCGCTATGGTCGCACCATTTTTCAAGCGATCCAGAACACGCACCATATTTGAACACATTAAACGTAACGGGAACCGGTATGCGCAGTCATTATTGCGGTGGGATCAACGAATCCTACATCGATCAGGAAGTCACACTTTGCGGATGGGTACACCGCCGTCGTGACCACGGTGGGGTTATCTTCCTGGATCTGCGGGATCGGGATGGTATGTCTCAGGTGGTTGTGGATCCTGATACCCCTGAGAGCTTTGCGCTTGCGGAAAAAGTCCGTAGCGAGTTCGTGATCAAGGTAACCGGTCGGGTGCGTCGCCGTCCTGCTGGCACAGAAAACAACAACATGCCGACCGGGCAGGTTGAGCTTCTGGGCAAGGAGCTGAGCATTCTGAACGCCGCAGCGACCCCGCCGTTCCCGCTGGATGAGCATGTCGACGTTGGCGAGGACGTGCGTCTGCGCTACCGGTTTGTAGACCTGCGTCGCCCGGAAATGATCAACCGCCTGCGTTTCCGTTCCCGGGTAACCAGCTACATCCGTAACTATCTGGACAGCAACGGCTTCATGGATGTGGAAACGCCCATCCTGACCCGTGCTACGCCGGAAGGTGCGCGGGATTACCTGGTGCCGAGCCGTACCCATGAGGGTTCTTTTTTCGCACTGCCGCAGTCGCCGCAGCTGTTCAAGCAGCTGCTGATGGTGTCTGGTGTCGACCGTTACTACCAGATTGCCAAGTGTTTCCGGGATGAAGACCTGCGTGCGGATCGTCAGCCGGAGTTTACCCAGGTGGACATTGAGGCCTCTTTTATTGACGAAGAGACCCTGATGAAGTTGAACGAGGACATGATCCGTTCGCTGTTCAAGGATGTTCTGGATGTAGAGCTTCCGTCCTTCCCGCAGATGCCTTATGCCGAGGCCATGCAGCGTTATGGCAGCGACAAGCCGGATCTGCGGATCCCGCTTGAGTTGCTGGATGTGAACGATCTGGTTGAAGGCGTGGACTTCAAGGTATTCGCGGGCCCGGCAAAAGATCCGAAAGGCCGTGTAGCCGCTTTGCGCGTACCGAAAGGTGGCGAGCTGACTCGCAAGCAGATTGACGACTACACCAAGTTTGTAGGCATCTACGGTGCCAAAGGGCTGGCTTACATCAAGGTCAATGACCTCTCCAAGGGCGTAGAAGGCCTGCAATCCCCGATCATCAAGTTCCTGGGTGATGACGTTGCGCTCGCTATCATGGAGCGCGTGGGTGCCGAAGACGGTGACATCGTGTTCTTCGGCGCGGACAAAACCAACGTGGTCAATGAAGCCCTCGGCGCACTGCGGATCAAGATCGGTCACGATCTCGACATGCTGACTTCCGAGTGGGCGCCGCTCTGGGTTGTCGATTTCCCGATGTTCGAGGAAACTCCGGACGGCGGCCTGACCGCAATTCACCATCCGTTCACCGCGCCGTCCTGTAGTCCGGAAGATCTGGCCGCAGACCCCGCCAACGCGTTGTCCCGCGCCTACGATATGGTGGTGAACGGCACTGAATTGGGCGGCGGTTCTATCCGTATTCACGATGAGAAAATGCAGGAAGCGGTGTTCCGTATTCTGGGTATCGGTGAAGAGGAAGCCCGCGCCAAGTTCGGCTTCCTGCTGGATGCCCTGAAGTTTGGTTGCCCGCCCCATGGTGGTCTGGCGTTCGGCCTGGATCGCCTGGTCATGCTGATGACCGGCGCTTCGTCCATCCGTGACGTTATAGCATTCCCGAAAACCCAGAGTGCCACCTGTCTGATGACCCAGGCGCCGGGCGAAGTGGATGAGAAGCAGCTGCGTGAGTTGCATATCCGTCTGCGCAAGCCGTCAAAGCCGGTTGAAGGCAACAAGGCGGAAGCCGGTGAGGGCAACGAGTAAGTCAGTGATTTAAGGGAGGAGCTGTATGGCGGGTCACAGTAAGTGGGCCAACATCAAGCACCGCAAGGCGGCACAAGATGCCAAGCGGGGCAAGATCTTCACCAAAATCATTCGTGAGCTGACCGTGGCCGCGCGCCAGGGCGGGGGGAATCCCGATGATAATCCCCGCCTGCGCGCCGTCATCGACAAGGCGCTCACCGCCAATATGAAAAAAGACACCATCGAGCGCGCGGTTGAACGTGGCGCCGGTGGTGGCGATGATGACAACTACGAAGAGCTGACCTACGAAGGCTATGGCCCCGGTGGTGTGGCGATATTCGTGGAAGTCATGACCGACAACAAAAACCGGTCTGTGGCTGAAATCCGCCACGCGTTCAACAAGATGGGTGGCAATCTCGGTACCGACGGATCGGTCGCCTACCTTTTCAGCAAGCAGGGCATCATCAGCTACGGTCCGGAGTGGGAAGAGGACAGGCTGGTGGAAGCCGTACTCAGCGCCGGTGCCGAAGACCTTGCGGCCCAGGACGACGGTTCCTGGGAAATCGTAACCACACCCGAGCAGTTTCTGGACGTCAAGGAATCTCTGGTCAATGCGGGACTGGTGCCGGACAATGCTGAAGTAACCATGGTTCCATCCACGCGGGTTGAGCTGGATCGGGACGGCGCGGAAACCATCCTCAAGCTTATTGATATGCTCGAAGATCTGGACGATGTTCAGAATGTCTACCATAACGCGGATATCTCCGGCGACATCATGGAATCGCTTTGACCAGTCAGGAGCATTGATGTGGCGATAATTCTGGGCGTTGATCCGGGGTCACGAATTACCGGTTACGGCGTCATTCGGGCAGATGGTCGACACATCGAGTACATCGACAGTGGTTGTATCCGGGTGGGCGAGAAGCCCATGGCTGAACGCCTTCAGACCATATTCCAGAGCCTTGCCACCCTGATCGGAGAGTATCGGCCGGAAGAATTTGCCATCGAGCAGGTGTTCATGGCCCGCAATCCTGACTCGGCTCTGAAGCTCGGTCAGGCCCGCGGCGCGGCCATCGTCAGTGCCGCCAACAGTGGCTTGGCGGTTCATGAATACTCGGCGAGGCAGGTAAAGCAGGCGGTGGTCGGCAAGGGCGGGGCTGACAAATCCCAGGTTCAGCACATGGTTCAGGTGTTGCTCTCGCTTTCACGCAAACCCCAGGCAGACGCGGCCGATGCGCTCGCCATCGCCATGTGCCATGCCCACATGAGTCAGAGTATCCTGCGGGTAGCCAGTGGCGCGGGAAAAGTCCGAAGCGGTCGTGTGCGACAACAATAAACCGCTCCCAGGAGCGACAGGAGATTCAGCTTGATTGGTCGTATCCGAGGTATTCTGGTCGAAAAGGCTCCGGGCCAGGCGCTGGTTGAGTGCGCGGGCCTGGGCTATGAAGTCGACATCCCCTATACCACCTTCTTTCATCTGCCGGAGACCGGCGATGAAGTCACCCTGCACACCCATTTTGCCGTCCGAGAAGACGCCCAGAGCCTCTACGGCTTTGCTTCCAGCCTGGACCGGGACCTCTTCCGCCTGCTGATCAAGGTTAATGGGGTTGGCCCGAAGCTGGCCGTTGGCATTCTTTCCGGATTGGACGCACAGCAGTTCATTCGCTGCGTTGAGAATCGTGACTCCGCCTCACTGGTCAAGCTCCCCGGCGTTGGCAAGAAGACCGCAGAACGGCTTCTTATTGAAATGGCGGACCGGATAGGGCAACTTGAAGGGCAATTTGTGCCAACGTCGCCCGAGACGACAGGCGTGGGGCAGCCGGGCGGACAAGGCCCCGCTGGCGGGCCGGCGGCCACTGAAGAGGCGGAAGCCGCACTGATCGCTCTGGGTTACAAGCCCCAGGAGGCTGCCAAGGCCATCAGCAAAGTGGCCGGGGAGGGGATGAGTAGTGAAACGCTCATCCGTCTGGCCCTGCGAAACATGATTCCAGCCTGATCGTCAGAACCTGTCGCGAACCTGTAGAGAGCGTAACGTGACACCTGCTAACCCCTTTGTACAATTGGGGCTGCGCTGGAATAGCGGGCAAACGTGAGGCACGATGTTGATTCCCACACTATGGGTGATGCCATGATCGAATCCGACCGGTTGATCTCGGCCCGGGCCGGTGAATATGAGGAAGTACAGGACAGGGCCATTCGCCCGACCCTGCTGGCCGAGTATGTTGGCCAGCCCACGGTCCGTGAGCAGATGGATATTTTCATATCCGCGGCCCGGGGTCGTCAGGAAGCGCTGGACCACGTTCTGATCTTTGGCCCGCCCGGTCTGGGCAAAACAACCCTTGCCAATATCATCGCCAATGAGATGGGCGTATCCATCAAGACAACGTCTGGTCCTGTGCTTGAAAAAGCCGGCGACCTGGCCGCCATGCTGACTAATCTCGAAGAAGGTGACGTTCTCTTCATTGACGAGATCCACCGTCTCAGCGCGGCAGTGGAAGAAGTGCTGTATCCGGCGATGGAAGATTACCAGCTCGACATCATGATCGGTGAGGGCCCGGCCGCCCGCTCCATCAAACTGGACCTGCCGCCGTTCACCCTCGTCGGTGCGACCACCCGGGCAGGCTTGCTGACTTCGCCGCTGCGTGACCGCTTCGGCATCGTGCAGCGGCTGGAGTTCTATAACACCGAAGATCTTACCAGCATCATTCTGCGCTCCGCGCGATTGTCTTCGGTAGCCGTCGATGAGGCAGGCGCGTTCGAAATTGCCCGCCGGTCCCGGGGTACCCCGCGTATCGCCAATCGCCTGTTGCGCCGTGTCCGCGATTTTGCGGAAGTCCGCTCAGACGGTCGTATCACCTCTGACATCGCCGATCAGGCACTGAACATGCTGAAAGTGGATAACCAGGGTTTCGATCACATGGATCGGCGCCTGCTGCTGGCCATGATCGAGAAATTCGACGGTGGCCCTGTCGGGGTCGAGAGCCTTGCTGCCGCGATCAGTGAAGAGCGCGGCACCATTGAGGATGTGCTTGAGCCCTTCCTGATCCAGCAGGGTTATATGGTCCGGACTCCCAGAGGGCGGATGGTGACCTCCAACGCCTATCAGCATTTCGGCGTGATTCCGCCGAAGTCGGGCAGGGAGGACGATCTTTTTGGTTGAACAGGCGCCAGAGGGAAGGTTCGAACTGCCGATTCGGGTCTATATCGAGGACACGGACGCTGGTGGCATCGTATTTCATGCCAAATATCTCCATTACATGGAGCGGGCCCGAACCGAATGGGTGCGCAGTTGCGGCGTTGGCCTCAGGGCGGGTCTGGCGGACAATATCAGTTATGTAGTGCAACGGCTGACCATTCATTATGCGGTGCCGGCCAAGCTTGATGACGAACTGCTGGTTACTGCGGAACCGGTGGCTTTTGGTAGAGTCTGGATGGATTTCCGTCAGCGTGTGATGCGGGCCGAAGACCGAAAGTTGCTGAGTGACAGTGATGTGCGGGTAGCCTGCGTAGCGCTTGATTCCGGTCGTCCCCGCCGGTTACCGACGAATATGCAGGAATTGCTGGCCAAGAATGTCCAGCCCATCGAAACGTTAAACAGAACGAGCCAGGAGTAAGAAGTGGATTCAGAACTTTCAGTCTGGTACCTCATTGCCAATGCCGGTGTCTTGGTTCAGCTGGTCATGCTTTTGCTGGCCCTGGCGTCAATCATGTCCTGGGCCCTGATTTTCCAGCGCCTGCAGGTATTCCGGAAGGCCAGGAAGGCCCAATTGGCGTTCGAGGAGCGTTTCTGGTCAGGCATGGATCTGGGGCAGTTATACCGGGAGGTGAACGCCGATCCAACACCGTTTTCCGGCATGGAATCCCTGTTCCGGGCCGGTTTCAAGGAGTTTTCCCGGTTGCGCCAGCAAAGCCGGGACGCCGATGCGGTTATGGAAGGTACCCAGCGGGCAATGCGGGTGGCCTTCTCCCGGGAGCACGAGCGGCTGGAGGCCAGTCTGCCGTTCCTGGCGACGGTCGGCTCCACCAGTCCTTATGTGGGTTTGTTTGGCACCGTCTGGGGCATCATGAACTCGTTCCGGGGGCTGGCACAGGTTCAGCAGGCGACACTGGCCACGGTGGCGCCCGGCATCTCCGAGGCCCTCATCGCAACCGCCATGGGTCTGTTCGCCGCAATACCGGCGGTTATTGCCTATAACCGTTTTTCCGCCATGTCCGATGCCCTGTTGAAGAACTACGAAACCTTTGCGGATGAGTTTTCCAGCATCCTCCATCGCCGCGTCCACCAGAGCGAGAAGGGCGCCGCGTGATGCGGTTGGTAGTTAGAGGCAGGAATCAGCCCAGGAGCACAGTTCTATGAAAGGCATGGGAATGATGCCGGAAAACCGGCGCAAGCCAATGTCGGAGATCAACGTGGTTCCGTACATTGACGTAATGCTGGTGCTGCTGATCATCTTCATGGTCACCGCCCCGATGCTGACGCAAGGGGTGAAGGTTGATCTGCCCCAGACCACTTCCGATCCTATTCAGTCTGACAAGGATGTTGAGTCGATCATTGTTTCGGTTGATGCAAACGGAGCGTACTACGTCGAGATCGGAGACGAGGGCAGTGACCCCATGACGCTGTCCGACCTGCGTGCCCAGGTTTCCAAGATCCTCTCGCAGCGGGCCTCCAGTGAGATTCTGGTTCGCGGCGATGAGAATGTTACTTACGGCACAGTTGTTCGGTTGATGGCCGAGTTGCAGGGTGCCGGGGCGAGCAGTATCGGCCTGATCACCGAATCACCGCGGGACGACAATTGATAGTGTTGCGGGCAGGAGTGTTGTGAGAGATCACCAGCGCGAAGTAACCACAACAGGCGTGCCACCATGGAAATCACCGGTGGCGCTCTCGGTCACGTTGCACCTGTTGATTCTGGGCATTGCGCTTGCGGGTTGGTCTTGGACCAGCACCGATCATGAGCCGCCACCCAGGAGCATATCGGCCCGGCTGATTACCCAGCAGGAGCCGGAACCGAGCCCGGTGGTAGAGCCGGTCGATCAGCAAAAGCGGGATGAAGAACGCCGGGCCGAAGAGCAGCGTCGCAAGGAAGAAGCTGAACGACAGAGGCAGGAAGAAGAAGCCCGTCGCATTGCAGAGCAGAAGCGACAGGAAGAAGAAAAACGGCGCCAGCAGCAGAAAGAGCAGGAGCGACAGGAAGCAGAGGCGAAAGAACGCGAGGCCCGGAAAGCCCGTGAAGCGGAGGCTGCCCGTCAAAAGGCGGAAGCGGAAGCCAAGGAGCGGGCCAGGCAGAAAGCTGAGGAAGAAAAACGCCGTCAGGAAGAGGCAGAACGAAAAGCCGAAGAAGAGAAGCGGCGCCAGGAAGAGCAGCGGAAGCGGGAAGAGGCCGAACGAAAGCGCCAGGAGGAACTGGCTCGCCAGGAAGCTGAGCGCAAGCGCCTCGAGGCAGAGCGCAAGCTCCGGGAACAGCAGCTTGAAGCCCAGGCGGAGGCGGCTCAGAGGGCCCGGGAAGAGGAAGCCCGTCGCCAGAGAGAGGCGGCCGCTGCGAAAGCGCGGGAAGCCCAGATGCTGTCGGAGAGTGAGAAGTACCAGGCTCTGATCCGTGAGCGCTTGAGCCAGGCGTGGTATCCGCCCAGTTCGGCTACTGAAGAGATGACCGCGCGGCTCCAGATTACGCTGTTACCGACGGGTGAGCTTGCCGGGGTGCGGCTGGTCAGTAGCAGCGGGAATACAGCGTTCGATAACTCCGCTCTGGGGGCGGTGCGTTCCCTGAGTCGTTACCCGATACCCAATGATCGGGATACCTTTGAACGGTATTTCCGACAGTTTACGATTGAATTCAACCCACGCCGGTTGAGATAAGGATGCGGATAACACCATGACACATCGGATTTGGCACAAACCGTCCAGAACGCTTCTTGCCGCCACGGCACTGATCTTTTTCGCGGTTTCGGCAGCCCGGGCTGAGCTGTTGATCCGGATTACTGAAGGCGCGGATTCGGCCATTCCTGTTGCAGTGGTGCCTTTCGCCGAGTCTGGACAGATGCCCGCTGGCGACAAGGTCAGCAGCATTGTTCAGGCGGATCTGACCATGACGGGCGAATTCCGGACTCTGCCTCCCGAGAAGATGCTGAGCCTGCCATCCAGGCGGGAGGAAGTGTATTTCCGGGACTGGCGCCTGCTGGGCCAGCGCTATGTCCTTGTGGGGGCCCTCAGCCGAAGTGGTGACCGTGTTCAGGCCCGGTATGAGTTGTTCGATGTAAACCGCGAGGAACGGATTCTCGGTGAAACTGCGGCGGCACCTGCCTCCAATATGCGCTCGCTCGCTCACCACATCAGCGACAAGGTATATGAGGCCATCACAGGCGTGCCGGGTGCCTTCTCAACAAAGCTTGCCTATATCACGCTTGATACCGCCAACGGCAAACCCCGTTACCGACTGCAGGTCAGTGACGTGGACGGCAAGCGCGCCAGAATCCGTCTTGAAAGCCAGGAACCCATCCTGTCACCGGCATGGTCGCCAGACGGGGAAAAGCTGGCCTATGTGTCGTTCGAAACAGGGAAACCGGTGATTTTTGTTCATGAGCTTGCAACCGGCAATCGCACCAAAGTGGCCGACTTTCCGGGGCTCAACTCGGCGCCGGCCTGGTCCGACGATGGCCGATCGTTGTTGATGACCCTCTCGAAAGACGGAAATGCCGAGATCTACCGGATGAACCTGGATACCCGGCAGTTGACCAAGCTTACGAACCACTGGGCTATTGATACCGAGCCGAGCTATGACGCCACTGGCAAGGGCATTTTCTTTACGTCGGACCGGTCCGGAGGTCCGCAGATTTACCACATGGATACACCGGGTGCGGAGCCTCGTCGTATCACCTTCGGCAGCCGTTACAACGCTCGGCCAAGGCCCGACAATGACGGTAACTATGTGTATTACGTTCACCAGCGCGATCGGGCATTTCACATTGCCCGTACCGAACTGAAAACCGGGGAGGAAACGATCCTAACCCGCACCGAGTCTGATGAGTCTCCCAGTGTTGCGCCCAATGGCCGGATGCTGATCTACGCTACCCGGCAGAATGGCAGCAACGTGCTCACGGTTATTTCCGCGGATGGTGGAGCAGCGTACAGCTTGCCGGCATCCGAAGGCGATGTCCGTGAGCCCGCCTGGGGACCTTTGGTTCGCTGACTCCCGGAGCTTTCCGGTGTTGGCCATTGTTCAAGCAATAACGTCACTCAACTGAAAGGAAGAAAACATGAATTTTTCAGCTCAATCAAAAGCGTTCGCACTGTTGTTGTCCGTCGGTCTGGTAGCGGGCTGTAGCTCTACCGGTGGTACCTCCGAAGAAGGCGGCGAGTATGGTTCCGATGTGGCTGCTGTAGACCAGGAAGGTGGATCCACTGTTTACGGAGGTGACGACCAGGGCGGTGTTTCTTCTTCAGCCATGACCGAAGAAGAGCGTATGGAAGCTCGCAAGCAGGCCGAACAACAGGCCCTGCGTGAAATCACCACGTTCTACTTTGATTTCGATACGGCTGAAATCAAGCAGGAAGCCCGCGATGTCCTGGTGGCACATGCACGTTTCCTCGCCAACAACCCGGGTCAGAACGTCCGCATTGAGGGTCACGCCGACGAGCGCGGTACCAAGGAATACAACCTGGCCCTTGGCGAGCGTCGTGCTAACGCCGTTCAGCGTTTCCTGATCGTAAACGGTGCTTCACGTGGCCAGCTCGAGACCGTAAGCTATGGCGAAGAGAAGCCGGCCGTGATGGGTTCCAGCGAGAGCGCCTGGGCCCAGAATCGTCGTGTAGAACTCGTATTTGAGTAATCACACAGGAACGACCATGAGAAAAATCCTCATGGCGACAGTGGTGCTTCCGCTTGCCCTCGGGCAGGCGGGAGTGGCCCTGGCGCAATCAGCCCAGGACAGTCAGCGTAACGCCAACAGCAGTCAGGCGACGTCGGAACTGTTCTACATGATCCAGCAGCTTCAGGGTGAAGTCAGACGGCTCCAGGGCGAAGTGGAGGAGCAGCGGCACCTGATTAACCGCCTGCAGCAGCAAGGGCGCGACCGTTATATCGATCTGGATCAGCGTATTCTGGATCTCTCGGAAAAGGTCGCATCACAGCCGGCTCCCGAAGCCAGCGAAGGTGGTGGCTCTGCTGCCTCAGGCCAGGCCCGGGAGGCCAGGGAATACCGCCAGCCCGATGCGGAAGAACGAAAGGCCTACGAGCAGATCCAGGACCTGATTCGTAATCAGAAAAAATACGATGAGGCCATTAGTCGGATATACGAATTTATCGATGAATATCCGGAAGGTGATCTGACGGTCAACGCCTATTACTGGCTCGGCGAGGTCTATCTGGTCAAGCCGCAGCTCGAACAGGCAAAACAGGCGTTCACGATTGTCGCTACCCGTTTTGCCGACCATCGCAAGGCTCCGGATGCGGTCTATAAGCTGGGCGTAACTCATGATCGCCTGGGCGAAAAAGAACAGGCTCGGCGCAGCATGCAAACTGTGATTGATGATTACCCGTCCAGCAGTGCTGCTGACCTCGCACGGAAGTTTCTCGAGTCCCAGAACGGCTGATTGTCTGGCGCGGCAAAAATGTTGAGAAACCTGAGAAAAAGGGGTTGATCAACGGCCAAAAATCATTACTATATGCGCCTCGTTTGGGTCGTTAGCTCAGTTGGTAGAGCAGTTGGCTTTTAACCAATTGGTCGAAGGTTCGAATCCTTCACGACCCACCAAACACGAAATACCGGGTGGGCTGAGTCATTCGGTATAGATTGAAGTCAAGGCTTCGGTCGCCAGTTACGGGTCGTTAGCTCAGTTGGTAGAGCAGTTGGCTTTTAACCAATTGGTCGAAGGTTCGAATCCTTCACGACCCACCAAATAACAGAAGCCTGCGGGTTTTTGTGAAAAAAGAGCCTCCGGGCTCTTTTTTTTTGCGTATACGTTCCTACCTAGGTAAACAGGGAACAGGCAAAGCGATCACAAGTGTATGATCGCACTGTTTCAGAAACATTAAGCCTGGGGCATGAATGTTATAATGTCCGGGTTCACGCAATACAGAGATGCAGTAATGACTTACGCTGAAGATCGTATCCTTATTCAAGAGCACCTGGCGCATGCTGCCGAGCCGAAGCCGCTCAGCGCGGACGAAAAGTCCGACCTGGAGGCTCGTATAAAATCGGCTCTGAAGGAGCAGGATGCGGTGCTTGTGGCTCACTATTACACCGATCCCGATATCCAGCGGCTTGCCGAGGAAACCGGTGGCTGTGTTGCGGACTCCCTCGAGATGGCCCGTTTTGGCAACCAACATTCGGCCTCCACCATCGTGGTTGCCGGCGTGAGGTTCATGGGCGAAACCGCCAAGATCCTGAATCCTGAAAAGCGCGTTCTGATGCCAACGCTTGAGGCGACCTGTTCCCTGGATGTGGGCTGTCCTGCCGATGAGTTCGCCGAGTTTTGTGACCAGCACCCGGATCGCACGGTCGTGGTCTACGCCAATACGTCTGCGGCTGTGAAGGCGAGGGCGGACTGGGTGGTTACCTCAAGCTGTGCCCAGGCTATTGTTGAAGATCTGGATGCCCGCGGCGAAAAAATCCTCTGGGCGCCGGATAAGCACCTGGGGCACTACGTCCAGAAAACGACGGGTGCTGATATGCTGCTCTGGGACGGTTCCTGCATCGTTCATGAGGAATTCAAATCCCGCGGTCTGGAGGATCTGAAGGCCCTTTATCCGGACGCGGCGGTACTGGTCCACCCGGAATCGCCCGATGCCGTTGTTGAGATGGCGGATGTTGTGGGTTCAACCTCGCAGCTGATTCATGCTGTCCAGACCATGCCTAACGAAAAGTTCATCGTTGCCACTGACAACGGCATTTTTTACAAGATGCAGCAACTGGCTCCGAACAAAACGCTGATTGAAGCGCCCACCGCAGGCAATGGAGCTACCTGTCGTAGCTGCGCCCATTGCCCCTGGATGGCGATGAACGGCCTTCAGAATCTGCTACAGGTACTGGAGCGGGGCGATCAGGAAGTGTTCGTGGATCCGGAACTGAGAGAGAAAGCGCTGCAGCCTCTGCAGCGCATGTTGGATTTTACCGCCAACATGAATCTCAAGGCTGCTGGCAACGCCTGATCAGCTGTTGGCCCTGGCGTGCAGGCGGCTGGTGATTTCTGCCAGCCGCTCGGTCACAATCTGCCTCTGTGGCGCCCCGGCCGGCAACTTCTCCTGAGCCTGCCTTAGCTGACGCTCGGCAGACTCCAGATCGCCCATCAGAACATCGTACTCTGCCCGGGCACGATGCACGCCCACAATATTCCTTGCCATGCCCTCCGCCTCGGCCAGTTTCAGCCAGAGATGCTCCTGTCCCGGTAGCTGACGGGTCAGCTGTTTGAGATGCTCCGCCGCAGCGGCGCCATTACCATCGGCTATTTCCGTGAGGGCGAGGGTGTGGGTGATTGGATAGTTCCCCGGATTCCTCGCCAGTGCGTCTTTCAGAGTGGATCGAGCCTCGTCCACACGATCTTGTGCAAGCCTGACCTCTGCGAGGGTTACCTGGAAGGTGATTCGGCCCGGATTCGTGGCCAGCAGATCGTTCAGTATATCCACTGCCTTCTCGTATTGCCGGTCCTCGAGGTAGGCCACGGACAAGCCATACCGGATGGCATCGTTTCTCTGGGCATCCGGCCGATCGAGGTAGGCTTCAAAGGTTTCGACGGCTACGTCGGGGGAGGGCGCGTAATGCACTTGCAGCCGGCTGCGCATCAGATGGTATTCCTGGCCGTCCCGGATGTTTTCATCTGGATACTGTTCGGCACGATTCCGGGTGTCGGCCACGCGGCTCTGGGTTAACGGGTGCGTAGACAGATACTCTGGCAGTCGATTTCCCTGCATGCGGTTCTGGCGCATCATGATTTCAAACATTTCCGGCATGCCGCGAGGGTCCATCCCGGCGCTGGCCAGAATGTCCAGCCCGACCCGGTCCGCTTCCTGTTCATGGGAGCGGCTGTAGGCAAGCATGTTCTGGGCGGCCAGGGCCTGGGTCCCGGCAATGGCGGCAAAACCGATGTCAGACTGGGTGACCGCCGACAGAACAATGCCCGCAATCATACCGGCGAGTGTGAGCGGAGCGCTGGTTTCCTGCTGCTCCATGCGCCGTGCAAAATGCCGCTGGCTGAGGTGAGCAAGTTCGTGAGCGAGAACGGACGCAAATTGTTGCTCGGTCGCAGCATTGAGAAACAGACCGCCATTAACGCCTACAATGCCACCGGGCACCGCAAATGCGTTGATAGCAGGACTGTCGATCAATGCCAGGGTCAGGTCCCGGTTCTGGAGTGGGGCCGAGGGCGCCAGGCGATAGGTAATGGCGCTGAGGTAGTCATACACCAGGGGGTCGCTGATTCTCGGCGCGGATCGGCGGATAGATACCATTACCTGCTGGCCAATATCCGATTCCTGCTGGCCCGCGATCAGGCCTCCACCGGAACCGCCAATGCTCGGCAGCCTGCTCTCCTGAGCGTGGCCCGGCATTGAAAAAAGCAGCAGGGCCAGCAGGGCGGTGATGGCCATGGCCGGTAGCGTTCGGGATCTGGGTTGGATAGCAATCATGTAAAGCCGGGTGCCTGTTGTCTGAATCGCCGGTTTGACAGCGGTTTGCGATAAAAAGTTCTGATCCTCTGGTTAACGAGGATTGTGATGCAATACATTATCACTGTCGGCATAATGCCTGCTTGTTAAATCCGCTTATTATTTTGTGATGGTGTATCGCTAGTATGGTTGATCGAACGCTTGATGCCTCAGGGTTGCGCTGCCCGATGCCGCTGCTGAAGACAAAGCTGGAACTGAACAGCATGGCGCCCGGTGAAGAACTCGAGGTGATTGCTACGGACGCAGGTTCCGCCAGGGATATTCCGGCCTTTCTGCAGATGTCCGATCACAAGTTGATGAGCAGTTCTGAAACCGCCGGGCAGTACCGGTTTGTGATAAAGTGCGGCGGTTAAGATTTCGGAGCTGTAAATGATCAGGACATTACGCGGTCTCGCGCACAAATACTTCTCGGATGAAGAGGCGGTCATCCTGTTCCTGATACTGGTGACAGGAACCATTTTTGTTATCTGGTTCGGTGCCATGCTTGCGCCGGCCATTGCCTCGCTGATTGTGGCCTTTATTCTGCAGGGTCTGGTCACCAAGCTCAACAAACTGGGCGTGCCGGAGACGGTTTCCATTATTGGGGTTTTCCTGGTTTTCCTCGGCGTGCTTGTTGGCTTCCTGTTTGGCCTGCTTCCGCTGATCTGGACGCAGTTGAGCAACCTGGCCGGCGAGGCGCCACGCATTATCCGGGAGCTGCAATCCTATCTTGAGCTGTTGCCGCAGCAGTATCCCCACCTGATCTCCGGAGAAGCTGTCAGCACCGTTTACAGCCAGGTGAGTACGGAAGTGGGGCACATGACCCAATGGCTGGTGTCGTTCTCGCTGTCCAGTATTCCAGATCTCGTGGCGTTGCTGATCTACATGGTGCTGGTGCCTATCCTGGTGTTCTTTTTCCTGAAGGACAGGGAGGTGCTGCTCAACTCCATCGCCCGGCTGCTGCCACCCCAGCGCCCGATGATGCTGCAGATCTGGCACGAGGTGAACCTCCAATGCGCCAACTACGTGCGCGGCAAAGCCGTCGAGATCCTGATTGTGGGCGGCGCCACCTACATTGCCTTCAAGCTGCTGGGGATGCCTTACGCTGCGCTGCTCTCGCTGTTGGTGGGGCTGAGTGTGGTGATTCCTTATATCGGCGCGGCCGTCGTCACCATCCCTGTTGCGGTGATTGCCCTGTTCGCCTTCGGCTGGGGCAGCCAGTTCATCTGGGTGATGGTCATCTACGGTGTCATTCAGGCGCTTGACGGCAATGTTCTGGTGCCCATTCTGTTCTCGGAGGTCAACAATCTGCACCCGGTGGCCATTATCGTCGCGGTGCTGTTCTTCGGGGGAATCTGGGGCTTGTGGGGTGTTTTCTTTGCAATTCCACTGGCTACCATGCTCAAGGCGGTGTTTGCTGCCTGGCCAGTGAAGGAGTCGGCGCCGCCGGCGGAACCCGGAAGCGCCTGACAGGCACTTAAAGTGCCTTGACAGCCTCTAGCACCTCGTCAGCGTGGCCTTTCACTTTTACGCCGCGCCATTCAGCCCGCAGCACGCCATCCTTGTCGATCAGGAAGGTGCTCCGGTCAACGCCCATGTACTCCTTCCCGTAAAGCTTTTTCAGCTTGATCACGTCGAAGAGGGTGCACAGGGCCTCGTCCTTGTCTGAAATCAGGTGAAAGGGAAACTCATGCTTGGCCCGGAAATTCTCATGGGCTTTCAGGCCGTCCCTCGATACGCCGAGAATCACCGTATCAAGCTCCTCAAATTGCTTCATCCGGTCCCGGAAGTCCTGTCCCTCAGTAGTACAGCCAGGGGTGTTGTCTTTCGGATAGAAATAAATCACCACGTTCTGACCTTTCAGATCGTCCAGGCGAACAGTCTGGTCTCCGGTAGCGGGTGCTTCAAAATCCGGTACGGGTTTGTTTAACTCAACGGATGGCATGACATCTCCTTTAATTCCCTTGTGTCAGTTCGTGCCCAACATTACCATATCGGTTTTATTCGGACGGAGCTTTTATGATTACGGGTAGCCTTGTCGCACTGGTCACGCCCATGCATCCAAACGGTGACATCCACTGGGAGGATCTGGACAAGCTGGTAGACTTTCATATCGAAAACGGCACACACGGCATCGTTGCTGTGGGCACCACCGGCGAATCCGCAACGCTCGACCCGGAAGAGCATTGCCAGACCATTGGCCACATCATCAAACGTGTTAATGGTCGCATCCCGGTTATTGCGGGCACCGGCGGCAACAGCACCCGTGAGGCCATTGAACTGACGGCCGAGGCCCATAAGCTTGGCGCAGATGCCTGCCTGCTCGTTGTTCCCTACTACAACAAGCCGACCCAGGAAGGCCTGTATCAGCACTTCAAGGCGATTGCCGAAGCCGTCCCCAGCATGAACCAGATGCTGTACAACGTGCCCGGCAGGACAGCGTGCGACATGCTGAACGAGACCGTGCTCCGGCTTGCCGATATTCCGAATATCGTGGGCATCAAAGACGCCACCGGCAACATTCCTAGGGGTGCCGAACTGATTGAAGCGTTGGACGGCCGTCTGGCTGTCTATTCAGGTGATGACGCAACGGCAGCGGAACTTATGCTGGCCGGTGCCAAGGGCAACGTGTCCGTCACCGCGAACGTCGCCCCAAAGGCAATGTCCCAGCTGTGCGAAGCCGCTGTTGCCGGAAATCGTGAAGAAACCGAGCGTTTGAACGAACTGCTCATGCCTCTTAACCGGAAGCTGTTCCTCGAAGCGAATCCTATCCCGGTGAAATGGGCGCTCCATCATATGGGAATGATTGGGGAAGGCATCCGCCTGCCGCTGACCGTGCTCAGCGAAAAGTTCCATGGCGAAGTGGAAGATGCCCTCAAGGCCTCAGGTGTTCTCTGAGTTTGCTTAAATCATCCCATCACCGGAGTAACCTGATGCAGGTTCTAAAAGGAACCGGTAGTACCCTGATGTTCAAACCCGTTGTTGTCGCATCCGGGCTGTTGCTTCTGGCAGCAGCCTCGGGCTGCAGTCTGGTTGAAGACCGCTCCGAACGCTATGTGAATGCCACGGAAGGAAAACCACTGGAATTGCCGGAGACTGCCGACGATTCCCGTTTCAGCCAGACCATGCCCATCCGTGATGTCCAGCCGGCTGACGCCAGCAAAATGTATCCGTCCGATATTCCGCGCCCGCCGGACATGACATCGGACATCCTTGATGAAAACTATGTTATCGAAGAGCTGGATGGTCGGCTCTGGCTCCTGGTCAACGACGTGCCGGGCAGAATCTGGCCTGCGGTAAACAGCTATCTGTCCGAGCGGGGTCTTGGCGTCGGCTTCGACAGTCCCCAGTTGGGCATCCTGCAGACCGAACTTGCCAATTTCAGCAAGCGTGCCCGAAACCTTGTAGAGCTGTCGGATAACCCGTCTGCCGGCGAACAGAAAGTCGTTCTTCAAGTTCGGATGGCTCCCGGTGTGCGACGCAAGACCACAGAGGTGCAGGTACGCCGGCTTGATGTTGAAGATCAGCCGGATGAGCTGATCCCCTGGACTGGCGTTTCTGATCCCTCCGAGCAGGCTCTGGAATTGCAGAGACGCCTGCTGTCCGATCTGGGTGACTTTCTCAGGGCGCGTGAAGAAACCAAGTCCTTTTCCCGGGCGGCATCCGGAATGGTCAGCGATCCGCTGGTTCGCCTGATCTCGGAAAACGATGAAGCCGTCGCGATCCGCATGGAGCTTGATTATGGTCGTTCCTGGGCGGAAGTAAGTCGGGCACTTACAGATTCCGGCATTCCCGTTGTCGATCTGAACCGCAGTGAAGGCTGGTTCCATGTCGATTTCCGCACCGAAGACGAGCGGGATCCGGGCTGGTTCAGCTGGTTCAGCGACAAGGACGCACCCCAGCATACGCACACAGTCAGCCTTAGCCAGCAGAGCGACGCCATTGTCATCTCTGCCGAGGACGTTCCGGGTTACACTGGCAGCCGGACGACGCCGGATCTGCTCGAGCAACTGTTCGATTACCTATACTGATTCAGGAAGAGGCCGCCAGAGGCGGCCGCTTTTCGGAGACCCCAATGGAAAAACGCGAAGAACTCTACGCCGGCAAGGCAAAATCCGTCTACCGTACCGACAACCCCGAACGTTTCGTGCTGGTATTCCGTGACGACACATCCGCCTTCGATGGTGAGAAAAAGGAACAGCTCAATCGCAAGGGCATGGTGAATAACAAGTTCAATGCGTTCATCATGGAGAAGCTGGAAGCGGCAGGTGTGCCGACCCATTTTGAAGGGTTGCTGTCGTCCACCGAATCTCTCGTCAAGAAGCTGGATATGATT
This sequence comes from Marinobacter sp. DSM 26671, assembly GCF_900112835.1. Classification (NCBI taxonomy): domain Bacteria; kingdom Pseudomonadati; phylum Pseudomonadota; class Gammaproteobacteria; order Pseudomonadales; family Marinobacteraceae; genus Marinobacter; species Marinobacter sp. DSM 26671. Next base: position 93,680 of record NZ_FONF01000001.1, on the reverse strand, counting down.
CCGGTTGAATGCGTGGTTCGCAATGTTTCCGCCGGCAGTCTCTGCCGTCGTCTTGGGGTGGCGGAGGGGCAGGAACTGAATCCGCCCACCTACGAACTGTTCCTCAAGAACGACGCACTCCACGATCCGATGGTCAATGAATCCCTGGCCGTCAGCTTTGGCTGGGCCGCGGCGGATGAGCTGGAGCAGATGAAATCGTTGACCTATCGGGTTAACGACGTGCTCAAGGCCCTGTTTGACGAGGCAGGCATGCTGCTTGTGGATTACAAGCTGGAGTTTGGTCGCTGCGAGGGCAAGATCGTTCTGGGTGACGAATTCAGTCCGGACGGTTGCCGGATCTGGGACAAGGAAACCCGCAGGAAAATGGATAAGGATCGTTTCCGCCAGGGGCTTGGCGAAGTGATCGAAACGTACGAAGAAGTCGGGCGCCGTCTGGGAATCCAGTTCGACTGACTGAAACTGACAACAAATTCAAAAGGTGTGTCATGCGTAAACTGATGCTTGCTGTAGGTGGTTCACTGTTTCTGGTGGCGCCTGTGTCACAGGCAGATGTGGTTGGTCTTGGAGCCAGTGTAAGTTACTGGGATTCGGATCTGTCCGGCCAGGCTGCTGACAACGGTGATGTGGTTGATGTAGAAAATGACCTCAACCTGGACAGCGATTCGAATGCGAATGCGTCCCTGTATCTTGAGCATCCGATTCCGGTGCTTCCCAATGTTCGATTGAACTACACTCTGGTACAGCAGAGTGGTCGTGGCCAGGTAAATGGTAACTTTGGCGGCGTGAATTTTGGTGGCCTTGATGTTCAGTCTGATCTCGATTTGGAGCAACTGGATCTGACTCTTTACTACGAGGTGCTTGATAACTGGGTGAACCTGGATCTTGGCCTTACCGCACGGGATCTGTCCGGAGAGCTTATTGTCAAAGAGGCCTTAACAGGCACGCCATCGAACGAAACCACGGTCGATGCGGTCATACCCATGGGCTACCTCGCCGCTCGTTTCGACCTGCCACTAACGGGTGTTTCCGTAGGTGCTGAGGGCAACTTCATCAGCTTCGACGGTGACTCTCTGCACGATTTCAACGCCTACGGCCAGTACGAGATCTCATTGATCCAGTTCCGCGCAGGCTATCGTCAGATGTCTATTGATTACGAAGACGGCAATGACCGGCTTGATGTCGAGATAGGCGGACCGTTCGTGAGTGCCGGGGTATCGTTCTGAGACTGGCAGTCTTTTCAGGGAGAGACACGTGAAGATTCTTGTTACCGGAACGGCCGGTTTTATCGGCTCACACCTGGCTCATCGCCTGCTTGATCGGGGCGATGAAGTCATTGGCGTTGATAACGTCAATGATTACTACGATGTGAACCTGAAGGAAGCGCGGCTGAAACGCCTGACCGATAAAGCCGGTTTCACCGAAGTCCGGCAGGATGTGGCTGACCGCGCTGCCATGGAAGCCCTTTTCGCCGAGCATAAACCCGAGCGGGTAGTGCACCTGGCGGCCCAGGCGGGTGTCCGGTATTCCATCGAGAATCCTCACGCTTATGTGGACGCCAACCTCGTTGGTTTCATGAACATCCTTGAAGGGTGCAGGCACAATAAGGTCAAGCACCTCGTCTATGCGTCCAGCAGCTCGGTGTACGGTGCCAACGAGACCATGCCGTTCTCGGTGCACGACAACGTGGATCATCCGCTGAGTCTCTACGCGGCCTCCAAGAAGGCCAACGAGCTTATGGCCCACACGTATAGCCACCTGTATAACCTGCCGACCACAGGCCTGCGGTTTTTCACTGTCTATGGTCCCTGGGGTCGTCCGGATATGGCCTTGTTTATCTTTACCAAAAAGATCCTTGCCGGGGAGCCTATCGACGTCTTCAACCATGGCCATCACCGCCGGGACTTCACCTACATCGACGACATCGTCGAAGGCGTGATCCGGACCCTGGACCATGTCGCCGAACCAAACGGGGAGTGGAGCGGAGCAACCCCGGATCCCGGAACCAGCAAGGCGCCTTATCGCCTGTACAACATCGGGAGCAACAACCCGGTTGAGCTATCTCGCTTTATCGAGATTATCGAGGAGCGAGTCGGGAAGAAAGCCCAGAAAAACCTGCTTCCGTTGCAGCCGGGCGACGTGCCGGCCACCTACGCCAATGTCGATGATCTGATCGACGACGTAGGGTACAAGCCGGCCACTCCCGTAGAGGAGGGGATTGCCCGATTTGTAGACTGGTATCGGGACTTTTACAACGTATGAATCAAGGGCCAGCAACTGCTGGCCCTTCTCGTATCTGATATTTAAAAATGGTGCGCTAACGATGATGGCAGTGTTAAGAAGATGGTCCTTGATAGCCGGGCTTGTAGCCCTGTCCGGTTGCACCGGCCTTCCGGAGGACATGGAGCCAGTCACCGGTTTTGATGGCGACCGCTACCTGGGTACCTGGTACGAAATCGCCCGCCTGGACCATTCTTTCGAGCGCGGTCTCACCAATGTTCGTGCCGAATACAGCCGTAATGATGACGGCAGCATAAAGGTCATCAACCGCGGGTATAACGCTGAAGAAGAGAAATGGGAGGAAGCTGACGGCCGCGCCGTATTTGTCGAAGACGAAAACACAGGCCATCTGAAGGTGTCTTTCTTTGGGCCCTTTTACGCCTCTTACGTGGTGTTCGAGCTCGACAAGAAAGAGTATTCGTATGCCTATGTGACCGGTTACGATCGGGACTATCTCTGGTTTCTCTCACGCACGCCGGAAGTCAGCGAAGGGGCGATTGAGGCGTTCAGGGAGCGGGTAATAGAAGAGGGATTTGATCTGGAAGAGTTGATCATAGTGGAGCATGACGAGAACCTCTAGGATCAGTGGACCAATCAGATTCGATCTGGGTCATACAACATCTGAAAGTTGACATGGTCGTGGTTTATCAAATTGAGTTATGTAAAGGCCCTATCCAATTAGACTGTCTAGCTGTTTTACGCCCCTCCACCAATGCCTTTACGTGATGCCAGAAAAATAGGAACAACAAGTCGTGGTGACTCATATACTGAATACTCAGCAGCAAAGGTTTCCAACTGTCCAGGAACTTTACATGCCGTGAGCATGCCGAGACATGCAGCCGTGCAACTAATTCAGTATTTAACCTATTGAATATATCCCCTGCTTAAGGCGTCGGTTGGGTGTGTGGGGTGAATGACGAAATGTCCAAAAAATTTACACCATCCTCGTGCATCTGGGCCAAACAGGGTGTTTTCAAATATCTTTAAGAAATAAATTATTGTTTCGCAGCAAAAAAAACTTTGTGGTTTGGTTTTTGCTCAAGCACATCAAGTGGTCGATTACCCTGCCTGAGTGAATTATTGGGATTTAAGCCGTCTCGACCCGAGGGCATGCTGTAAAGGATTATGGATCAGTAAATCCTTGTGCCAATAACACCCGCATCCGGATTTCGTGCTGCGCATTCGTGTGTCATGCCGCCGGGTTCTTCATGGATTGAAACTCTAGAAGGGGTTCTCGACGTGAACATGGTACTCAATTCTCAGACCAATAACCCATCCAAAACCCTACTCATTGCTGACGCCGAACTGAAAGGCATAGAACTACTCCTGTCCGGTGAACTGAAAGCCGACCACATCTTGCTAGTCCAGCGTGATGATGACGCCTTGTTTAAATTGGAGCGCTATCTGAACTCGGCAGGTCGCGAATTCAGTCAATACTTTATTTTGTGTCACGGCGCCCCCGGAAAATTAAAGTTGGGGGCACATGAGATTGATACGAACCAGTTGGCAGTGCGAACAAGTCTGAACCTGGGGCTTTCAAAGTGGATGCGCGGGAAGAGATTAGGGCTGATCGCGTGCAGCGTCTCAGCTCAGGAGTGTGGGGTGCGTCTGCTGGAGGCATTGGGCCAGCATTGGGGCGTTAGGGTTTCTGCATCCCCAACCAAATTGGGTCATACCGAAGCGGGCAGAAACTGGGCGATTATGGATAATTCGGGTACGACTTCCACTCTCCCGCTTTCATCCTTTGCCATGGCCACCTATGAGTACTCACTCGATGACAACCCCTTTGATGAGGGCAAGGTGAACCTCTACACCAGTGGTGATCAGGATGAGCCCGTCATACGCACGTTGGCCGATGGCAGCTATATCCTGGTCTGGACGTCGCAGAATCAGGATGGCAGTGGCGACGGTATCTTTGCGCAGCGTTTCAGCGAGTCCGGCGCCCGCCTCGGTGCGGAATTTCAGATCAGTGACTCCGCCATCGGGGATCAGAACACAGCGGCAGTGGCCGCTCTGTCGGGAGGTGGTTATGTGGTGACCTGGGAAGCCGCCGATGGGAGCGGAACCGGCATCTACAAACAGCAGTTTGATGCCAGCGACCAGCCTTTAGGTGGCGTCGCGTTGGTCAATACCTCCACCTCTAGCTCTCAGTATGAGGCGCAGGTGACAGGGCTGACCGATGGCGGATATGTGGTGGTTTGGCGTGATGGCGGCAGCCTGGACGGCAGTGGCGACGGGGTTTTTGCGCAACGCTACGATGCCGCCGGCAATGCCGTGGGAAGTGAATTCCAGGTCAATACCGAATTTTCCAGCTCCCAGTTTCAACCCAGTGTCAGCCCTCTCGGGGATGGTTTTGTGGTGGCCTGGGCGTCTTTTACCAGTGGCACTGCCGGCGACGGCAGCGGCTACGGCATTTTTGTGCAGCGCTACAGCGATACGGGGACAGCGCTCGGCGGGGAGGTCCAGATCAATCTGGAAACATCGGGCAATCAGACCGAGCCGAGGGTTACTGAACTCGCCAGCGGTAACTTTGTGGTGGTCTGGACTTCTGCAACCAGTGGGTCTGCCGGGGATGGTTCCAGTGACGGGGTGTTCGCGCGTTTATTCAATGCCAGTGGCACACCGCTTAGTGGCGAGATACAGGTCAATACCACCACGAGCAGTAACCAGCAGGACTCCGCCATTACCGCCCTTGCAGGCGGTGGTTTCGTTATTGTCTGGACCGATCAGAGTGGCGCAGACGGCAGTAGCAGTGGGGTTTTTGGTCAGGAGTTTGACGCGTCCGGCAATCCAGTAGGTTCTGAGTTCCAGGTGAACGAAGAGATCAGCAGTGTCCAGTACCAGCCCACGGTGACTGCGCTGGATAATGGCGGTTATGTGGTCGCCTGGTCTTCCTTTACCAGTGGCTCTGCCGGTGACGGCAGTGGTTACGGCATCTTCAGCAAGACCTTTGGCGATCCTGCTGCTTTTTCGATTCAGGCCAGCCCGGAAGTGGACGGCATTCACACCAACGTCACCTATGATGAGAACGACCTCAACAGCGCTCCGCAGCTGATTGATACCAACGGTGCGTCGGCAGTCAGCGATGCAGACTCGGCCAACTTTGATGGAGGCACCCTGATTGTCAGCCGGATCACCGGTTTCGGTATCTTTGATCAGTTCGGACAGGATGCAGAGTCTCAGGAACAGTTCGGTATCCGCAATCAGGGCACCGCTGCCGGCCAGATTGGTGTGTCAGGCACCGACGTAACTTATGGCGGCATCGTTATCGGATCCATCACGTCAGACGGCAGCAACGGCGGTGATCTGGTGGTCACGCTCAATGCCAGTGCCAATCCCACCAGTGTTGAAGCGTTGGTTGAAAATCTCACCTATGAGAATACGTCGGACGATCCGGTGGCTTCCCGGGATATCACCATTCAGCTCAGCGACGGTGACGGCGGTACTTCTGAGCCGGTCATAGTAACCATCAATATCACGCCATCCACGGACGGCGTTGGACCGGTGTTTGGTGAACGTCAGGTCAACAGCTTTGTGGAGGGGGAGCAGCGTGAGCCGTCGGTCGCCTCTTTGGCCGATGGCGGTTATGTCGTGATTTGGGAATCGGATAACGAAGACGGCTCCGGCTATGGGATTTTTGCTCAGCGTTATACTGCGGAGGGCGTGATTACCGGGCCGGAGTTCATCGTCAATTCCCAAATTTTTGGTGATCAGGTCGACGCGCGGGTCACCGGCCTTGATGGTGGTGGTTTTGTCGTGAGCTGGACCGACCAGGTGTCCAGCGCCGATGGCTCGGGCTATGGGGTTTTTGCCCAGCGCTTTGGTGCGGATGGGCTGCCCGCGGGCAGTGAGTTTCTGGTCAATACCACGACCAGTTCCTTTCAGTATGAATCGGCGATTGCCGCACTGAATGACGGTGGTTTTGTCGCGGTCTGGCGGGATGATAGTGGCTCGGACGGCAGCTCTGCCGGTGTGCAAGGGCAACGGTTCGACGCGGCAGGTAATCCGGTCGGAGGTGAATTTCAGGTCAATACCGAATTCAGCTCTTTTCAGTATGAGCCCAGCGTCAGTGGCCTGAGTGGCGGCGGGTTTGTGGTGACCTGGACGTCCTTCAC